>CP099863.1:2590363-2909173 GCA_024134725.1 Bacillus sp. 1780r2a1 | reverse complement strand
CTGGATCATGTAACGCCAGGTTTAGCTTCTGAACACACGCTTTTCTATGGGGTAGAAGCAAAGTTTTACTCTGCGCGTCCAAAGTTAACCGATCGCTTTGAGACAGAGATTTCAGGTTTATACGTTGGAGGAGATGGTGCTGGAATTACACGAGGATTAGCTCAAGCAAGTGCTTGTGGCGTATGGGTGGCACGAGATATCGTGGAAAAGTTAAAAGACGGAAAAACAAAAGAACAACCAGCAATGGTATAAGAAAAAGCGGACGCATAGGTCCGCTTTTTTTGTTTACATAATAGCTTTTTTAATATGTTTTAGATAACGGGAGCGAATCAATAAGAAATACACTACCTGAATAGCTCCGAATCCAAGCAGAACAACTGCAGTTTCCTTAACAACTGAGAATTCAAATAAGCCTTGTAGAGCTTTAAATGCAAATACACTGTGTACAAACGCTACAAGAATGGGAACAAAAAATAATAAAACAAGCTGTGGCGTAATAATCTTATGGAGCTCAGCCTTAGTTAAACCAACTTTTGCAATCGTTTGATACTGGCGCTTATCATAGTCAAGGTCTGTATACAAACGGAAGTATAAAAAGCTTCCTGCTGCAATAAAGAAAACACACCCAACTAAAAGAGCGACAAAAAGAGCAGTGCGATACATTTCCATCATCATATTGTAATCATATCCAGCTGATGAGAAAGAAAAAGCTGGATCACTCGTATAACTCCCGTTATAAATGCCGTCTTCTCTACTATATAAACTCAAGCCAATGTCTTTTGTTTCAACCCAATCTTTGGTTGCAAACCCGTAGTAGTGAGTTGTTGACGTAGGTTTTTGAATTTGTTTATAAAGCTCATTTGGAATGACGTACAAATCATAGCCGACCATTCCAGAAGAAAAGTAAGGTGCATCAATAATTTTTGTTACGTTAAATGTTAGATTGCTTTCACTTAAGGTAATGGGCTTCATCTTTTCATCTGAGAACGTATTATAAGTGACTGTGCTGACATAATGACCTTCATTTTCTTTTAACTGAAGCGGTTTTTCACCAGCGGCAATGGCCATCGCATTATAATCTGATAAAGAGATAAGCTCAACTTTTTTATTTGTTTCGGTTTCTGTCTGTTCGATTAAGGTTACTTTGATTTCATTATATGATAAGTCCGTTTTATGAAAATCATCTCGAATGGCTTGTACTTGTGCTGCTTGGTTCGGGTTTTGGTCCGATGATTGATAGACAACTGGGATTTGAGCACGTTCATCAAATAGCTTTTTAGAACCACCCATCGCCGATAAGGTTCCAATTGCACAAAAAGCAACAGTTGACACGATTGTTACCATGAAAAACATACGAGCGTTATCTTTCATTCTATAAGCTAAATCTGAAATGGTAATAAGACGCGTATGATTCCAGTAAAAGCGCTTATTTTTCTTAATCATTTTTAATAAGAAAACACTTAGCTGCGTATAGAAAAAGTAGGTTCCAATAATGGTCATCAGGATAACGATAAAAAATCGAAAGGCGATGTTATAGATGTTAGCCGTCCAAGCTAAGTAATAGCCTCCAATTAATAACCCAGCAGCCAGTAACGATAAAACAATAGAAGTTTTAGGTTCAGGCTTTGGTTTTGATGTGGATTGAAACAAATCTAACAATTTGTTTGTGCGTACAAAAAAGCTTGTGAAAAATGAAATAACCAGAAATAAAACGGTAAATGCAGCTGTTGTTAATGCGAGTGCTTGCCAAGGGACTAGAAACGCAAGAGGCTTCTCCATGCCAATAACGTAAGATCCAATCATTAAGTAGAGCTTGCCAAGGAGCATTCCAACAAGGATTCCTGTAATGATGGCTGAAAAACCAATAATCATATTTTCTAAGAAAATCATGGTGTTTAGCTGACGTTTAGACATTCCGTGCATAATAAAAATTCCAAATTCACGCTTGCGAGACTTTAAAAATGCGCTGACAGAATACAGAACGAAGAAAAACGAAAATACATAGATAATATATTCAGCGGCAGTCATGCCCTTTTTTGCCATTTCTTTTGTTACACCTTCTGTGACTCCAGGGTGAAAAATAAACATTGCATAGAGAAAAAAGACGGCTACAGAAAAGGCGCTACTTAAAAAGTAAGCTGCGTACGTACGCTTATTACGCATAACGTTTTTAAAGGCGAGTTGTCGAAAGCTCATGTGCGTCTCCTCCTAAAACTGATAGCATATCAATAATTTGCTGATAAAAAGCTTGGCGGTTATTCCCGCGATAAATTTCGTTATAAAGTTGTCCGTCTTTAATAAAAATTACACGATTACAATAACTAGCTGCGTGCGCATCATGAGTAACCATCATCATCGTCGCATTTTCTTGTTCATTTAAATGTTGCAGAGTTTCCATCACATCTTTAGATACTTTGGAGTCTAAGTTCCCTGTTGGTTCATCAGCTAAAATCAGCTGTGGATGGTGAATAATCGCTCGAGCGATGGCTGCTCGTTGCATTTGCCCTCCTGAAATTTCGTACGTACGTTTCTTTAAAATATGTTCAATGCCAAGTTTGCTAGTAATAGAAGCTACTCGCTTAGCCATTTCTGAACTTTTTACTTTATCTAAAGCGAGTGGCAAGATAATATTTTCTTCAACAGTTAATGTATCTAATAAATTAAAGTACTGGAAGACAAACCCAAGCTCACGTCTTCTAAAAAGTGCAACCTCTTTTTTCTTAAGTTGATGAGGGTTGCGGTTATTAATAAGTACTTCTCCAGCTGTAGGTGAATCAATGGTAGAAACCATATTTAGCAGAGTTGTTTTTCCGCTTCCAGATGGTCCCATAATGCCAACAAATTCTCCTTTTTCAATTGAAAAATTAACGCCTTCTAACGCCTTGTAAGAAACGTTTCCTTCATATACTTTTGTTAAGTTATTGACTTGTAAAATAGGCATAGTCAAACTCCTTTGTAAATATTTGTTTTTATCTATACTCTTATCTTATTGAAAATTAACCGAGTGTGCTATGTGGTAAGCTTACAGAAATCTTACACTTCTGTAAGAAAGCAAGAGAAGGCTAATTTATACATTAGCCTTCTTAGTTACGTGCAATATTTTGTTGGAAAATTAAGCGTATGGTAGTCCCTTGCCCCACTTTTGATTCAAGCTCTACCTGGTGGTGGAGCTGTTTGCAAATTTCTTTTACGAGATAGAGTCCCATCCCCGTGGATTCTTGATATTTTCGGCCGTTTTCGCCGGTGAAATAGGGGTCAAACACACGTTTTAGATCTTGTGATGGAATACCTATTCCTTGATCTTTTACTTCTAATATGACCTGTCTTCCTCTTTCAAATGCTGAAATAGTGATGTTTTGATTAATTCCAGCAGAATAGCGGACGGCATTAGTGATAAGCTGTGAACAAGCAAAGTTAATCCACTTTTCGTCAGAAGCTACGATGAGTTGAGGTGAAATATCAACTGTTGGAAATACCTTATTGCGAATAAAAAAACGTTTGTAACTTGAAATAAGCCTTGTTATAACGTTATGTAGGGAAACACTCTCTGCTTGGAAATCATGATTGAAGTCATTCAGTCTCGACGTATACAGTACAGTCTCTAACCCTTTTTGAATTCGATCCATTTCATCTTGAATGCTCAGAAAGATAGGTTCGTCTTCGTTTTGAATCATCAGATGAATAACGGATACAGGGGTTTTCATTTGATGAACCCACTGATTCATAAATGTCATATGTTGATTAAGTTTATTTTGATAGTGATACATTTCATTATGAAAGCTTCGAAATTGACTCTCGAAAAGTTCTTTTAACGCTTCTGAAAGCGGAGAGTCTTCCTTAGATAATACGCTGTCTTCTAACTTATGTAATGGACTTGAAAGGTGCTTATAAAATGTTTTGTTTGTGTAATAGCGATAACAGAGGTAAGTGATATAGATAACTGTGCTGATCAAAATAGCGTAAAGAATAGTAAAAACATCTCGAAAGCCATCTAAAGCAAAAATTGTGCATACTAAACCCAATTGCATAAGATAAAAAAATGTAAGTGGAAGATGTTCTTTAAAAAACAGCTTCATGATTTATTCGCCTCTTGAATTCGCAGTATATAGCCTGTACCTCTAATCGTTTCAATTGCCTTTTCAATACCAACATCCGCTAGTTTTTTACGCGTACGCGTCATATAGACATTTAAAGTATTGTCATCAACAAAGAGCTGGTCGTCCCAAATTTTCTCAAGCAATCGATCTCTGCTCACAACTCTTTCTGCTTTAACTAATAATGTTTCAATGAGCTTGCTTTCTGTTTGGCTAAGTTCAATTTCTTTGCTTTTGTAGCGTAATAGTAGCCTTTCAGGATATAAAGTTAAACCAGCATGCTCTATAATTCGTTCTTGATTCGTAGGTGCATAAGAGCCATATGCGCGTCGTAGTTGGCTGTTTACCTTGGCAATAGCTACGTCGTAGTCAAAAGGTTTGGTTAAATAATCATCGGCTCCACTTTCTAATGCCATTACTTGGTCCATTTTTCCATCACGTGCTGAGATGAAAATAATAGGGCAAGTGGAGAGAGTGCGAATTTGTCTGCACCAGTAAAATCCATCATATTTTGGTAAATTCACGTCCAATAAGACAAGGTTAGGCTGGTGCTTTTGAAAATCATCAAGTACATCCGTAAATGATGTAACGATATGTACGTGTAAATTATATTTTTCAAGCTGCTCTTTTAATAAAGAAGCAATTTTTTGATCATCCTCTACAATTAAGACAGTAAACATGGTTAGAGCTCTCCTCTATGATATAAAAATCAATATATTGTTCTTTATAGTTTATCAAAAAGAGTAGGGAGATTGAAATGGTTTTTAGAAAAAAATGTAATTTTTGAGGGGGGTTGCGAAAAAATAAAGTTTAAACTAGCTAAACTCACTGTTGGTGAAATTTAGAGGGAGAGGTTTAAGGATATACAGTAAATCAGTATAAAATATGAAAATAAAAATGATAATGCTTACAATTAATGAATAAAAATAAATAAATATGAATATTAATTATACTATTTTAAATGTTATAAAATGGCTTTTTGGTATTTTGTTTAGTATGACTATACAATTTGTTAGTTGTTATTGGTATGAGGTGCTATTTTAAGTTGAAATGTTGTTTAGAAAAGAAAACTTTGGCTTATAGCGAACATAAAAATGAATATAAAACGCACATTAAGTGTGAGGAAATATGACATGTAAATAAAAAAATCGACAGCGTTTTGAATTTTTTTTGTATATTATCTTGACAAAGTGATAGGAAATGAATTTTAATAAAGAAGTAAGTTATTGCAGTGCAAAACTATTACATCAAAATAACAGTTGCTTAATTTCAGATTTGAAAGAAAGCGGGGGACCCAAATTTGTGCGGACAAGCACTAGGGGTGAATCTTAACTTGATAGTTAAGTAGGGTAACTCACATACCCGAATCCGACAGCTAACCTCGTCAGCATTTTGTGGGAGAGTACATGGAAGGTTTGAAAACCAGAGAGGGCTCTCATGGTTTTTTTTGTACACTTTTTTCGATAATTTTAAAAAAAGCAGCTGGAGCTCGTTCTATTCTGAAAATTTCAAAAATAATATAAATTTAAAGTGATTATTCTTTTTGGAATATTAAATCTTTTATTCTTGGTAGTTATTAAATTAATAATATAATTTGTTTATATGAGGGGGTTCATCAATGAAACTATCAACAAAGATTATCATTGCACTAATTATTGGTGCTGTTGTAGGGGTCTTATTAAATACGTTTTCACCAGGGACGTTTACAACGCTAGATAAATATTTATTTACGCCGCTTGGACAAATCTTTTTAAGCCTTATTAAAATGCTTGTTGTGCCAATTGTATTTTTCTCAATTGTACTTGGCGTTGCAGGTTTGGGAGATCCGAAGAAACTTGGCCGCATCGGTGGTAAAACAATTGGTTACTTTTTAATTACGACAACAATTGCTATTACAATCGCTATTATACTAGCATTTATTATTAAACCTGGTACAGTTGGAACATTTGACACAGAAAACGCATCTTTTGAAGCACAAGAAGCACCTCCTGTAGGTGAAACGTTGCTAAACATGATTCCGACGAATCCAGTTCTAGCAATGACTGAAGGAAACATGCTTCAAATCATCGTATTCTCAATCTTTATTGGGTTCGGAATTACGATGCTAGGTAACAAAGCGAAAGGACTTTACAACATTATTGATCAGGGTAACGAGCTTATGATGTACCTTGTAAACTTAGTAATGAAGTTTGCTCCATATGGTACGTTTGGTTTAATCGCAACGGCGGTTGGTAGCCAAGGGTGGGGAGCAATTAAAGCAATGGGGCTTTACATGTCAGTAGTTGTGCTCGCGCTATTTGTTCACGCTATCTTAACGTACGGTGGCTCTGTAGCGCTCTTAGCAAAACGTAATCCAATCGAATTCTTTAAAGGATTCTCACCAGCTATGACGGTTGGTTTTAGTACGTCAAGTAGTAATGCCACGTTGCCAATTGCAATGAACGTAGCTCAGAAAAATCTTCGTGTACCTGAGTCCATCAGTAGTTTTGTTCAGCCGTTAGGTGCGACAATTAATATGGATGGAACAGCAATTATGCAAGGGGTAGCAACTGTTTTCATTGCTCAGGTTTACGGAGTTGACTTATCATTCAGTGCACTAATTACAGTTGTGGTAACAGCCGTTCTTGCAAGTATTGGAACAGCTGGAGTTCCAGGTGTTGGACTTATCATGTTAGCGATGGTACTTTCAGCAGTTGGCTTACCAGTAGAAGGTATTGCATTAATTATCGGTATTGACCGCTTGCTTGATATGATTCGTACATCGGTTAACATTACAGGGGATGCTGCATGTGCAGTGATTGTTGCTGAATCTGAAGCAAGAAGAGCTGAAAAAGCGGGAGCTTAATTTAAAACATTAACCAGTAGGGGATGACTGGGAAATTACAAACAAAGGGTTTTTGATACGATAATAAGGCTCACTCTTTACGTTAAAAGCGTAAGGAGTGAGCCTTTTTCTATTCCAGTAAAAACAATCCTTTTTACTTAGCAAAAACAGTGTTCATAGGGCATAGACTTTAATAGAGGTCTTGTGATAAGGAGGAATCGCGATGACTGATAAGTCTTTATCGAACTTAATCAAACCACTGTTAGATGCTTGGTATCCTACGATTTCTCACGGAATGGGAGTTTATCTGTATGATGTACAAGGCAAAAAATATTTAGATGCATCATCTGGTGCGGTGACGGCAAACGTTGGACATGGTGTTCAAGAGATTATTGATAAAATGAATGACCAAGCAAAAAAAGTTGCGTTTGTGTATCGCTCTCAGTTTACAAGTGAACCTGCTGAAAGATTAGCAGCACGGCTTTGTGAGCTGAGCAATCATCATTTCCAATTTGTTTTTTTTGTTAATAGTGGAACCGAAGCAACAGAAACCGCAATGAAGATGGCTATTCAACACTGGCAGGAAAAAGGAAAGCCTCAAAAAATAAAAGTATTATCAAGGTGGATGAGTTATCACGGCATTACAATTGGTGCTTTGTCTATGTCAGGGCATGCAGGTAGAAGGAAAAGGTTTGTGCCTTTACTAGAGGAGTACCCTTCCGTTTCGCCACCTTATTGTTATAGGTGTCCATTTGAAAAAACGTACCCATCTTGTAACTTAGCATGTGCAAACGAACTTGAACGAGTAATTAAGCGTACGGGAAGTGAGCAAATTGCAGCTTTTATTACGGAACCTATTATTGGAGCGGCTGGAGCGGCGATTACACCACCGGATGGATATTACGAGCGAATCCGAGAGATTTGCGATAAATACGATGTTTTATGGATTGTAGATGAGGTAATGACGGGAATGGGACGTACAGGAAAGGTGTTTGCGTATGAACATTGGAAAGCTAAGCCCGATCTTTTGACTCTTGGTAAAGGTTTAAGTGCTGGATACACTCCAATTGCAGCCGCCGTTGCTACCAAGGACGTACTAGCACCCGTACTGAATGGATCTAATCTAATTATGAGTGGACATACACTAAGCGCAAATCCGCTCTCTTCAGCAGTTGCTTTAGCTGTACTCGATTACATCCAGGATCACTCTTTAATAGAAGCAGTTGAAAGCAAAGGCGCATATTTGTATGCAAAGCTTAAGAGTTTGCAACAGCATGTAAATATTATAGGAGATATTAGAGGAAAGGGATTACTGCTAGGTATAGAACTTGTTCAAAATTTAAATTCTAAAGCTTCATTTGCTTCATCGATTGAATTGACGTCTAGGATTATTCAAAAAGCTCAAGATAAAGGTCTTCTGCTATACCCCTCTCAAGCTGGAGAAGATGGGATAGAAGGGGATGGGATTATCATATCACCTCCATATACTATTACGTCACACGAAATTGATGAGCTGGTGGAATTACTAACTGTGACGATGATTGAGATTGAAAAAGAACTGGGGGGAGAGGAAGAGAAAAATGAATAATCTTCAAAATAAGTTTCATAAAATGGTTAAAAGTAAAGATATCATGAACTATGTTCAAAGTGGTATGACGATTATGTTTGGTGGATTTGGAGGAGTGGGTACAGCTCCTACTATAATCGAAGAAATGTTAAAAAGTGATGTTAACGAGCTAACGCTTATTTGTAATGACGCAGGTTTTCCAAACATTGGTGTAGGGAAGCTTGTATGTGAACAGCGAATTAAAAAGCTCATTGCTTCGCATATTGGTTCCAACCCGGTTGCTGGTAAACAAATGACAGATGGAACACTAGAAGTAGAATTTTCTCCTCAAGGAACGCTTGTTGAGAGAATTCGAGCAGCCGGAGTAGGCATCGGCGGCATATTGATTGATGTGGGTATTGAAACCGACGTAATTTGTGTGGGAAAGCAAATGATTACTCTATCAGACAAAACGTTTTTAGTGGAGACGCCGTTGGAAGCAGATGTATCAATTGTTTACGCTAAGAAAGCAGATGAATTTGGGAATTTGCTGTATGATAAAAGCGCTCGTAATACGAACCCGCTTGTAGCTATGGCTGGTAAAGTAACGATTGCTGAAGTGGAAGAAATTGTCCCGTTAGGTGAACTTGATCCTGATTCAGTTATGACTCCAGGTGTTTTTGTAAACTATATTGTTCAGTCAAAAGGGGTGGATTGGAAATGGGTTTGGGAATAGATAGTCGACAGCGAATTGCTAAGCGCGCTGCTCAGGAAATTGAAAATGGAATGATTGTGAATCTAGGTATTGGAATTCCATCACTTATTCCTAACTATATTCCTTCGACGATAGCGGTAATGTTTCATGCTGAAAATGGAATTGTTGGAATCGGTCCCTCCCCAGTTAAAGGGCAGGAAGATGAAAATGCCTGCAATGCAGCAGGTTATCCCATTACTACGCTTGCAGGATCTTCATATTGTGATAGCGCTATTGCTTTTGGGATGATTCGAAAAGGATATGTTGATATGACCATATTAGGTGCGCTAGAAGTCAGTGAACAAGGGGACTTGGCAAACTGGATTGTACCTGGCAAGCGAGTACCAGGTATGGGAGGAGCGATGGAATTAGCCCAAAAAGTTAAGAAGGTGGTTGTATTGATGAACCACACTAATAAAAATGGAGAACCTAAGCTTGTAAAATCATGTTCGTTGCCACTTACCGCTAAGCGCTGCGTGGATTTAATTATTACAGATCAAGCCGTCTTAAAAGTAGAAAATAATCGCTTGATTTTAATAGAAGTAATGTCTCCTTATACCGTCGAAGAGGTGCTGCAAGCAACTGATGCAACAGTAGAGCTTAGCGATAGCATTAAAATGATTCCCTAAGGAGGTTTGTAGATGACGAATTGGCAAGAGAAAATTCAGGGGTGGTTAATTGAATATAAACATGAAATAGTTCGGCTCTTACAACGTTTTGTGCAAGAAGCAAGTGTACAGGGGAATGAAAAATATGTGCAGGCAATCGTGATTGAAAAGTTAAGGCAGCTTCAGTTAGTCATTGATATATGGGAACCAGATTTTAAAGAGCTGCGTAAAAATGAAGCATTTGCCTCGACTCGAACCAGCTTTCAAGATAGCCCTAATGTTGTAGGTGTTTTAAAAGGAAGGGGGGGAGGCAAATCTATTCTATTAAATGGTCACATTGATGTGGTACCACCAGGAGATTTAACACATTGGAAAGATGACCCATTTAGTGGAATTGTAAGAGATGGAAATGTATATGGCAGAGGGAGTACGGATATGAAAGGAGGAAACGTAGCTCTTCTTTTTGCTATTCAAGCGTTACAAGAAATCGGAATTTCATTAAAAGGTGACGTTATCTTTCAAAGTGTAATTGAAGAAGAAAGTGGAGGAGCAGGTACGCTTGCATGTGTGTTAAGAGGCTACAAAGCGGACGGAGCCATTATCCCTGAACCTACGAGCATGAAGATATTCTCCAAACAGCAAGGTTCTATGTGGTTTCGTTTAACCATACATGGTCGATCTGCTCACGGAGGTACAAGGTATGAAGGAGTGAGTGCAATCGAGAAAGCAATGCTTCTTATTGAACATCTGCAGCAGCTAGAGAAAAATCGCAATGCCCGCATTGTGGATCCGCTGTACAAAAATACTCCCATTCCTGTGCCAATTAACATAGGTACTATAAAAGGTGGATCTTGGCCGTCTTCAGTTGCAGATGAAGTCATAATTGAAGGAAGGATTGGAGTTGCACCTCATGAAAAGATGAAAGATGTGAAGGAAGAAGTAGAAGAATGGTTGAAAAAAATTAGCGTGCAAGATTCTTGGTTTAATATTCAACCTGTGAATGTAGAATGGTTTGGGGCACAATGGCTACCAAATGAACTAGATATACAACACCCTCTTATTTCATCTCTCTCTCAAAGCTATGAGCAAGCAATGAGTCACCCTCCTAGTATTGAAGCATCACCTTGGGGTACTGATGGAGGAATTTTATCTCAGGTTGGTAAGATTCCAACGGTGGTGTTTGGTCCAGGAGTTACGGAAGTTGCTCACTTTCCAAACGAATACATTTCTATTGAATCTGTTATAAAAGCTACTGAAATCATTGCTCTTACCATTATTGATTGGTGCGGAATTGCTGAATGATGAAGGAGGGAAACGGTTTGCTTGAAGTTAATAGACCGGAATTCAGCGCGCTCTGTATACACGACTCCTTTAATAAAAGGCTTCGAATTGAGGATTATCGAGGAAATATTTCTAGCATAAGTCACTATATAAAGAGAGAGATGAATAAGCATCAGTTAGAAAAAGCAATAATAAAGTCTCGCTACGAACAGGTTGAAAGCTGGTTGAAATATGGATATCGTTTGGAAGCAACCATTCCCTCTTATTTTAATGGAAGCACTGCTTACTTAATGACCTTTTATGAAAGCCAAGAGAGGCAAGTGCATAATTATTATGTGAAAGAAAATAATCTTCTTGAAAAAGTTCAGTTATTACCGCTAAAGTGCCAGGAAACATTGGTGCTACCTTACAAGTTAAGGAAAGCTGTAAAGAGTGATGCCAAACAACTCGTAACATTATATAAAACAGTATTTACCATTTACCCTTCTCCCTTACATGATTTGATTTACGTTCAAAACATACTTGAAGATGGAACACTTTTCTTTATTATTGAATATGAAGGAGAAATTGTAAGCGCAGCTTCCGCAGAAATTAATAAGGTGTATCACAATGCAGAATTAACAGATTGTGCTACTCTGCCATCTCACCGCTCACTTGGTTTAATGAAGCATTTAATGGTTGAAATTGAGAGAGAATTGAAAAAGGAATATGTTTATTGTGTATACACCATAGCGAGAGCGCTTTCATTAGGTATGAATGCCGCTTTCCACCAGCTTGGCTATTCCTATAGTGGGAGACTTATTAACAATTGCTTCATTTCTAAGACGCTAGAAAATATGAATATATGGTCAAAGGATTTATCAACATTAAAAAATGGGCTTTAGAATAGGAAAGTTAGATAAAATATAACCATTTACTAGGCATCCACATATATAAAGTAGTAGCACAGTCTAAATTTTAATTAAGGGAGGCGTTTTTGTGTTACATGACTTATATAAGCCATCGCGTCATTGGAAAGACATCGACCTTTGGAAAGATGTACCAGAAGAGAAATGGAATGATTGGATTTGGCAATTAACCCATACAATTCGAACGCTTGATGATTTAAAAAAGGTCATTCATTTAACACCCGAAGAAGAAGAGGGGGTTCGAATTGCAACCAAAACGATTCCATTAAATATTACACCTTATTATGCTTGGTTAATGAATCCAGATGATCCGCGTTGTCCAATTCGCATGCAGTCTGTACCAATTGGTCAAGAAATGCATAAAACGAGATATGATTTAGAAGATCCTTTAGAGGAAGATGAAGATTCACCTGTACCTGGGCTTACACATCGCTACCCTGACCGAGTTTTATTTCTTGTCACCAATCAATGCTCGATGTACTGTCGTTATTGTACCCGGAGACGATTCTCAGGACAAATTGGAATGGGTGTTCCTAAAAAACAACTAGATATGGCAATTGAATATATTGCTCAAACAAAAGAAGTACGAGACGTTCTAATATCCGGTGGCGATGGGTTGCTAATTAATGATCAAATTTTAGAATATATCTTAAAAAACTTACGCGCTATTCCCCATGTTGAAATCATTCGTATTGGCACAAGAGCACCGGTTGTTTTTCCGCAACGAATCACAGAAAACTTATGTGCCATTTTAAAAAAGTATCATCCAGTCTGGCTAAATACTCATTTTAATACATCAATTGAAATCACAGAAGAAACGAAAAAAGCATGTGAAATGCTGGTGGATGCTGGTGTGCCTGTGGGAAATCAAGCAGTTATCTTATCTGGTATTAATGATAGCGTACCAATTATGAAAAAGCTAATGCATGATTTAGTGAAAATTCGTGTCAGACCTTACTATATTTATCAATGTGATTTATCAGAAGGAATTGGTCACTTTAGAGCACCTGTATCCAAAGGGCTTGAAATTATTGAAGGACTAAGAGGGCATACGTCAGGCTATGCTGTACCTACTTTTGTAGTGGACGCACCTGGTGGTGGCGGTAAGATTGCCATTCAACCAAACTATTTAATTAGTCAAAGTGCTGGTAAGGTTGTACTTCGAAACTTTGAAGGGGTAATTACCACTTATCCAGAACCAGAAAACTATATTCCTAACAGAGCGGATGACTACTTCTATTCAATTTATCCGGATGCAAAGCAAAAGGAATCTTCTATTGGAATAGCAGGGTTAATGAATGAAACAAACTCAACGCTTATCCCGGAGGGGTTAGGAAGAGTAACTAGACGGAAATCTTATGAAGCAGATACAGCACATGCAACTCTAAAGGATAAACGTGAAAAAAGAGATGAGTTAAAGGAGAAAAAGTTTCAAGCTCAAGCACAAAAAGAAAAGGGTTCCACTTCATCTTGAGGAGGCAAATACAATGATGGTAGAATGCGCATGGTGCGGCGAAAGCGCTGGGGAAAAAAGCGTCCATACCGCTTTTTGGGAACTTCCAGATGGAACAAGAGGAATTGAAATCACGGATGTACCTTGTATTAAATGTTCTGCCTGTGGAATGCATTATCAAGAAGAAGAAGTGATAGAAGAGATTGAAACACAGCTGCTGCTTGTAGATACAAAGCTGCTTCAAAAGGTTATTTCTTATAAAGAACTACTGGCAACACCGCGTCTATTAAAACGTAACTATTTCAAGTTCTAAGAAAAAGCCCTTATTTGAAGGGACTGACCCCTGTTTTTGAGACAGGAATCAAAACACCTTTTAAACAACCAGTTTTCTGTATTGTACAGGAGACTGGTTGTTTAATTTTGTTTGAATACGGGCATGGTTATAATACGTAATATAGCTTTTGACGGTTTGCTCTACGATGGTAGTCGTAGTGTATGTCAACTCGTCAAGGTAGAACGTTTCAGACTTTAGTGAGGAATGAAACGATTCAATTGAGGCATTATCTGCGGGCGTCCCTTTTCGGGACATACTCATGATAATGCCTTTCTCTTTAATTGTTTGTTGATAAGCATACGATGTGTACACAGAGCCTTGATCACTATGCAACGTGCACCCTTCCGGTAGAGAAGGGAGTTGGTTAAGCGTGTCTAAAACAAACGCGACATTTTGACAATCACCTATGGAATACGCAATAATCTCTCCGTTAAATAAATCTTGAATACTTGAAAGATACAATGGTTTCGGCCCAAAAGGCAAGTACGTAATATCGGTCACGAGCTTTTGGAGAGGGCGTTCAGCTTGAAAGTCACGATTTAATACATTCTCTGCAACCTGATAAGGTTGCCCTGTTCGCTGCCGTTTCTTTCGTTTAACACGACATTGCCAACCGTATTTCTGCATGGTACGCTGCACAAACTTGTGGTTAATCTTCATGGTTCGCTTGAGTACAGCTGTGATTTTTCGATAGCCATATCGAAACTTGTGTGCACGACATTGTTCACCCACTTGCTGTTCCATCCATTTCTTTCGTGTATCCTGTTGACTATGCTGCTTCCAACGGTAGTAAGTGGATCGGGGAATACCAAGATGGAAACAGATTTGATAAATAGGGATTTGTTCTTTTAACTCTTCCACTAGGTTCACTGCGATTTCTGGTACCACTTCCTTTCCAATTCCTTGTACTTTTTTAAAATCTCGATTTGTTGCTTTAACTGTCGGTTCTCAGCCTCTAACTTCGCTGTCTCGCTTTCAAAATCAGGACCTTTTCCATAGGCATATTGCTTGCCTACTGGCTGTTCCAACCGGTGTACATTCCCAGTTTGATACCACTTCATCCACGTTTTTAATTGGGTAGGATTTCGAATGTTTAGTTGTGATAAGACTTTTTTTACAGGTACACCGGCTAATCTCATTTCAATTGCCTTTAACTTTAGTTCGACTGGATAACTGACTCTTGTTCCCATAGAAAAAACACCTCCAAGTGATGGTTAGGTACTACATACCCAGTTTTCAACTTAAAGGTGTTTTTTATTTGTCTCACTTTACGGGGTCAGTCCCGAAAAAATAAGGGCTTTTTGTTCTTATATTAACTTTGTACGTGTACTTGCTGCTCTCGAAATGTTTGGTATGCATTAGTTAATTTATCAATAATAGGACGTGTTGTTGACAAGTCTTGCCCATCGATGCGTGCAATTGGTAAGATACCAATGGATGTGCTCGTGACAAAGGCTTCATCAGCTTGCTTAATAAAATCAATTGTCATATGCTGTTCTCGCACTTGAATGCCTTCTTGTTTTGCGCAAGAAAGAATATTGGTACGTGTAATACCGCATAAAATTTGCTTAGTGGCTGGAGTGGTATATAGGGTTTGATCTTTTATGACGAACACATTGCTGCTAGAACCTTCTGTTATGTATCCGTCCTTTACAAGAATGGCTTCTTTGCATCCTTTAGAGGCAGCTGCTTGTTTTGCTAGAATATTTGGAAGTAAGTTTAATGATTTAATGTAACAGTTTGCCCAACGCTCATCTTCTAAAAGTAAGGTGGAAATCCCTTTTTCATAAGCCTCATCAGGCATTTGGCGTGGATGTCTAATCGTCATAGATAACTCTGCTTTGGTATCTGGAAATAAATGATTTCGAGGAGAAATTCCACGCGTGACCTGCATGTAAATATCGGCTTCTGCCAATGTGGACTTTTGTAGTCCTTCCTCGATTAATTTTTCTAATTCCACTCTGCTAAATGGAAGCTCAATTAATAACGCTTTTGCGCTTCGCTCAAGACGATCTAAATGCTGAGATAGTGCTAAAGGTGTTCCTTTGTATACGCGAATAAATTCATATACGCCATCGCCAAATTGATGCCCGCGCTCATCAATAGGAATTACTCTCTCGTTGATATCTCGAAATTGTCCATCATAATAACCAAGTTCCATGTGTATACACTCCTTCTTTCTCTTATAGTGAAACGTTACCATAAAATTCAGTAAAATGAAATTAGAAACTATTTGAGCCCCATAAACAAAAATCTCATCCCTTAGTAAGAGATGAGATTTTTGTTTATGGGAACGTTCGTTTAATTGCTAATGAGAATTTTTCTATGGCTTTCTTTGGCGTAATGAACTGAATAAATAGTTTCGTACCAGTAATAACCCAATCAACAATGCGACTACCTAATAAAAGCGTTACTAAAATAGACATAGCTGTTAAAACCATTATGCTCCAAAAGCTAGCATCTAAGCTTTTAGCAAATTCAGTAGTGAAAAACCACTTTAAAACAAATCCATGTAAAAGGTAGACATAAAGCGAACGCTGTCCGATGCTTGTTAAAGCAAAAGAACGTGTTGGGATTAAGGCCATAAATGCAAAAGATACAATAAACGCAATGGCATAGTGAGACAAACGCATTAGAAATTCGCTTACGCTATTGTATGTGTTTGTGCCATAAAGCATGTCCGTATAAACGGTGTCATTTAAAAAGTAATAACTTGCTGCCAGTGTTACAACTAGAATAGTTGAAGCAATCACCCGATTTTTGGCTGTTAAAAGATTTTTAAATGGTTCTTCTCTCTGTGATAGATAATAACCCATCAAAAAGAAAGGGAAGAATACAAACATACGACTGATACTTAGGATTTTTTCAAATCCATCAATGTTGACAAAACCAATTCCAACACCTAGTAAAATAGAAGCGGTCATGCTAATCCACATTGGAAACTTTGCGAAAAATGGCAGCATTAATTTCCAAAAGATTAAGCTAAGCAAGAACCACATTGCCCAACGTGGTACTAAATACTGTAACGTGTACGTTTCGTTCGTATAAAGCGCACTATAGTAAAAGGTGTAGATGGTTTGAAATGCTAAGTAAGGAATAGCAACTTTGGTAAAGATTTTTTTATAATATCCTTTTTTATGAAAATTTTTAGAGAAATAACCAGCTAGTAAGATAAATACTGGCATATGGAAAATAAAGATAAAGTGATAAATGGACAACATGCCCTCGCTATCTGTACGATAAGGTGAAATCATATGTCCAAATACAACTAAAAAAATTAATACAAATTTAGCGTTATCAAAATAAGCATTTCGTGTACTCATATTATTCATCTTTCCTTATTCTTTGCTGATTTAAACGTGTATCAGCAATTTTTTATTGTGCTTTCAGTAGCAAATTAAATCATGAAAATGAAAAATTTGCAATTTATATTTTTACTATAAAACCTGTCGAAACAGCATTTTTGTTACAGTTGTGCATCGTTTTTGTCACATTCAATTAAAGTTAAAAACCAAATGCTTGATATGACAACTTGTTTTCTTTACTATACAATGCAACTAGAACACAAATCTGTAATCATAATGTAATGTTTTTTGTGTATCCAAGTCAGGATTCGACGTCATTCACAAGAGACTATTTACATGGTAGTCTTATACCAAATAAAACTTGAGCAAATGCTGCATAAAATACAGGGGGAACAGCGTATGAAGTCATTTTATCACTACATGATGAAATTCAGGTTAAATCCAAAAAATGATGTAATAGGACAGCTAGCACGCTTTGTGTATGAAGACCATAGCTTTCCTAAAATGGCAGATGATTATAATGAGATCAGCTCTTATCTCGAATTAAATGGTGATTACACGATGAGCATGTCTGTTTTTGATGAGGCATGGGAGCTATATGAAATGAATCAGTAAGGTGTCAAAAAACAAAGGACCTCTATACTCAGAGTATAGAGGTCCTTTGTTTTTTGTGAAAATCAGCGCATTTCAGGCTTGATTGAGGTGATGTTACACTTCCCCTTTTACTATTTTTGCATATACTATTGTAACTTTTCAGTAGGTGTTAGTTTAACAGGGAGGTGCGACGATGGCAGGCAAGAAAAAGCCTAAATACCGCATTGGGGATACAATCGTTGTAACGATATATGGGACCGTTGGCACCATTACAGATATAAAAGTGATGGATGGACTCTTTGTATATGAGATTAACCATAGTGAAGGTCTGTTTTTAGAAGATACAATTGAGTTACTAGAAGATTATGATGGACAGATCTTAGTACAAGAACGCGTTGAGTTAGAATATAAGTATTTCTTTGGTGACATTGTTCAAGTGTTTAATTATGGAAAAGAATTGTTTAAAATCATTGGCATTCGTACAGAAATATGGCGATATAAAGAAGATGCATGGGAAGATATTGTATATGAATTATCCCGTGTTACTGACGGAGAATGGCTTGAAGCAAGTGAAGAAGAGCTTATTCTCGTGACTCCTCATGAGGAAACAGAAAACTATGTACAAAATATCGATATGTTGTATTTAGGAAAAGAAATTAAAAAGACGGAGTTGCTACCGACGATGAAAAAACAAAATGGACATGGAAAAGAAGAGATGAAATTAACAAAAGAAAAGCACGAAATCATAAATGGTTTGTTAGATGTTTATAACGATTACAGGACTTTACACGAGATGTTTCAAGATGATGAGTATGTAGAAGTAATGAACTTAGTACTGAAACATTTACACAAGATCTCCAAATCAGAGCAAGATAAAGCGTAATGCCATGTCAGTTGTTATAAGCGTATGTTAGAAAGTGTAAGCTATACATAGAAAGAGACGTATAGCATTAAAAATTTTAGACATACTCTTGTACTTTTGCTCATAAAAGTATATAAAGTAAAGTTTGAGCTAGTAAGATTAGATATTTGCTAGTCCTTTGCTTTGCTATTTTGCGAGCTCATGAAGCTACGCTTGCCCGCTGAGACGGGGTGAGGAGTGATATTGTGAAAGAAATCGAAGTAGTTATTGATACAGAGGAAATCGCTGAGTTCTTTTACAATGAACTAATAAAGCGGGGGTACGCTCCAGCTGAGGAAGAGCTAGGAGAGTTGGCTGATATTACATTTGATTATTTGATTGATAAATGTATTATCGATGAGCAAGATGAATAAAGAGAGATAATAGTAATTTAATAGCCGTACTTTATGTAACGACGAGGCCACTCGTCGTTTTTATATTATAGAGGGGATATTTAGTGTTGTTAAGTAGTGATAGGGTGATGTCCCTACAAACCAATCAGATTGATCTAAAAACGTGTGAACGCGGTTTCCCCAACACATATCTAGGGGAACAGTGGATGAAGGAGCCTTAAAATGATTAAATTTTGGGTGTAGGCTTGATGAATAGTCGTGTCTCGCTCCTGTATGTTCTACGCTATCCGCAAATGAATAAGTACCTGAATATAAATGATTATGAAAAAACAGAAGTGCATAAAGTAGCTTTCCAGCAATAATTCGGTTTTTAAGGGAAGAAAATTGTGAAATGTTCACTCCAATTAAAGCTAATTCTTTATCACATTCATAGGGAATTAATACTTGGGTCATACCAAGTAAGCTTTGTGCATAAAACTGCCATGTGTCCAGTACGTCTTCTTTTGTTTTTTTATCGTGAATGAGCTTATTTTCAATATAGTGTTGCTCATTCACAATTAAAGCCATGGATAGCAAATGTTCTTTTTCAGTAGGGTCGTTGATAAACTCAGTCCAAATGGGGTGCATAAATGCGGATACCCCTAAGGGTGAAAGCAAGTGAGACAGGTTTTGCTCATTTTTTTGACTTTCTTCATATAACAACAGTTGAGCAAAAGCATCTTGAAAGATTGTAGCATTTGCACGCTCTAAAAATAGAAAAAAAGCGTGCTGTTGGACAGGAGAAAGAAGCTTTTTGGCGAAAGTAGTTTGCAAGTCGGTCATATAGTAGCCGCCATTTCTAGAAACGAGGTGAGCTAAAAACGCCCATTTTATTTCCGGATAACTCTTATAAAATTTAAGATAAGCATGAGTTCGCGTAATGTTGTTTTTATTGTGTAAGCCAACTTTTGTTTTAATTCTTTGAACAATCTTAGACTCTTTTTCATTTAATTCAATACTGTTAGAAAAGGAAGATAGAATAGCTAAAGAGCGCTGGCTTAAGTGTGCCAAGTTGTTCGTTGTTTCAATTGTCATGGTCTTGTTAACCTTGAATGGAAGTGAATAAATCATAAAAGTTCTCCTTTTCGTTTTAAAGCAACTAAACCGGGAATAAAGTTTTTGAAACCTTTATATTATTAGTACGTAGAAAGTGTAATAAGTGTTAAGAAAAGAGGGAATTATTATGATAAAAAAACTATTGAATTCAATATTAGGTTCGAAAAAACACCATCGCTATAGCAGCAGTGATTATCATCGTCGTCCTCGACATTATAGTAGCAGCGACTACAAAAAAGGACGTCACTATGACAGTCGAAGTCACTCAAAGTATGGACATCATCATTATAAGCGTAAGAAAAAAAGCTTTTTCTCCAGCTTTTCTTCTAGCTGATTGAACAAATGAAACACTTTTTAAAATCGATTCAACGATTTCTAATAGATCGCCCTTTAAGACCAGGAACACTAATTAAGAATCGTTATAAAATTGACCGTGTTTTAGGAATGGGAAGCTACGGTATTACATACCTAGCTAAAGATCAAAAATTTGAAACACAAGTAGTAGTGAAGCAGCTACGTAAAACAAAACAAAAGCTTGAGCAAGGCAGGCGCGCTTTTGAGTATGAAAAAAAGATATTAGCAAGAATAGATCATCCACAAGTTCCTCGGCTACTGGACGTAGAGGAAAGTAGCGCTGGATTTTTTATTATAATGGACTATATTAACGGGAAGACGTTTGAAGATTTAATATTTGAACATCATCATAAATACAAAGAAAAAGATGTAGTTCAAATATTGCTACAAGTCATAGAAGTGATTCAATTTCTTCATCATGAAGGAATTGTTCACCGTGACTTGCGAATTCCAAACATTCTTAAGGTTGGTGATGTTATTTACATCATCGATTTTGGTTTAGCACGTTTTATTGGAGATGATGAACGAGTAGAAGGTTTAGTAACAGAACAGCAGTATATGAGAAGAACAACTGTTCAAAGTGATGTATACGCTTTAGGGCACTTCGCACTGTTTTTGCTGTACTCAGACTATAAGCCCACTTCAAGAAAAGAGAAGAGTTGGGAAGAAGAGCTTCTGTTATCATCAGAGCTCACAGCAATCATTCGCAAAATGTTACAAACCGATGACTTTTATAAAGATATAATGCAACTCAAAGGGGATTTGCAGTTTCTTGTTGATAAAAATATGAAGTCTTTAAACTGGTAATATAGCGTAAAAATGGGGAGGATGGAATGAATGGCTTTATTTAATAAGATATTAGCTCGAATTGGTATTGGTGCTGCTAGAGTAGATGCAAAGCTAGTAAACGATGAATTTCGTGCAGGTGAAACAATTGAAGGAATTGTAGAAGTATATGGAGGAAATGTTGAGCAGAGGATTGATCGAATTTATTTACGTCTTTTTACATCATACGTAAAAGAAGTAGATGATAAAAAGGTCAAGCAGGATATACAGCTTAATGTATTCAAGGTTAATGAGCCATTTACTATTCAGCCAGCTGAAAAAAAAGAAATTCCTTTTACTTTCCAACTACCTGATGATACACCTGTTACGCTTGGGAAAACACGAGTATGGGTAGCAACAGGTTTAGATATTAAAGATGCAGTAGACCCATCAGATATTGATTATGTGAAAGTTCTTCCCAATTTGATGGTCACAAGCGTTATGAAATCAATGGAAGACCTTGGATTTCGACTTCGACAAGTGGAGTGCGAAGAAGCACCAAGAAGAATGCGAAAGAGACTTCCTTTTGTACAAGAATTTGAATTTGTTCCAGCCAACGGCCCTTATTATGGAAAGTTAGACGAAGTAGAGGTAATTGTCCAATCAGTAGGAAACAGCCAATATGAGCTATTGCTAGAAATTGACCGTAAAGCTCGAGGATTTGGCGGCTTTTTATTTGAGGTATTGGACGCTGATGAATCTCTTGTACGGATTACAGTATCTGAAAGTGAGATTCCTCAGCTATCTGCGACTCTAGAGCGAGTTATTTCAAGATATAGCGTATAAGTTAGGATAGTCTGTCTTTCTTCTTCACATATTAAACGTGTGAGGAAGGGAGGGAAAACCATGTCTCATAAAACAAGTAATCAAACACATCAAAAAGGAATGAAAAAGTCGTCACGTCAACAGCCGGAATTCTCGAATGAATTTGTTATGAATCAAGCACCAAAGCCTGAACACTATAAGCAGCCTAAAAAAGACTAACGACTACATAAGGAGCATGTATTTGCATGCTTCTTATTCATTCTTTCCTTATCGTTTAATGGAGGAGAGCACAACATGTTAACGCGAAGACAATATATTGTTACAGTCTGCATTGCACTTGCTTTATTTTTAATTCTAATGCTGACGTATAAAACACCTGTTGTAAAAGAGCTGGATTATAATGTATTACATACCATCTTTGAGTGGAGGACAAGCTGGCTAACGTCATTTTTTATTTTTATTACAACGTTAGGATCATGGCATATTACTGCGCCGACCTGGCTTGTTCTGGTCATGCTGTTAATGTATAAGCGTCAAGGAGTGGCAGCCTTATTTATTACCCTTGTTTTTTGGGGGATTAGAGGGTTAAATTGGCTGTTAAAAGAAATATTTGAACGTCCCCGACCAGAGTGGAGTCAGCTAGTTGATGCATCACACTATAGCTTTCCAAGCGGTCATGCTATGAATTCCAGTGCTTTTTTCGTTGGCCTTCTATGCCTTGTGTTCATATATACAAGAACGCAAAGTGTGAGAATAATCGCTTCTTTATGCCTTATCCTTCTAATCCTTTTAGTTGGGTTCAGCCGCATGTATTTAGGGGTTCATTATTTAACAGATATTTTGGCTGGCTATGCTTTGGGCATCTCTTGGGCACTTAGTATGTATCAGCTATATAATAAACTTATGTATTCATCTTTAAAACGGTACCAGTTCCCCACATAATACCATTACAGGTTTTTAACAAATATTTCATTTTGTTAATTTAGGGCCCAACCTTTATCTACTAACTTTATTGAGATGATACACTAGTAAAAGCATGGCGTCCGCCATGCTTTTTTGGAGAACTTTATGCTGAGGTCGTTTAATTATAAAAGAAAGTACAAATAAAAACATGTATTTGAAATGAAGGATTTTAATCTATCTATCGCTAATATAAATGACATGGTATTAATTTATACATAGGGTACAGGATAGAATATTGAGGTTTGGAGGGAAGACATGTGAATGTGTGGACAAATTTAAAAAAGCAGTTAAATATCATTACAGAATACGACGTTACAATTATGCAGACAGAAGAAAAAGGAGAAAAAAGAGGATATAAACCAGTTCATCGTTTGACGGTCAAAGCTCTGGACCATCAAGATGCAGCGGTTAAAGTCTTTCAACAGTTCAACATTGCTGACAATCTCCCAAAAGAATGCAATGCCCGCTTTATTAGTACAGGAGATATCTTATTAATTGATGAAGGCACCCGAGGAAAGTATTACTATAAGCTTTGGACGGATGGATGGCAAAGAGTAAATCGACTTCACGTTCGGTAAAGCAAAGCGACCCATAAGGCCGCCTTTTTTGCTGAAAAAATTAATAGTCTCGCGTATGGTGTCCGGGACCATTTTTGCGTTTGTTTGCCGTGTATTCATCCCCATGTGCCTCTTGCTCCGCAATAATAGCTTCTTGAGGAATGTGATTGTTTTTCTTTGGTGAATTAATGCGATTACGATGTTTTTTGCCCATATGATCACCTCATTTATTCAAAAGTAGTGTTCTTCAGTATTTTTCCTCGAAAAGCGTTTTTCATTAAGCCATTTTTTTCAGTACATAGTTCTGCAAAAATGTTGGAATAATGAAAGGCAGAGAAAGAAATCAGTAGTGAATTCGACAAATTATGTTATAGTGAAAAGGTAACATTTTTACACAATAGGAGGTACAAAGATGAGTGTACATATTGGGGCAAAAAAAGGTGAAATTGCAGAAACGATCTTACTCCCTGGAGATCCGCTTCGTGCGAAATACATTGCGGAAACATTTCTAGAAGATGTAACTTGCTATAATGAAGTTCGTGGCATGTTAGGTTTTACAGGAACATATAAAGGAAAACGTGTGT
The DNA here is from genome assembly GCA_024134725.1 of Bacillus sp. 1780r2a1. Lineage (NCBI taxonomy): Bacteria > Bacillati > Bacillota > Bacilli > Caryophanales > Bacillaceae > Bacillus > Bacillus sp. 1780r2a1. The sequence continues at coordinate 2,885,075 of CP099863.1, read as the reverse complement.
CCGTACAAGGAACAGGAATGGGTGTTCCATCTATTGCTATTTATGTAAATGAGTTAATGAGTGAATATGGTGTTCAAAACTTAATTCGTGTCGGAACTTGTGGAGCAATTCAAAAAGATGTAAAAGTTCGTGACGTTATTTTAGCTATGTCTTCATCAAGTGATTCACAAATGAATCGCGTGAAATTTGGACCTATTGACTATGCGCCAACGGCAAATTTTGATTTATTAAAGCGCGCATATGACGCTGGGGTTGAAAAAGGATTGCATTTAAAAGTGGGGAACGTCTTCACTTCTGATCAATTTTATAATGAAGATGGGCAGTTAGAAAAGCTAGCTGCACACGGAGTACTGGCAGTTGAGATGGAAACAACAGCACTTTATACATTAGCGGCTAAATATGGGCGTAATGCGCTGTCTGTTTTAACAGTAAGTGATCACATCTTTACAGGTGAAGAAACAACAGCTGAAGAGCGTCAAACGACATTTAATGATATGATTATTGTTGCTCTAGAAGCAGCAATCAATGAGTAATAAATAGTTGAATTTCGTTCAGAACTTCCTTATAATATCTTTATAAATAAGATTCCTTAAAGGGGAGTAGCGTCAGGTTCTTTCCTGAAATAAAGTCGACATCTCGTAGAAAAATCTACCGGCTTTATTGGCATATTGAAACAATGTCTAGCAAGACCTTTACCGATTAGTGGTGAAGGTCTTTTATTGTTTAATTTAGAAATAAAAGATGTAACCATAATCGTTTGTTCTTATTTTTATGTTAAAAAGAGGAGAAGCGATGGTTCGTTGAAACAAAAAAAGAAGCTATTTTTAATGGTAGCATTTCTTATGTTAAGTAAATTATTTTTACTTGCAATGTTGACCTTAGAGGTGAAAAACCCGCCTCGATTTCAACATTTATTTGGCTTAATTCCAGTCAGCTATTCATTAAATTATACGGAAGTTCCACCTCGACGTTAATGAGAAGGACTTCACTAAAAAAAGAGCGTGCAGGTTGCGCTCTTTTTTAGTGGGATAGATTGTTCAACATGATGGTGAAAATATATTTTCAATTCAAAGAAGGTATGGTACGATAACCTACGTTCAAACCGGCTTTGGTTTTCGTGAGAGTCGAAAATCAATTTACTATATACTATGAGGTGATTTAGTGAACGTAGCAGCTATTAAGCAACAGTGGTTTTCAAATGTTCGAGGAGATATCCTCTCAGGAATGACTGTTGCTCTTGCATTAATTCCCGAAGCACTTGCATTTTCAATTATTGCAGGAGTAGATCCTATGGTAGGTCTATATGCTTCTTTTTGTATGGCAATTGTCATTGCATTTACCGGAGGGCGACCGGCAATGATTTCTGCAGCAACTGGTGCAATGGCTCTTTTAATGATTGATTTAGTGAAAAATCATGGGGTTGAGTATTTGTTTGCAGCGACAATTCTAACTGGAATTATTCAGCTTGTTTTAGGTATCTTGAAAGTTGGAAGATTTTTATCATTTTTACCACAAACGGTTATGTTTGGTTTTGTTAATGCGTTAGGAATCTTAATTTTCACCGCCCAGCTTCAGCATTTTAAAGGTGCGAACTGGGCTATGTACGCGATGGTAGCAGGAACATTATTAATTGTGTATGTATTCCCTCTTGTAACCAAACTAATTCCAGCACCGTTAGTAGCAATTGTATTTATGACGGCCGTAGCCATTTTTGGTGGAGGGTTTGGTTTGAAAACGGTAGGAGATATGGGCGAGATTACGCGTACACTACCATTTCTTCATTTTCCAGCAGTAGAATTATCATTACAAACATTATTAATTATCTTACCCTATTCACTGCCGTTAGCGATTGTTGGTTTGTTAGAATCATTACTAACTGCCACAGTTTTAGATGATATGACGGATACGGATTCTAATAAAAATAAAGAAGCACGTGGACAAGGACTTGCCAACATTGTGACAGGCCTATTCGGTGGAATGGCAGGGTGTGCTATGATTGGACAATCGGTAATCAACGTAAAGTCCGGTGGGCGCGGAAGACTTTCAACACTTATAGCAGGCGTGTTTTTATTATTTTTAATTATGGTGTTAGGTGATGTTGTAAAGCAGATTCCAATGGCCGCGCTTGTTGGCGTCATGTTTATGGTAGCGGTAGGGACGTTTGATTGGCAGTCTGTTAAAGACATTCATAAGTATCCTATATCGGACTCTGTTGTTATGATTGCAACGGTTGTTGTAGTACTACTTACACATAATTTAGCGTTAGGAGTTATGGTTGGTATTGTCATTAGTACAGTCGTGTTGGGGTGGAAAATGGCGAGATTGACCATAGTAAAAGAAGAAGAGTCTGATCGAATAGTTTATTATGTTAACGGTCCTCTTTTCTTTGCAACAACAACAATTTTTGTAAATGCATTTCACTACGAAGGTGAGCAAATGACAATCGTAATCGATTTTTCAAACTCTTACGTCTGGGACCAATCTGCGATGTTAGCCGTGGCAAAAGTGGTAGGGAAATATGAAAGTAATAATAAAAAGGTAGTATTACAAGGGATGAACAGCGCTACCCAAAAAGCAATGGGGCGAATTGGCTTAGAATCTTCAATATAGATAGCATAAAGAGGTGATTAATCACCTCTTTATTTTATTGAGAAGGCTTTTCCAAAATGACAAGGTTACCGAGGACGAATCCACTATACAATTATGTTGTTTCTTTTGAAGTAAATCATATGCTTTGCGACGATATTGGTAGTCAAACATTATAATCACCTCGTAAAATTAAAAAATGTAAGCGGTTTTATTTATAAGCTTAGCAGAATCTAAGTAAAATAAAAAGAGCGGAGTCTATACCGCTCTTTTTGTTTTACTCTGTACCAAACATATAACGTTTTTGGTGCCAAGATATTCCAAACATTAATCCAATGGCAAACATACTTCCCATTAAGGAGCTACCTCCGTAAGAAATAAATGGTAGAGGAATACCGGTTATTGGCAAAACTTGGATTGTCATACCAATATTTTGGAAGACGTGGAAGGTAATCATCGTAATGACACCTACGCATAAATAAGAGTTAAATTCATTTTTTGTTTCTAATCCAAGCTTAATTAAGTAATAAATAAGAAGGAAAAATAAGCTGATAACGATACTTCCTCCTATAAAACCGAACTCTTCACCTATTACAGCAAAGATAAAGTCCGTTTGACTTTCTGGAATATAAACAACGCCATTTCCCGGACCTTTTCCGTTAACCATACCCGAACCGATAGCATTCAGTGATTTTACTAAGTGATATGCTTCACCTGTACTGTAAGTCGTCGGGTCTAGCCATGCATAAATTCGACCAAACTGATACTGCTTAACACCTAAGTATTTTTCAAGGAAGTCGGGAGCATAAATTACTAGTGCAAGAATGCCAGCACCGATTGAACCAAGCCCTAAAAAAGCTGGAACAATTAGTTTCCAGGTTACTCCTGATACAAAGACCAGACCTACAAAAATTGCTAATAAAACAAGTGCTGTTCCCAAATCCGGTTGCTGCATCACAAGCAGTAAAGGGAATCCTAGTGTTGCACCCATTTTGGCTAGTAATAAAAGGTCTTCACGTATCGTGCGAATGCGATATTTTTCATTGTGCTTGACAATAATGTTACTTAATACAATAATCAAAAAAACTTTTACAAACTCAGAAGGTTGAAATGAAAAGCCAGGTAGTGTAAACCAACTTTTTGCACCGTTAATTTCTCGAGCAATACTGCTCGGTGCAATAATCAAGAAAATTAGAAGGAAGTTTCCAAAACCATAGAAGACCCAAGAGAGTTTTTGTAATTGATCAGAATCTAGTCGCATTACAAATGCAATAATCACTGTTCCAATTACGTAGAAAGCAACTTGTTTAATAACAAAGTTTGAATCATATTGTCCAATAGTTTGTGCACTATTAATAGCAGTAATACTTACGCAGAAAAAAAGAAAGAGAAGAAAAGCTAAATTCCAGTCAAATCTACTAACATTTCGTTGATTTTCACCCATATTATTCACCTGTCAATATCGAATCTAATTATATTCTTACTGTGGCATACTAGTGCTCAACCACAGGAGATATCTTCACTACGATGAAGATAATATCATACAGCCTCTTATTATACATGAATCATTCTACAATATAAATAGGTCAAACGATAACATTTTGTCTTTTCCACCTTTTTGCTAGATTTTTAAGGTAGATAGGACTAAATCTAGCAACCTTATCATAGAGATTACTATATAAAGAGATAATTTAATTAATTACTAATTACTAGTAAATTTAATAGATAAAAATGAAAATTGAGTGAAAAAGCGTCTTATATAATAGAGAAAAAGGAGGATTAGCTTATGGTTTGGGGCGTGGTTCTTGTAGGCTTATTTATTTGGTGTTCTTGTTACTATACCGTGTGTCACCATGGTTATATATCAACAAAAGCTGGTAATTTAGCTGCCGTATATACAGCAATGAGTACAAGCTTTATAACTGCTTTTACGATGTTTGTATTGGTGGAAGAAACGCTTATGTTCTCAAGTGTTTGCGCTGCTTGTGCTGGTATAGGGGTAGGGTGGTTTATTGCAATTCCTTTCACGGTGAAAACAATTATAGGTAGTGTTGTTAGCGGTACTATTGCTAGTTTCAGTTTTTATACAATCCACGTCTTTTGGTCATATAGCAGTGAATTTTTATGGGCAATCTTTATTCTAATCTCTCTAGTAGGAAGCAGCCAGGCTCTTTTTAAAATTTTAAAAGAAATTCCTATGTTTGAATCAGTTTTTGTTAAGCGTTGTATTCAACACCCTCTTGTGTTAACCCCAATCTTTGTTTTAATCTTTTTTGTATATCAATTTATTGAGCGCTACATGCCGCAATATGACCCTACTCGAAAAACCTAGTTTGTGGATATTCACCTATTCAAAAAGTGAAGCATATAGTAATTTACATGCACATTGGAAAGGAGAATATATATGTATCGATATTATTATGATCCCCGCTTTCAAATTATATTTCCTGGACAGGGAGGGCAAGGTTTTCCACCGAGACCACCAGGACAGGGAGGGAGTTTTTTACCACCACCGCCACCACCACCAGGCCAAGGGGGCGCACCAGGGTTTCCTCCATCTTCTGGCCAGAGTGGTCCACCAACAGGTCCACCGCCAGCTTTTACACCTCAATTAGCTTCTTCAGGAGGGCCATCTCTTTATGCAGTAGATCCTGGGTCAATAGCAGGTTGTCTATATAAGTATACTTATATTTGGGCAAAAGGCGGGCGTTCATATTGGTTTTATCCAACATATGTTGGTCGTAAATCGGTAGCAGGATATCGCTGGACTGGATTTAACTGGATATATGCTGGAATTGACTTAGATCGAGTGAATGAATTTCAGTGTTATTAAAAAGAAGAGCGTTACATTCGTAACGCTCTTCTTTACTATGTAGACAATAAAGAAAATTCTTCTGTTACTCTTTGAATAAGAACAGTAATTACATAAAATAAAAAACTTATTCAAACGGTTGACGATTAGAAAATAGAATCATATAATATATCTTGAATCCGAGATAATTAATCAATCAAAAATCTCGAAATAAAGATAAATCATTTAAAGGTAAACAGGAGATGAGAACTATGGCAAACGTATTGTATGTAAAAGTAAATCCACAAGTTGATGAAGCTGCCTTCTCAACAAGATTGGCTAAAGCATTTTTAGATGAGTATCAAACAGTGAATCCAAGTGATACAGTAACAACAGTCGATCTTTATAAAGAAGGCGTTCCTTTAATTGATTCTGATGTGTTAAGCGCTTGGGGGAAAGCAGGAGCAAATCAAGAACTAACAGCAGATGAAGCAGTAAAAGTTGAGCGTATGGGAGCACTATTAGAGCAGTTCTTACAAGCTGATAAAGTAATTTTTTCAGCACCGATGTGGAATTTAAGCTTCCCACCACTTATGAAAGCATACATTGATAACATTCTAATTGCGGGAAAAACGTTCAAGTACACTGAAAGCGGACCTGTTGGATTAGCTACTGGAAAGAAAGTAGCCCTATTAGAAGCACGCGGTGGCATTTATAGCGAAGGCCCGGCTGCAGAACTTGAATTTACACAGAAATACTTCCGCACTGTTATGAGCTTTATTGGCATTCAAGATGTTGATTTAGTTGTTGCAGAAGGTATGGCTTATACACCAGCAGAAGCAGATCAAATTTTAACTAATGCAATAGAAAAAGCAAAAAACGTGGCGAAGACATTTTAATAAGCAGTGAAAAAAGAGTATGGTAACTATCCTACTCTTTTTTTATTTCAGTAAGTTAAATTAAATTCAATATTATTCCAGTTGAAGAACTTTTTTATTTACAATATATCGTAGGCATGTTTAAATAATGAACATATTTATCTCAATATCCTAATGTAATAAGGGGAGTCTTATATACAGATTTTGGGGACATAGGAAGAAGGTTCTTCTTAATAAAGTTGCGTTTTTCAAAGTTAATAAAGGGGTATGCTACCAATAAAATGATAAAGGAAAGGTGATTGACATGTTTAAAAAACTTTTTGGCGGTAAGACAAAATCTAAAGAAACAGTAGTAACAGCACCAATGACTGGGAAAATTCTTCCATTAGAGCAGGTTCCAGACCCGGTGTTTTCTCAAAAAATGATGGGCGATGGATTTGCTATTGAACCAACGGATGGACAAGTAGTATCTCCAGTGGCAGGAGAAGTAGTTCAATTATTCCACACGAAGCATGCTGTTGGATTAAAAACAGAAGCAGGTACAGAAGTACTTATACATATTGGACTGGAAACAGTAGCAATGGAAGGGGAAGGCTTTGAAGCGCATATTCAAGCAGGCGATAAAGTAGAAGTAGGTACACCTCTTATTACTTTTGATTTACCATTAGTAACAGAAAAAGCGAAAAGCATAATTACGCCTGTTGTCATTACAAATAGCGATGCAGCAGATTCATTTGAAATTGTAGCAAGTGGCGATGTTCAAAAAGGACAAACTCAATGTGCGAAAGTGACAATGAAATAAATTTGTCACCTTCTTCCTGCTGAGGAGGAATAACCGGTTGAAAATATTTAAAGTACTAAACAACAATGCAGCTGTTGTAAAAGAAGGGAAAATTGAAAAGATTGTAATGGGGCCGGGAATTGCCTTTCAAAAAAGTAAAAATGATATTTTAAATAAAGCCAAAGTTGAAAAAGTTTTTGTGATGAAAGAAGAAAATGAAAAATTTCAGGAAATATTAAAAAGCTTACCTGAAGAGCATATTCAAGTAGCAGAAGAAATTATTTCATATGCAGAACAGCAACTAGGCGTTACGCTTAGTGATCATGTTCATATTGCTTTAAGTGATCACTTATCATTCGCAATTGAAAGGTTATCTCGAGGAATTGTCATTCAAAATAAACTGTTACATGAAATTAAAGCACTGTATCGTCCAGAATATGATATTGGTGTGTGGGCGATTGAACAAGTTTCCAAACGTTTAAAAGTTCAAATGCCAATTGATGAAGCGGGCTATATCGCTCTTCATATTCATACAGCTAAACTGCATACATCCAATATGGAACAGGTAATGATGAATACAACAATCATTAACGAAATGATTGAGATTATTAAAGAAGAACTTGAGCTCAAAATTGATGAAGAGAGCATTTCCTACCAGCGATTACTCACTCATTTGCGCTTTGCGCTAAATCGAATTGCTGAAGATGAGCCTTTTCATTCAATGGATGAAGAAATGCTGAACATGCTGCAAACTAAGTACAAGCGTGCTTACACATGTGCTTTAAAAATTGGAGCATTTCTAAAAGCTGAATATGATATAAATTTTCCACCTTCTGAACTTGGCTATATTACGCTCCATATTGAAAGAATTGGCCAAAGACCCTAAAAAAGTCTTGACGAACAATGTCGAAATAGATACAATGAAAGCGTATTAATTGAATAAGCGGGATTGTGACTGGTTAAGCAGGCAAGACCTAAAATGCGTAAAAGATGTATGCACTGCGGTTGTGCATATGTATTTGAATGCGCGTTTTAGGTCTTTTTTTGTTGTCATCGTGCATGAGGCTAGTTAAGTCGCAGAAACTATAGTAAAAACAATAAATAAAGGGGGAATTCGCATGGATGTGAAAGAAATTGCGAAAAAGCTTGTTCCGCTTTTGGGTGGAAAAGAAAACGTTGTCAGTGCTCAGCACTGTGCGACACGCTTGCGTTTAGTTATTCGAGACGAAAGCAAAATCGATCAAAAAGGTTTGGATGAAATAGACGATATTAAAGGTGCTTTCTCTAATTCAGGACAATTTCAAATTATTTTTGGCACAGGACTTGTTAATAAAGTACATGCAGAACTTATGAAAGAGCTAGGCGTAGAGCACCAAAAAGCAGAAAAGCCAGCAGATCATCAAGAAGAAATGAAGAAAAAGATGAATCCGTTCGCAAGGTTCGCTCGTATGCTTTCAAATATTTTTGTTCCAATCATTCCTGCCATTGTAGCAAGTGGTTTATTAATGGGTCTACTTGGAATGATGAAAGCATTTAAGTGGGTTTCAGAAGATAGCTCACTGTTTATTTTACTGGACATGTTTTCGAGCTCAGCATTTATCATCTTACCAATCTTAATAGGGTTTTCAGCTGCTAAGGAATTTGGAGCCAATCCATATTTAGGAGCCGTAATGGGTGGAATATTAACCCATCCAATGCTATTAAACCCATGGACCTTAGCAGATGCCAAGCCTGAATATATGGATTTCTTAGGATTGAGTATCCCATTGATTGGCTATCAAGGTACGGTTGTACCGATTTTACTTGCGATTTATGTAATGAGCAAAATTGAAAAAGGTTTGCGTAAAGTTGTTCCAAATGCAATTGATTTACTAGTAACACCATTTTTGACGGTTATTGTTACAGGATTTATCTCACTGTTATTTATTGGGCCATTTGGAAGATATATTGGTGATTTGATTTCAATTGGTTTACAATCAATGTATGATGTAGCCGGTGTATTTGCTGGTATTGTGTTTGGTGGTTTGTATTCTACGATTGTATTAACAGGACTACAACATAGTTTTCATGCAATTGAAGCGGGCCTTCTGGCAAATCCTAATATCGGAGTTAATTTCTTATTACCAATATGGGCATGCGCTAATGTTGCACAGGGTGGCGCCGGCTTGGCGGTATATTTTAAAACAAAGAATGCAAAAACAAAGAAAATTGCAATTCCAGCCGCTGTTTCTTCGTTTCTTGGCATTACTGAACCAATTATTTTTGGTGTAAACTTAAAGTTACGTAAACCATTTATTGCAGCAGCTATAGGTGGTGCTGCTGGTGGTGGATATGTGGTACTAACGAATGTTGTTGCAAACGCATACGGTTTAACAGGTATCCCAATGATGGCTATTGCAGCTCCGCTAGGAATGAGTAATTTAATTAACTATATTATTGGAATGGTCATTTCAGTAGGGGTAGCGTTTATTGTTACGTGGTTTATGAAATTAGAAGAGGAATAAAGAAAATGAAAGAAAAGTAGGAGTAAAACAAAGGTTCATTTTACTCCACTTTTCTTCATTTGTATCATAAGGAAAGAGAGGGAGAAAAATGAAAAATGGTGTTATTTCATTAGGAGAGGCATTAATTGATTTTATTCCATTAGATCATACGAATCTTACATATCAAAAAAGCCCAGGAGGTGCGCCTGCCAACGTGGCGGTAGGAGTGTCAAGGTTAGGGTTGAAATCTACATTCCTTGGAAAAGTTGGAAATGATGTATTGGGTCATTTTCTAAAAGATACGCTTGACGAATACGGCGTTGATACAACAAATATGCAGCTTACGGATGAAGCACGTACGGGAGCGGTTTTCGTTACGTTAGATAAAGACGGTGACCGCAGCTTTAATTTTTACATTGACCCAAGTGCAGATCGGTTTTTACACGAAGCAGAAATTGACGAAGAGCTATTTAAAGAACATCGAATTCTTCACTTTGGAACAATTTCAATGATTAGTGAACCTTCACGCTCTGCTACTTTGAAAGCTGTAGAACTGGCGAAGAAGAATGATGTTCTTGTGTCATTCGATCCTAATGTTCGTTTAACGTTGTGGAAAGATGAAGAAAAATTGAAACGAACAATTGTGGAGATGCTTCCAAAGGCAGATATTGTAAAGCTTTCAGAGGAAGAACTTACTTTTATTACTGGAAAAGAAACGATTGAAGAAGGATTAGAAGTGCTAAGCCATTATGCTATCCCGCTTTTAATTATTACATTAGGAGCAGACGGCAGCCTTGCTGTATCTTCTAAAGCAAAAGTAACTATTTCTGCTATGAAAGTAAATGCTGTTGATACAACAGGGGCAGGAGATGCCTTTGTGTCTGGGATGCTTTATTCTATTAATCAATATAATGGTCAGCTTTCAAACTTAACGGAAGAAGAACTTACTTCTTTTGGACGCTTTGCAAGTGTTTCTGGAGGATTAGCAGCTTCAACAAAAGGTGCGATGACAGCATTACCTACAATTCAAGAAGTTGAAAAGCTTCTTGTAAAATAAAAAATAAGCTGGGTCATAAGTAATTCAGTCAATGATAAACCTGAACGATTGAGAGTTTCTTACTTTTAATTATTCAGGTTTATTTGTTAGTTGTGAAAACAGTTTGAGAAACAGGGGAGAATGGCAGTAGCGCAATGGAACGAACGTGTTCTGACAAGGTAAAGATATAAGAAAAGAGAGTGTTCGTCTTTTGGAAATTTGTTTTGTGATGTCCCACACTCTGTCTATAAAATATAAGCCTTGGTGAAACTTTTTCACAAATAAACCGTAGAAGATAAAGACGTACGTATTGTGTCAGCACATTGTAAATGCTACACTACTAGTAGATTCATTAACTACAGTTTAGAAAGAGAGTAAACATATGGATTTTTATCATGATTTGTTTCTATATGTTCCGTACTTAACTGCCCTTATGGCTTATGTAGTCTGCTATTATATGCTTCGGGAATCGAGGTATGTAGCGGTACGTACAGAGGAGCTAAGAGAGTCCACTTGCATTCAAACTAGCGTGGCAGTATTTGCGGCATGGAAGCGTTTGAAGACGCTTATTCATGTATATAGAAAAACACCGGTAAAAGAAAAAAACACAGATGAAGAAGACCCTTTCCTTCTTGTTTTCGCTTAACGTAATCATTTAAACAATTAGGAGGAAAGAAAATGAAACGACATTATAAATTATTAGCAGTTTTAGGAATGGTATTAATTGCACTAGCAGGATGTAGTACACAGAATCCTGTTACGTCTACAAGCGGCGGGTTTTGGGATCACTACTTTGTGTATCCTTTGTCTCTTGCGTTAACAAATGTAGCAGAATTTCTTGGTGGTAGTTATGGATTATCTATCATTGCTGTCACAATTATTATTCGTCTAGTTCTACTACCTCTTATTTTAAAGCAACAAAAAAGCACTATGGCTATGCAAGCATTACGTCCTGAAATGGAAGCTATTCAAAAAAAATATGCAGGTAAGAAAGATCCTGAAACGCAGCAAAAGCTTCAAAAAGAAATGATGGCGTTATATCAAAAGCACCAAATTAATCCTTTAGGCGGATGTTTGCCTATTTTGATTCAAATGCCAATTATCTTTGCGTTTTATAACGCTATTGCACGTACAGAAGAAATTGCACAACATTCATTTTTATGGGTGAGTTTAGGTGCCCCAGATCCATACTTTATCTTACCAATTGTTGCAGCTGTTACGACATTCTTACAAATTCGTGTAAGTATGACCGATGAAATCCAGCCTCCAATGAAGATGATGATGAACATTATGCCAGTCTTTGTACTAGTTGCTGGTTTTACACTTCCATCCGCTTTAGCTCTATATTGGGTTATTGGTAACTTATTTGGTATTGGACAAGGTTATTATTTGAAAAAGAGAATGACGTTATTAAAAAGCAAATCAGATACTAAACCAGCTCCTACTAAGTAACTAAAAAAGGCAGTCGTATGTATATACGACTGCCTTTTTGTTTTGGGTAACAACATTTTGGTTGTGAAAAATATATAAATTGGATTCACTTACATACTTTCAAGGTATAACAGCGAGACTTCTTAAACAGAAGTCTTTTTTACAGTTTTTTGTCATGAGATGTTTGAATTTGTGCAAGGATAAGAAGAAGTATATATGAGAGATAAATTTAATAAAAAGGAGTGACAAGATGAGACGCTTTTTCTTATGCTTCTTCATGATAGTATTACTTCCAAACACAGTTCAATCAGCTTCTAATTTTAAGGTGAGTTTTATTCGAGATGGTGACGTGTGGATTTATGAAAGCGGAAAAGAAACAAAAATTCCTTCAAGCAATGAGGCAAGTGAACCGGTTTGGTCAAAGGATGGTTCCTATATCGCCTATAAAAACGGAAAATCGTTGATGGCCGCTAGCGTAAAAGGTAAGCAAACCGAAATTGAAAAGAATGTACAAAGCTATCAATGGTCACCAACTGGTATGGAGTTAGCTTACATATCAAACAACATTTTAACTATTTATAACGTTAAGCAAAAGAAAAAAAGCCATGTAGCCCTTGGTGTTGATCAATTTTCATGGTTCCCAGACGGTGAAAAATTTTTAATAACGGAGTCCGCGACGCTATCACCGAGAGGTTGGGGAGCGGTTAAGTTATATACAGTTGAAAAAAATGCAAACTTAGATATAAAAAAGGTTGAACCTTTTGCAACCTTGCCCCACCCCAGCGACTCCTTTTTTGCTTATACAACGAGTGAATTTAAGTGGTCAGAAAATGGCCATTGGATTAGCTTTTTAGCTATTCCGACAGCTTCTATGTCAGCGGATGGAAACACGCTATGCGTCATAACTTCTGAGGGCAAAGCTTTTCAAACAATCGGTACAATGCTAAACGTATCAAATTGGTTTAAATGGTCTCCACATCAGCAAGAGTTAGCTTTTATTAACGGAGAAGGTCGAATTGCTACTGAAAATAAAACGTTTACTTTAAAAGAAATGCCTGTTTTTAAAGAACATATCTTTACTCCAAAAGGGTTTGCTGATTGGGACTTTACATGGGCGGCGGATAAGAAAATTATTATTTCAAGAGTACAGGAATCGGATTGGTCAAACGACGTTAAGAAACGGCCGCTTCCCTCACTTTATACAATTAACTTATCAAAAAACGAGCAAGAAAAATTAACCAATCCTTTAAAAGGCTGGGGAGATTATGCACCAACATATATAAATCACTCTAAGCAAACCTTATGGATACGTACAAATCGCAAAAGTGCCAACATTATGTCTGGTAGTACCAAGCAAGAGAAAGCACTTATTAAAGATATTGATGTGCCCGCTAATTATTATGATTTATATCGGTGGAGTGATGTTTTCACTGTATACGAGCCCTAATATGTAAGAAAATAAGCGAAAACCAGGTGAGGATATGAACATTCGGTTATTAACGAAAGAAGATGCAGATATTTATTGGGAGCTACGTTTAACAGCCCTGCGAGATCATCCAGAAAGTTTTGTTTTAAGTTACGAAGAAGAATGTGAAAAAGAAGTGTCAGATATTCGCAAGCAGTTTCCTACGCTTGAAGATGAGTTTATTGTGGGAGGTTTTCTTGATGATAAACTGGTTGGAATTGTAGGGTATAAAAAACAAAAGCCTTTAAAAGTTCAGCATAAAGGAGAGGTTTGGGGAATGTACGTAGCTCCAGAAGCGAGGGGGATGGGGCTTGGAAAATCACTTTTAAAAACAGTTGTTGAACAAGCTTCAAAATCAAAAGAGCTGCTGCAAATCTATCTTGTAGTGGCAGCTAATAATCCAGGCGCCAAAGCTCTGTACACATCTTTAGGATTTAAAAGTTATGGATTTGAAAAACAAGCTTTACACGTAGATGATAAATTCATTGATGAAGAACATATGGTTCTTTATATGTAGAAGAGGAAAAGGGGCGGAGACATAAGCATTGCAGTGAACTAGGTATCCAAGTGATTGCGAATGAACTTGCAATCATTTGGGTATTTTTGTTTGCTTTGAAAATAAGTTAACAAGCGAGTGTTTGCAGCGTAATGGAACGAACGTATTTCTGCCACTTACTTATGTTAGAAACGTCATAATTCGCCTCTGAGAGTTAATTTTCTTGTCTAAAATTGTATGTGAAAGCACTATTTATGTAGTAAATATGCTACTATTTAACTAACCATATTTATTACATGTTTTACTAAAGGAAGGACAAGTAAAATGGAAACATTAATTCAATTGAAAAATGTCTCAAAATCATACAAAAAGCAAACGGTACTAGAAAATGTCCATACAACTTTTCAAAAGGGAGAAACAGTAGCCATTGTCGGCAAAAACGGTGCCGGAAAGAGTACGTTATTAAAGATTTTAGGAGGGTTAATTAAGCCAACTAAAGGGAGTGTAACAATTGATTCCTGCGTTGGATTACCGGCATTTGTGGTAGAACAATTTCCTCAAGAACTTCCATTTCGACTTCAAGATTATCTATTCCATATGGGGCGTATTCAGCAAATCTCGAAAAAAAAGCTGCTTTTAAAAATTGAAGAGTTGCTCGAGACCTTTGACATGACCGAGTATAAGTATGAAGAAATTACATCTTTTTCAAAAGGGATGAAGCAAAAAGTCAACATGATGCAAGCAATGTTGGGATCTTCAGAGCTTCTTCTTCTTGATGAACCGTTATCTGGTCTAGATGCCAAAGCACAGGTTGATGTTGAGAAAGCGTTTCGTCGATTAAAAGATCGAGGGATGACCATTATTTTTACTTGTCATGAAGAAAGGTTAATTCAAGTAACAGCAGATCGAGTAATTACCATTGGTGCCCAAAAAATACTTCGAAGTCAGCGTATTGAGTCTATAGATAGGCTTGCTGTTATTGAAGCAGACTTTATTATAAATAAGCCGATTCGAGAGCTCAAAGGGAAGTGTGCTAAAGTTGAGCAGCACGGTAGCCGTTATACGCTTTATATTAAAAAGCAAGACATGAACCAATTGCTCAAAGAGCTAATCGAGGTACGAGCAGATATTCATCGGATAGAAATTATTGAAAGGGAAGACTATTAGAAATGATTGCATTAATACGATATCATTACCTTACGTATTTAAAGTCATACCGGTATATTCCGCCATTGGCTTTATACTTAATCTTATTAATTATTACCTATACATACACACCGAATCCAATACTAGATAGTTTCTATAATACTTCTATTTATTTATTCTTTACTTTCTCATGGGTTACAATTTCATTCATGCATGCAGAAAATAGTAAGCAAGAAAGAATTACAAGGCTACATGTAAGAAAAAAATCAGTTTATTTTATCAGTAAACTAATCAGTATTGTAGTAATGGCAGTTGTTCTAAGCGCTGTTTCAATCATATACCCAATCGTCTTTAATATGTTTTCTTCAATGCCCACTGTTAAAGAGCAATTGTTTGGATATTTTCTGCATTTGGTAAGCTGCTTAACAAGCATGAGTGTGTCATTGCTATTTACTCGCCATATGCTTCGCACGGGTAATCTTTCATGGTTTGGACCAGTTTTTGTGTTGGTGTTAACGCTGGCAGTAGCTGGTGTTCCTTATCCTTATGAAGGTTTGCAAATGTTTATTTATTTATTGCCACCAATAGCAGCCATGATAAATTTTATTAGTGAGGATTCCTATGTGTGGGTTGGCTTTTGCTGGGGAATAGCCTATTCGGCTATAGTAATAGGTTTTTATTTATCACTTGTCCGTAACCGAGATATTTAACTTTACCAAATAGTCTAAAGCCCCTTTTACATAGGAAAATTATATGTAAAAGGGGTCTTTTTGTAAGGATGAACAGCTTGATATAAACGGTCAGGATAATTCGTGAAAATACCGTTTACACCCCATTGAATTAGCTTTTTCATCTCTTTTGTATCGTTTACTGTATAAGCATGAATGTCTAGTCCATATGCTTGAACCGTTTTTATATAGCTTTTTGTTAATGTCTTCGAACTTGGGCCGATTCCATCAGCGTATCGATGAATGTTCTTTAACTGATTCGGCGTTAATAAGCCTTGTCTATAGGAAACTAATTGAATGAGCATAATAGAAGGTTCTAAGTGGTGAAAAGTGCGCAGACTTTCATCACTAAACGATTGAATAATAAGCTGTTGTTTATTTATATTGTACGTATCTAAAAGAGTCATTAGCTTTTTTTCCATACCGGGATATTCATGAGGTGATTTTGTTTCAATATAATAGCGAATGTCGTTTCCAAACGTAGCAAAAATTTCGTCAAGTGTTGGAATATAAGCTCCTTTTCGTTTAGTAGAAAACCAGCTTCCTGCATCTAAAGCCTGAAGTTGCTTTACAGTTTTATTTTTCACATATCCTGTTCCATTCGTTGTACGGTGTAGGGCATAGTCATGAATGGCCACTAGTTGCCCATCTTTAGACATATGAAGGTCAATCTCAATATAGTCACTTTTCATTTTTTGTGCCAGCTTATAGGCTTCTATTGTATGCTCTGGTTCATGGCCAGAAGCTCCGCGGTGGGCAATGATAAGCGGGTTTTTTTCAGCAGTAGTACCCACGCTGGCGTTACCAATAAAAAAAGCAACTCCCACTAGGCACGTAATTAAAAGTACAATAAGCCATTTATGCTGCATATGATAGCCTCCTGTTCATCTGCTTTTATTTTATAGTAGTAAGGAAGTGCATGTAAACGAAGTTTTCGTATTCATTAGTATGTCCGATAGAACAAGATGTTTTCATGGATATAGTGAAAAAATCATAAAAGGAGCCAATGCTTATTGAGCATTGGCTCCTTTAGTATCCTGAAGTTTTGTATAAACAACAAGACGTTCTTCATGTGTTTTATTTTGTCTATCGAATAATCCTGTACATGTAATTAAATTAAGTTGATGATCAAATGTTGGTCCAAAGATTTCTCGTAAAGGTGCATCTTCACGAGGGTAGGCTTCTTTATTGGTAACAACAAATGTAAGCACATTACCTGATTCGTCGGATACAAAAATTTCATCGCCTTTATCAAGTTTATGAAGGTTGTAAAAAACTGCGGGTCCTTCCTTATCATCAACATGTCCAGCAATAACAGCATTTCCTTCATTACCAGGCTTTGTACCAGGTTCAAACCATGCCACATCGTTACCGTTATCAGGAACCCCCATTTGTCCGTCATTTGTTAAGCCGGTTTTTTCAATCGGCGCTTGAATGCTTAACTTTGGTATTGTAAGCTGAGATGGGGCAGAAACATTAACTGACGCTTGTGGAGGCGAACTTGTTAATTTTGTTTCTGCCATTTTTACTTTTTCAGGCTCTGGTTGTGCAGTAGTTGTGACTGACTGTGCTGAGCAACCGACTAACCCTAAAAAAGCTGTGCATATAACTGGTAAAGCCCATCTCATGTTCTTCATTAATTCTCGTAGCCTTTATGACGACGAACAACAAAGATAGCAACCGCTCCAATTCCTAATAGAGTTAATACAGGAAGAAGAGAATCATTTGATTGCTCAGAAGCTCCACCCATACCTGTTTTTGGCATTTCAGAAGGCATTGCTGTGTTGTCTTTTAAGACAATTGGCTCAAGGTTATCAGCAGTATTCACAGCTAAAACTGTATATACTGTATTTGCTTCTAAGTTTGTACCTGCAAGATCTAATACTTTTGTATTACCGTCAGCAGTTGTTACTTCTAAATCATACGTATCAGCGTCAACTTCTGAATAATCTGTTACTTGTTTAAATGATGCGTTTTCAAAAAGTGTAGGGCCATTGACAACGCCTACATTTACGGCCGGAGCATCAGGAGAAAAGTGGCCTACACGTACTTTGGCTTTTCCTTCTGTTACATTCATATCGTCTTCAAGTACTTTCAATTCTAAACTAGCCACTTTGTTAATTGCAGCTACAGTATAAGCTTTTCCGGCTTCAACTGTTAAGCTTGTAGAAATGACAGCCTCTTCTTTTCCTTTTGTGCCAGCAGCATAGATGTCAACTTTATGTTCACCAGAAGGTAAAGTTAAATAATCAGTAGCATCTTTAAAAGCCGCACCTTCAACAGCAGCTTTTCCATCAACATATACGTCAACTTCAGGTGCATCTGGTGAAGCATGAACAACACGTACCATTGCGTCATTGCTTGCAGCTGATGCGAAATTTCCGGTAAAAGCAAGTAATAAAACAGCCATTAAAGAAGCAATACCAACTTTAATTTTTTTCATTTGTTTCATTCTCCTTTTTTGTATACTTTTTGTTTAACATTTGCGCAAATGTTGTACACATATTTTATACCCAATATGTAATTTTGAAAACTTTTAAACTGTTTTTTTAATTTGAACATTTTTTGAAGGTAAAAAATGTCTATACAACTCTGCAATTGTTATCATCTACAAGTTTCTCCAATATATTCATGGTTTAATGCGCAAGAAGCGAAATATAATAAATAAAACAAAGTAAAATATTCAGAATGTTATGATAAAATTTATAGAAAGGAGTGGATGTGCCAATGTTACCAGTTGAAGAAAAAAAAGTGAAAGTAGTGCATCGATCTTTGCCACGCAAGATGATTATTAAGCGTGTGTTACTAATTTTATTTGGCGCTATATTAATGGCGGTAGGTTTAGAATTTTTTCTAGTACCTAATAAAGTCATTGATGGAGGCATTGTTGGAGTGTCTATCATATTGTCTCATTTAACAAGTTTAAAGCTTGGAGCGTATATTTTTGTACTAAATTTACCTTTCTTTTATATAGGCTATAAGCAAATTGGCAAAACGTTTGCTTTATCAACTCTTTTTGGAGTCAGCATTTTATCTATTGCTACATACATTTTTCATCCACTGCCTGTGCTAACAACTGATCCACTTTTAGCAACGGTTTTTGGAGGTATCATTTTAGGTATTGGGGTAGGAATTGTAATTCGGTACGGTGGCTCTTTAGATGGCACAGAAATTCTCGCTATTTTATTTAACAAGAAAATGCCTTTTTCTGTTGGAGAAATTATCATGTTCTTTAATCTATTTATTATAGGAAGTGCAGGGTTTGTGTTTGGGTGGGATCGTGCTATGTATTCGTTAATGGCTTACTTCATTGCTTTTAAAACAATTGATATTGTTATTCAAGGGCTAGACGAGTCAAAATCTGCATGGATCATTAGCGAACAATACGAACGAATTGGTGAAACCATTTTAGCAAGGTTAGGCAGAGGAGTAACGTACTTAAAAGGAGAAGGAGCATATACGGGTGATGATAAAAAAGTAATCTTTTGCGTTATCACAAGGTTAGAAGAAGCAAAGCTAAAAGAAATTGTTGATGAAATTGATTCAACTGCCTTTTTCGCAGTAGCAAATATTGCTGAAGTAAGAGGAGGAAGGTTTAAGAAAAAAGATATCCACTAAGTATAAAAAAGGCTGGGATACAACTAATTGTACTCTTCTCAAAGACAAATCGTGGCGTTTTACAATAGTTAGGTTGGAGCCTCAGCTTTCCTTCTAGTTCTCGTGGGAGTGGAATGCCTTACTCTCCATTCCACTAGTTTTTAAAACGATCTTTTAAACCAACTTAATAAAAACATCCGAACTATCAAAAGTAGTTAACTTGCGATAGTTCGAATAGATAGTTGGCAGAAATAATTATGTTTCACCTTCTTTTTGCTCTATGAAAGAACTGCTAATCCCTTAGAGAAGTTTGTTTTTAATATTTTAATTACATGATCTGTTTGTTCGGGTATACACTCTACGATTAAAATCACTTCCGCTCCTTGCGCTTGTTTACTTCGCTTTTTAACAAATTTATAATAAATAAAGTTAATTAAAAAGCCAATGATAAATCCTGAAGCAGCACCAATTAACCCCCAGTATATAGGTCCCCATGTTAAGATAAATCCAACGCTTGCGCCTATAACTGCAAAAGCTGTTGCCAAGCCAGCAGCGATGTCAAATAGGCTAATACCGTCTGATTGATGAATGCTATCAAAAATTAAAAATTGGTCATCTTTTATTTCCAGTGGGATGGCTAAAATTTGGCTTTTAGGAATGCCACTGCGCTCCAATGCTACAATGGCAAGTTCTAAATAAATTGAGTGATCGAAAGTAGAGAATACTTGCATAATGGGCTCCTTACTATATCGAGATTTAGCATATAGAAGCTATAATCGCTGTTTTAATGAAAAGCGGTATTGTTGATAGTTTTGTGAAAGAAAGTCAGCTTGTTCACGATCATATAATTTATTGTTCTCAATGGTGTTAACATAGGCATCATAGGAGCTAAAACCGTATATAGAAGGAAGGAATAAAAGCCATTCTATATTTAAAACGCTTGTTGAACTTGGGATGTCTCCTAAAAAAAGAAAATGAACTGCCGGAAGAAATTGTGATTGATAAAAAAATACGACTACCCAAATTAAAGAGAAGAAACCTATGATAATTCGGTGAATATAAAGTTGACCGGCGCCTGGCATCAGTATGGACCACATGACAGCTACTAGAGGGCGGCGTTTATCAAGGTAATTGACTTCTAAAGCACCCATTTTAAAGGTATCAAAAGGCTCGTTTTGGTGTTCAGCCAGCACGTATACTTTGTTTATGTCGATGGTTGTGCGGTAGCTATCCCAAATGGCAAATAGATAAACAGGAATATATAAAAGCGCCCATCGAGTATCCAATATGGTCTTGGCTTCTTCTACCCTACCGGTAAAAGAATATACCATCGCAACATTAATATTGGCATGGATATTTGTATAAACCTCCCAAATGAATAAGAGCAGTCCCGTGATGTTTTTAGATAACAAAAGGTGACCGAAACCTGGAAAAGCAGCAGACCACCAGGCAATAATATAAGGGTTTCGAAGGTGGAGTTGAGTTGTGCCAAACAAGCTAACATGGGCTTTATGTCGCTTGTGCGTTTGGTAAGTAATATGCTTCATACAGAATTCCTTTGCTGGTTAATTTGTTTTATTGTTCCGTAGAACCATTATTTTCATTCATAAAGGTGCATTTTTGCTACAAGATAATGTAAAGTTGAATGTTCCATTCGGTAGTATAAAGAAAAGAGGAATTTTATGTTTAAACGATTACTTAAAGTACTAGTAGTAGGAGTTTTGGTTTTACTTGCTGTTTTGATAGCATTCTTTGTCATTTGGACACAGTTTGATTATAAGCATTCTCAAGAAGTTGAAAATTTAGGCGTTTCAAAGCAAGCGATACAAAAAGATGGCTACCTACTCTTTCAGCCAAGTGACAATAGTGATATAAAAGGTGGCTATATTATTTATCAAGGCGCAAAAGTAGATGCAATGGCATACGGTTACTACGCACAAGAAGTTGCAAAACAAGGATATCTAGTAGGCATAGTAGATGCGCCTTTTAATGTTAGTTTCTTTTCAAGTAACAAGGTAAAAGAAATTATGAAGGAATATCCTACTATTGATAATTGGTTTATCGGAGGCCATTCTTTGGGAGGAGTTGTAGCCAGTTCTTATGCGTATAATCATCAAAGTAGGATAAAAGGTCTTATTTTGTTGGCTTCCTATCCAATGAATAAAAATGATTTTTCAAACACGAATTATCCAATTCTATCCCTAACAGGTGAAAGAGATGGTTTATCAACGCCCAATAAGATTTCAGAAACAAAGCATTTACTTTCAAGGAATGCCAAAATAGTGGAGTTAAAAGGAGCAAACCATGCGCAGTTTGGTCTATACGGTGAACAAAAAGGGGATAATAAAGCAACGATTTCTCCTCAAGAACAGCAAACGCAAATGGTTCAACACACGGTTCAGTGGCTTAATAAGCAAATAAAATAAAACAAAGCTGCTGTATCTATTCATAGATACAGCAGCTTTGTTAGCTTATTGGTGAATGTTCAGTAGCATCCATATCCAAAATCCATTCTTTAAACTTTTCTTGTAGTAACCCAAGCGAACGTTGATTATTAGATACGACATCTAACGCTCGATCATCATAGAGATGAAAAATGGTTCCTTTGCTTACATTGATAATGTAACATTCCTCTTCAATCGCAGGTTGGATATGTAAATCGCGATTCGCAATAGATTGTAGTAACTGTTTTTGCTTCAAGTCAGTTGGCTTGCATGCAATAGCATACTCATTTTTAGTTGATAACAGCTGTACGCTTGTCTTTCTTAACCGAGAGCGAATAAATTTTTTCATTAATATATCAGTGCGCTTTAGAAAAGATAGTTCAGTTTTTGGAGATGGCGAACGAAATACTACGATGAGCTCATCCTCTTCATCATGAAGTGCTTTAAAAATTTGGTATGTGCGTTTATAAACATTTTTCATATACCCTTGTTCCCACACGCGCTTTTGATTTGTTAGCTTGAATCGAATACCTATTGGTGCATTGTAAAAAAGCGGTTTTTTCATTTGGACATTAGGAAATAAGTGAGATAAATATGATTGTAAAGTAACATTGTTCATACGCAACACCCTATCTATTCGTAAAGTTTTTACGTTATTATTGACTCAAGTTTAGCATGAAGTTAATTGGAAATGTGGAGTGCAAACCTGATTTAACGGAAAGGTAATGAAACTGTTATATTTCCATTCAAATTCTTATAAAAGAAAGGTGTTTTTTACAAAGCTGTCGTATTAGTAACGTAAATACTTTTACGTCAATCAACCTTCATAAAAATAACATGGCAGAGCATTTTTGCTCACGCAGAATTTCACTTGATAATAGAGTTAACCATATGAAAAGTAGGTGAAGATAATAAAAAAACAAATCTTGCTAGTCGTAGGCGTTACGTGCTTATTATTTGTGCTCATTTTTTATAAGACTATTTTTCAAGAAGGAAATCCGATACCTTTAGCAGTTGGTATAGCAAAAATGAAAACAGGAAATGAAAAAGTAGTTCAAGTTTCAGATAAACCAGAGCGGTACTTAATTCACTCGGATGATTACCTGTCGTTTATTAAAGAAATGGATAAAAAAGGTGATACCTTTCAATACCAGGAAGATGAGTTATTTTATTTTGATCGAGAGGAAAAGCGAACTTCTTTTGAAAGAAAGTCATATACAAATCACTATATGATCATGGAATTAAAGTAAGACAGCGGCTCATTAGCCGCTGTCTGTTTTTGCTCCAAAATCTTCAATTGTAACGTTAATATGATAATCAATAGTAGAATTTGAAAAAATAGTGTCCCATTCTTTTCGATGTTTCTTCCAAAATGAAGGGTGGTTAATTCGTACATATTCTCTAAATTCAATTGCATCTGCTTGATAGTCATTTTGGAGTTTTTGAACTATTTTGCTTGTATCTGATTTTATAATTTTTTCGACATTTTTTTCAATATGGTTAATAAAAGAAGGGGAAAGCTTCTGGTCAGAAGCATCCCAATCTTCTGATAGCCTTCCAGATGTCTTTACGTAGACATCAAAATGAATGCTATGGTCGTTTTTAACTTTGGTTTTGACTTTTTGTTTAACAGAACCAATTTCAAACGAGAAAGGATACCTTCCATGCTTGCCGTACACGATCCCACCTTGAATATCCCCTCTTAACCAACTAAGTGCTTGTAAGTCGTTTTGAGATAAAAATGCGTATATCTTCCTACCTTTAATTAAAGCTGCTCCGTTTAACTGGATGTCTTTTTCTAACTTTGAAACACGTTGTACTAAAAAGCTTTGGTCCGTTTCTAACTTAGCTGATATTTCTCCTAATGATAAAGTGGGAAGTATTTTATTGGTTCGATATCTATTTTCAACTAAATCATATATGACATTAACCGGTGGAGTATCCATTCCTTTAATCGTTAAAATATCCTTTGCTTGGCCATTTGTAACAAAAATAAGGCAGCTTCTGCGGATTTCATTATCCCTAGCAAGCTGATCCATCAGAGCGTCTAATTTAAAGGTCTTCCCAGCTTGTTCACCAAATACTAAAATACGCTGATGCTGACTGAACAAAGGGTCTTGTTTTAATGCAATATCTCGTGTAATTTCATGTACTGTGGGTCCTTTAGTGACAATGTTTTTATACGGTGAGGACGAGGACGATGACATCCCACCTCGGTCTGGAGATACAAGAGTTTGGTGAGTGAGCATAAGGTTATGCTGATCCGTCTTTTCGTTTACCGTGTCTAATGAATCAATACCAACGCCAATGACGAGTGAGAGTTGTTCAATATTACGGTGCCGAGAGCAACCCACTAATATAATTATCATCATGATGAGAGCCAAGTACTTATTCATATCTTCTTCACTCGTTTCTTAATTAGCATAATGGGCCCTAAGAAAAGTGGAACTGCAAGAAATACAATTAAAAAACCCCAGCCTAAAAGGTCAGCAAACGCAATAACGTCTCCGGCTGTTTTAGGGAGAAGTGAGCCTACTACAATGATAACTGCTAGAGTTACACGAATAATAGCGGACTTCTTTGTGGAATTCTTTTTTAACATCATGGTAATTCCTGAAAAAGCTAAAAAATTAAACATCTGAAACGTTAAAAAAAATTGTAACAGCCAAACTGTGAGCAAGAAAAGCTCTAAGCGTTCAACAAAGATCCCTTTTACTTCATGAGACTGAACAAATGCAATAGTTGGATAAACAATCGTTTTAACTTCAGGTACTGTTAAAGCGCCAACGACAAGAATATAGGTAATAATATAAAGGGTAAGGGGAATCCCAAATCCTATGAGAGCTATCTTTCGAATTTGCTTTTTATTCTTTAGATATTTTGGTAAAAACAAGATTAATTCTGCACCTACAAATGAAACAGAAACTGTTGTAAATGCATTTAAAATTGGATGAATCCCATCAGCTAAAACGGGTCGAAGATTTGAAATGCTAACCATATTAACGCTAAAACCATAAAGGGCTAATAAGATAATAATAGTAAAAGGAAAAAACAAAGCCATCATCTTACTAATTGTATTCATACCACCTGTTAGCGTATAGAGTGATGTGAGCATAAACGTAATGATGATTACTCCCAAAGGAACACTTTCAAGAAGGTAAAATTGAATCATTTCCGACATAGCTCGAATTTCAAAACTTGATACAGCGGTAAAATAAGTAATGGCGAAAAGATTAATAATACTGCCTAAAAATTTGCCCGTTACTTCTTTTGAAAATTCATATAGCGATTGAATTTGAAAAGATTTTATCATCCAAGCAAGCAAAATAATAATTAAAGAGAATAATCCCCATTCAACTAGTAAAACAATCCATCCATCTGCATTATTTGTTTTTTCAGTAATAGAGCGTGGCAGCGTTAATAATCCTACACCGAGCATCGTACATGAAATGGTTGCTATTGCATAAAAGTTTGATAGCAGCTGATCTTGTTGCTTCATAATGCCTCCTTATCTCTTCGTTACATTTGCTTTTTTAAAGGGTAAGCGTACGTAGGAATCTTTCCATGATTTACTGTTTTTAGCGTAAAAAGGTTTAAAATATTCCATTCCAAAACTTTCAAGCTTTGTTAAATGTGTAACTAATATAAGTAAAAAAAGAGTGACTCCGTATAATCCCAAGAATGCTGCAATAATCATTGAACCAAATCTTAAAATTCGAAAAGATAAACCAATCCCATATTGAGGAACGGTGAAAGAAGCAATTGCCGTAACGGATACGATAATAATCATGACGGAACTTACAATATGAGCTTCTACAGCTGCTTGTCCAATAACAACTCCTCCTACTAATCCAACGGTTTGTCCGACAGGTGTTGGAAGGCGAAGCCCGGCTTCCCTTAGTAATTCGATGGTCACTTCCATTACCATCGCTTCAATAAAAGGTGAAAACGGCACGTCTTCTCGCGTTGCTGCAATTGTAATGGCAAGCTCGGTTGGAAGCAGTCCTTGATGAAACGATACAAGGCTAATATAGATAGCTGAGAAAAAGAGCGTAATGAAAATTGAAATATAGCGAAGAAGGCGTAAGAGAGAACCTGCCAACCATCTTTCATAATAGTCATCTGGTGATTTCATAATCATGTCAATTGTTGTTGGTACTAATAGAGCAAAAGGTGAACCATCTACAAAAATTGCAACTCTTCCTTCATTAATAGCTGCTAAAACGCGATCGGGTCTCTCCGTATTTTGGACTTGGGGAAAAGGGGAGTACGGAGCTTCTTCGAGAAATTCTTCAATCATTCCAGAATCTTGAACATTATTAAGGTTAATGTGTTGAAGCTTTTCACGAACTTGATTCACTATATGAGGTTGACATTGCTTTTTATGAAAAACCATTGATGTTCGATGGAGCTGTTCTTCTCCTATAAAAACATCCTCCACGATTAAGTTTGCATCACTGGCTCTTTGCCTTAAAATACCGATATTTTCTTCTAAATTCTCAATTAATGCAACCTTTGGACCGCGCACTACTTTTTCAGTTGTTGGTTCACTCCATGTACGCTGTTTAGCCATTGTCATGTTTAATGAGTAGGCTGTTGTACGATTATGAATAAATAATAAAGGTTCTCCTTTGAAAAAAGAAGTGAGAGCTTGCTTGTATGTGTAAATCTCAGTACTTTCAATTGTTGAGATAAAAGAATCCCAACGATCTAGTGTATTGACTGGAGAGGAGGTTTTAGACTGAACCATCTTTTCTGTTAGTTGATTCAGCTTTTCGCTATCTACAAGTCCTTGTAGATAAAGGATATAAAAGAAATCAGTAGATGAAATCCATAGCTTTTTTGAAGCTATGTCACTGCTGTCACCTGCTAGTTCTAGAAATGTCTTAACCACATACTCTGTATCTCGTTGAAAAGTTGAATTGAGCAAGTCTTCACCGCCTTTATGTCATTAACCGTATATTGAATTCAGTAGTAAAAAACAGTACGATAAAAAAGAATATATACTAGTCTTTGCGAGTTCAGTAGATGTTATGCTAACTAACAAAAAAGGAAGTGAAAACATGTTACATTCATTTAAGATTCAAACGAGTAGTCGTGATGAAATGGTTGATGTGACAAGTGAAGTAAACGCGGAAATCAAGAGAAAAAAAGTGAAAAGCGGAGTAGTCACGGTGTATTGCCCCCATACAACTGCTGGTATCACAATTAATGAAAATGCAGATCCAGATGTAAAACGTGACATGATTAGAAGGTTTGATGAGGTATATCCTTGGATTGATGAAAAAGATCAACATTTTGAAGGAAATACAGCAGCCCATTTAAAGGCAAGCACCGTCGGTTCTTCACAGCAAATTATTATTGAAAATGGAAGTCTATTATTAGGAACGTGGCAAGGGATTTATTTTTGTGAATTTGATGGCCCTAGAAATCGTACATGCTACATTAAAATTCAAGCGGATTAAAAGAAGCGCTCACTAAATCGTGAGCGCTTCTTTTAGCACGTCTTCTTTTTTTAGAATTTTTGTTATAAAACAAAAGGAAAACGATATATATGTTATATAACAGAAAAAGGGAGAGATATTTTGTGGAGCAAATTACAATTAAAAAAGAAACAGAACAAGAACAAAACGAGAAGACTAACTTTACGTGGGTAGATGAGTATCCAACAGTACTAGATATCATTAATGAATACTATAGTTTTTGTCGTTAAAAAAAGCCAACGTAAGTTGGCTTTTTTTGATTAACGAATTCTTTTTGCACCGATATAACGCTTACTCCAATAGCTATCTTTTAATGAAGCAACTGAAACACCTTTTGAAGATGAGCTATGTAAAAATTGATTGTTGCCCATATAGATGCCAGCATGTGAAGCACCTTTTTGGTATGTTTGAAAAAACACGATGTCCCCAGGTTGCAAGCTTGTTACTCGAGTACCTTTTTTATAAATCTCGGCCACAGTTCGAGGTAGAGTAATGCCAACGCTCTGCTTGAAAGTATAACCAATAAAGCCGCTACAATCGAATCCGCTAGGCGTTGTTCCACCCCAACGATATGGAACACCTATATATTGTTTTCCTTTGTTAATAACTTTTGAAGCATTAAACGTAGAAGTCTGTGAAGAAGTTTTCACTCCTAGCTTTGCGTATGTACCTTTTCCAACAACTCCATCGGCAGACAGTCCATTTTTACGCTGGAATGATTTAACTGCATTTGATGTAGCTGGGCCAAAATAAGTTGTTGTATTGCCAGTAAAATAACCTTTTTTCTTTAAAAGTTGCTGCAATTGCTGAACATCTTGATGCCTCATGCCCTGCTTTAATGTTTGATCACCTAGCGCAGCTTGACTAACTAAAGGGCTAGCAAATAAAAAGCTAGCGAGGGTAAAAACTGCTACAAGTTTCTTCATAATGGTCCTCCATCAATTTTCCGTCAATTTTCGTAAAATAATCATAACACCTTTCGACAGGTTAAAACGTTACATTTTCATTACAAAATATGAAAAAAATGAAAATTATAGCGAGTAGAAAGATGTATTTTCCTTTAAAAAAATAGAAAAAAATTGAATATTTAACTGTTAATAACTAAAACATATGAAAATGTAAGGACATTTAAAAATAATAATAGAAATCTGTTGTGAATTACTACACAAATACTTTGTAGTCATGTAGAATGTAAAAATAGAATACAGTGTCAATTGATTTGACTTTTGATGAGGTGAAAATTAATGAAAAGAATAGGTGTATTAACAAGCGGCGGTGATTCTCCAGGAATGAATCCTGCGGTTCGTGCTGTTGTGCGTAAAGCGATTCATGAAGGAATGGAAGTTTACGGTATTTATCAAGGATATCAAGGGTTAATTGAAGGAAATATTCGAAAGCTTGAAGTGGGTGATGTTGGGGATATCATTCAACGCGGTGGAACAATGTTGTATTCTGCAAGATGTCCAGAGTTCAAAACAGAAGAGGGACGCCGTAAAGGTATTGAAAACCTAAAAAAACACGGTATTGAAGGCTTAGTAGTAATCGGTGGAGATGGATCTTACATGGGAGCTGTTAAGCTAACTGAGCTAGGTTTTCCATGTGTAGGTATTCCAGGAACGATTGATAATGACATTCCAGGAACAGACTTTACTCTAGGGTTCGATACAGCTTTACATACTGTTATCGATGCGATTGATAAAATTCGCGATACGGCTACTTCACATGAACGTTCGTTTATTATTGAAGTAATGGGACGTAATGCTGGAGATATTGCTCTATGGTCTGGATTAGCTGGAGGAGCTGAAACAATCTTAATTCCTGAAGCAAAAGATGAGTTCCAAGAGATGGTAGATCGTCTAAAGAAAGGCCAAGAGCGTGGCAAAAAACATAGTATTATTGTTGTTGCTGAAGGTGTAGCTACAGGAAATGAAGTAGCAAAACAGCTTGAAGAAGCTGCTGGAATTGAAACTCGCGTTACGGTTCTAGGTCACATTCAGCGTGGTGGATCACCAACTGCACAAGATCGCGTGTTAGGAAGTCGTTTTGGTGGCCGCGCCGTTGAGTTATTAATGGAAGGTAAAGGCGGGCGTGCAATCGGTATCCGTAAAAACGAAATTGTTGATTATAATATTATGGAAATCTTAGGTGAGCCTCATCATATTGATGAGCGTATGTATCAACTATCAAAAGAATTATCAATCTAAACGATATAAAGGCGAGACTTCTTACAGAGGAGTTTCGTCTTTTTTTAATTTCAAACCAGTACCTTCGCAATGCTTACACTTTTTTGTGTAGAATATGCCAGGAATAATCATTACTTTCCCAAGCCCTTTGCAAAAGGTACATATCAGCTCAAAACCCATAATAGCCATCAGTCCTTTTAGTTAGCTTTTATTTAGTATAGCACTTCTGTTTATTAGTATAACACAAAAAGCGAGGGTATTTTTAGAAAATTTAATTTTTATATCGATTTCTTCAATGGAATAAAAATTAGTAGAGCTGTTATAATTGATAGAAAAGGAGTGAAGACATGTTCAAGCGAATTCTATTAGCTTCAGATGGTTCTGAACACGCTGCTAGAGCAGCTGAAAAAGCGGTTACTCTAGCGAACTTAACTGACCGCAGCTTTGTTCAAGTGATATATGCGGTAGAAGGAGATAGTAGGTTGAATACGCTTGGAATAGATGAAACAAGAGAAAAGCGTATCCAAACAACACAAGAAGTGTTAGCAAAATCTAATATAGAATATGAAATTACGTTTATTCATGGAGATGCTGCTAAAACTATTATTCAATTTGCTAACAACAATCACTTTGATGTTGTAGTAGTTGGAAGTCGAGGGTTAAATCCAGTAAAAGAAATGTTTTTGGGAAGCGTAAGTCATAAAATTGCTCAGCATGTAAAGATACCCGTACTTATTGTTAAGTAGGAGAGAGAGCCAATGAATATGCAACTTGAAGAGTTAAAGAAACAAATTGGAGAAGCAGAGCGAATTTGTTTCTTTACGGGGGCGGGAGTAAGTACAGAGTCAGGCATACCTGATTTTCGCTCTCAGAATGGATTGTATCGAAAGAACTTAGAATTTTCAGATGTGATTTCCACTTCTTTTTATCGAAATGATCCGGTGCTTTTCTGGGAGCTATTTAAAGAGATTTTTCGTGTAAAGCTACTTCATGAATATGAACCTAACTCAGGCCATGACTTTATAGCAGAATTAGGACAAGAAAAGACGGTGCATGTCATTACACAAAATATTGACGGGCTGCACCAAAAAGCAGGAAGTAAGAATGTATATGAAATTCACGGAACAATTAAGCGAGCACATTGTCAAAAGTGTAAAAATGAATTTGGGTTAGATTTTCTAAACAAAGCGGGATTACCGAGTTGTACGTCATGTGAAGAGGTATTAAAGCCTAATGTTGTTTTGTTTGGAGATTCAATTCACTGTTTTGAAGAAGCTGTAGAGGTAGCTTTACAGAGCGATTTATTTATTGTAATGGGTTCATCTTTGCAAGTAACGCCTATTAATCAAATTCCTTTACTAGTTAGAAAACTTGGTCAGATACCAATGATTATTATTAATAAAGAGCCAACTCACTATGACTATGTGTTTGATAGTCAAATATATCTTCCAATCGGCGAAGTTGTAACCGCTTTAAGAAATGAGAAATGAAAAAGCACGCTATGAGCAGCGTGCTTTTTTTACACTTCAAAATAGATAGCGAAGCAGAACACAGAAATGACTAGAAAAAATGCTGAATGCAGTTTGCTTTCCTTAAACGTCAAAACAGCTTCAATAAATAAAAATAAACTTAGCATTAACTGAATGTATGGTAAATAAGCAATATAGTTGGTGGAATCACTGTTTTGAAAAGCAATTATTCCGTATACCACAGCTCCGATTAAAAAGACATATTTTAATAGTTGTAATCCTTTAACTAACATCTTTGTGAGGTTCCTCCTTATTTAAAACCTAGGTCACATGATTATAACATATATCATATAGATAGAGACAAGTAAAGTGACAAGGTATATTTGAGCACGTTTTATCTTTTATGAATTCGGATATGCATCAATCCTCAATATTACAAGAAAAATGTTTCATTTCTGATTTTTCAAATTCCTTGTTGACAGGTTAAGAAAATAAGTGTAATATTTTTCCTAGTTAATTAATTGAATATTCTTATCTCGAGAGGTGGAGGGACTGGCCCCGTGAAGCCTCGGCAACAGACTGTTTAAGTACTGTGCCAATTCCAGTAGCAACTTGCTTGAAGATAGGAGAAGAACCGATAATGACTATTAACCTCTTCTTATCTTTAAGATGAGGTTTTTTATTTTGAATAGAAAGAGGGAATAGAACTATGACAAAGACATTAGTGAAAGCTCCATTTAAAGCTGATCACGTAGGGAGCTTTTTAAGAACAACTCCTCTCAAAGAAGCAAGAGAAGCTTATATCAATGGTAGAATTAGCAAGACGGCTTTAAAATCTGTAGAGGACCAGGAGATTTTAAAGCTTGTCCAGAAACAACTTGAAGTGGGACTTAAATCTATCACTGACGGAGAATTTAGACGTGCTTGGTGGCACTTGGATTTCTTATCAGGCCTAGAGGGTGTAGAAGAGTTTGAAACGGAGTATATTAGTCAATTTAAAGGTGCTAAAACAAAAAATAAAGCAATTAAGGTAGTTGGTAAAGTAGATTTCAACCATCATTATATGCTAGAACATTTTACATTTTTAAAAGAAGCCGTTGAAGAATACGGTGATGGAAGTCAAGTTGCTAAGTTTGCTATTCCAAGCCCAAACATGCTATTTACTCGAATTCAAGAGGACACTTATTATAATGGAGATAGAGAACAGTTTTATCATGACACGGTAGTTGCTTATCAAAAAGCGATTCAAGCTTTTTATGATGCAGGATGCCGCTACTTACAGTTAGATGACACTTCATGGATTGATTTTGTTTCTGAAGAGCGTATCGATGCAGTTGTGGAGAAGTTGGGTATGGATGTAAAAGATATTATTGATACGAGAGTTAATTGCTTAAACGACGCTATTTCTAAAAAGCCCGATGATATGATTATTACGATGCACATCTGTCGTGGGAACTTTAGGTCTACGTACATTACTAGTGGTGGCTACGATACTATATCCGATGCAATCTTTGCTAACTTACATGTAGATGGACTTTTCCTTGAATATGATGATAATCGTTCAGGAGATTTTGGACCGTTAAAAAGCTTTACACGTGACAACCAAACAGTTGTATTAGGACTAGTAACATCTAAGTTTCCTACGCTAGAAGATACAGAAGTTATTAAACAAAGAATTAAAGAAGCGAGTGCATCTATTCCTCTAGAAAATCTGTCCCTTAGTCCTCAATGTGGCTTTGCAAGTACGGAAGAAGGAAATGAACTAACAGAAGAAGAGCAATGGAATAAAATTAGTCATGTCGTTAAAATTGCTCAAGATGTTTGGGGCACTATCTAAAAATTATCAGTTGTTTTTTAGCTTTACATAAGAATCTCATTAGATTTTTCCTTTCATTAGTAATAAAAGCAAAAAAGCCGTATCTACAAAAGATGCGGTTTTTTTATATAAAAAATATCGGGTAGTTTATTTCTTCATATATATAAATAATCAGTGATAAGTAGTTTGGGAAATTCATACTTTGATAATAAGTGAAAATTCTGTCATTACAGGAATGTAAAAGATGAATATGTGAAAGGAATGTTTTTATTGGGAATCAGGAGTAGACTAGGGTTGTTTTTGTTAGGAGTTTGTTTAAAAGCAATTGCATTCGTTAGTCTCATCATGGAATTGAATTTAGTTCCCATTCACGCAAGGAAAGCAGGTGATTACCTGACAGTATTTTTAAATGAGGTGCCTGTTTTTCTCTTTTTGATAGGCCTAATATGTGTGATTGTCAGCTTCTATATGCCTTTGAAAAGTAAAAAGTAAGAGTGTGTTTTATAAAAGGTGTAAGGTATTTATACTTGAGATTCGTGTTAGAACACTAGCTAAAAGGTTTGACGACACAGTTTTTTAGATTTAAAATAAAAAGAAATAACTATTTAGGAATAAAAAGTGTTTTAAACTTTTAATCACTTAGGAGGTGACTCCTTACTCGTACTATTACGAGCTAAGGAACTTGATTGGACATATTTAACTTGATTTTATTAGCGGTGCTGATTGCATTAACTGCTTTTTTCGTTGCTACAGAATTTGCAATTATTCGAATTCGTAGTTCTAGAATCGATCAATTAGTAGTGGAAGGGAGCAAAAATGCAAAAGCTGCGAAGCAAGTTATTACCAACCTTGATGAATATTTATCCGCTTGCCAGCTAGGAATTACAATTACAGCATTAGGCCTTGGGTGGTTAGGTGAGCCTACTGTAGCTCACATGCTTGAACCACTTTTTGAACAACTCGGCATTGAGGGAGGATTATCTACCGTCATTTCAGTTGTCATCGCATTTGCTGTCGTTACGTTTCTACATGTGGTAGTTGGAGAATTAGCTCCTAAAACGTTTGCTATTCAAAAAGCTGAAGCGGTGACTCTATTATTTGTAAAACCGCTAATATTCTTTTATAAAATCATGTATCCTTTTATCTGGGTACTTAATGGTTCAGCTCGCTTGCTAACAGGTTTATTTGGACTAAAACTAGCATCTGAGCATGAATTAGCACATAGTGAAGAAGAGCTTCGCATCTTATTATCAGAAAGCTATAAAAGCGGTGAAATTAATCAATCAGAATTTAAATATGTCAGTAAGATCTTTGACTTTGATGACCGAGTGGCAAAAGAAATTATGGTACCGCGAACAGAAGTGGTCTCGATTGATCAAGAAGATACGATTGAATATATTTTAGATATGGCAAAAGAAGAGCGATTTACTCGCTATCCTATTATTGATGGAGATAAAGATCATATTGTTGGTTTGTTAAACATGAAGGAAATCTTAACTGAGATTGTTATGAAAGATACGCAATCAATTCATTTAAAAGATTATATTCGTCCAATTATTCAAGTGGTTGAAACGATTTCTATTCATGATTTGCTGCTAAAAATGCAGCGCGAACGTATTCAAATGGCGATTTTAGTTGATGAATATGGTGGTACAGCGGGTATTGTAACAATTGAAGATATTTTAGAAGAAATCGTTGGTGAAATTCGTGACGAATTTGATACAGATGAAAAGCCCCTTATTCAAAAAGTGAAAGACTACCACTATATTGTGGATGGAAAAGTGCTAGTAAGTCAAATTAACGAGCTTCTTGACATCCGGATTGATGATACAGAGATCGATACGATTGGTGGCTGGGTATTAACAGAAAAATATGATGTGAAACAACAGGATGTTATTACGTTTGAACAGTATGAGTTTAAAGTAAAAGCAATGGAAAACCATCATATTCAATACGTGGAAGTCATCAAGCGTCGTCAGGTAACTGAAGTCGTTTCAGAACCAATGGCGATCCCTGAAGTGGAGCCGTCACAGGCCCTATCTTCATAAAAAAACGCACGGTTAACCGTGCGTTTTTTTGTATAAGCTATTCTCTTAAATTAGTATTATAGGTGATTATTACCGCTATTAATCTGTCAAAAAATTTGCTTTAATATGATTATGAAAACTTTATTAAAATTATCATCAATTACAATGTTGTCTGTCACTCTTGTTTTTGGATTAAATCATACCGCTCAAGCATCTACAGTACATACTGTTCAATCAGGAGATACTATGTGGAAAATTGCAGTGAAATACCAGGTAGGTGTTCAAGAAATTATTGATGCAAACCCGAGTATTTCGAACCACAATGTCATTTATCCTGGTCAAAAAATTAATGTACCAAGCGTAAACACTACGGCTCAATCTTTTGAAGAGCAAGTTGTAAAGCTTGTGAACGAAGAGCGTGCGAAAGTAGGGGTAAAACCGTTAAAATCTAATTGGGAAGTAGCACGAGTAGCTCGCTATAAATCTCAAGATATGATTGATAAAAACTATTTTAGTCATACTTCTCCTACATACGGAAGTCCTTTTACTATGCTGAAAAACTTTGGCATCTCTTATAAAACAGCAGGTGAAAACATTGCTGCTGGACAAGCGACACCAGAAGCCGTTGTGAAATCATGGATGAATAGTGAAGGACATCGAAAAAATATTTTATCCAGTAGCTTTACAGAAATTGGAGTAGGTTATGTTAAAGGCGGAAGCTATGGGCATTACTGGACACAAATGTTTATCTCAAAATAAAATAGAAAGGAAAAAGGTTGCTAATTTATTTAGCAACCTTTTTGTTAACCGCGAGATCTTTCCAATATGTTTGTATCTTGTTTAATAATATCTTCGGATTGTTGCATGACAAGAGCACGAGTTGGAAAAGCAAAGTCAACGCCTTCTTCTTGTAAAATGTCCATAATTTTAAAGTTTATCTTTTCTTTTACCTCTAAATAGTCAGCATAAGCTGTTGTGTTAGAGAAGAAGTATAACAGCACATCAAGGCTCGATTCATTAAAGGTTTCAAAATTAACAATAATCGTTTCCTTATGAATATCTTCATCTTCCATCAGCATTTGCTTAATACGCTCAACTGAGGTCTCCAGTTTTTCTTTAGGGGTATTATAATTCAATCCTAAATGAAATGATATTTGACGTTTCCCCATTTTAGCCCAGTTTACAATAGGCTCATTTGATAGCGTTGCATTAGGAACCGTTACAAGCGCTTGAGCGAATGTTCGTACTTTTGTGCTTCGAAATGTAATATCTTCAACTACGCCTTCAACGCTTGGTGTTTTAATCCAATCTCCAATTGTAAAAGGCTTTTCTGTGATAATCACAACTCCGCCAAAAAGGTTGCTAACCGTATCTTTAGCTGCAAGGGCAAATGCTAGCCCTCCGAGTCCTAGGCCGGCTACGAATCCATTAACATTGAAGCCCCATTCTTCACCAATAATGGAAGCAGATAAAACAACAACGATGATGCGGATGAATTTCTCAACAAATGGAATAACAATGCGGTCTACTTGTACATCAAAATTTTTTGAGAAAGTTGAGAAAAAGAGCGCTGTTGCATCCGCCAAATTGTAAAGTCCCCATCCTGCAAGAATAATAAAAGCAGAACGTATAATCTGGCTTTCACGCTCAACCGTTAAAAGTTCAAATGGTAAATAAGGGAGCGCAAGCTGAATACCAATGATTACAAAAATCCACCTCATTGGCTTTTCAAATGCTTCTAAAATACTCGTGATAAGATCAATTTTTTTATTCTTCACAAACCCGATAATAAATTTAAATAAATAAGTTGTAAACAGTTTACGAAGCACAAGGAAAATCAAAAAAATCCCAACTGCTAAACCGATATTTTTCCAACCATCAACTGATGATAGTGAGTCAATAAAGCCCATATAAACCTCCTAATACGCAAACAATCTTGTATCTACTAAAATAGCATAACTTCACAGTTAAATCTATAAAAGTCCATGCTGTACATTTATTCAGAAATATTCAATAAAACAGTTTACCATTAGGAGGTCTACAGTATAAATACTTAATAAAGCAAGCTGAATTTTTAATGATGAAGGGGAGGAGCTGAATTGTTTGGTGAATATAGTGAGACATGTAGTTTACCTTCATCAGTCAATGACGCAAAGAAAATGTCAGAGAGGCTTTCAATACCCTGTGTTTTTAACTCGCCTACTAACCATTCTTTTGTCTGGTTACAGTGAGTTAATACATCCTCATATACTTTTCCTTCAATAATTAAAGGGTAAGCCAAATCTATTTTACTGTTTGAAATATGCAGGTCTTCCCGTGTTAAAGTTTCTTTAGACGATTTCTTTTGAACAGTTAGTTTACCATTAGATTCAATAACAGCCATTTTTACAATGCTAATATCAAAGACGTTACTTTCACGGAGCATATATAAGATATTATCAATTGAGTATCGAATACGCTGAAGGTTTTTAACTAAAAATAAGCCATCCTTAATAACGACAACTGGTTCAAACGTAATCTTTTCTCCAAAAGAACGATAGCGAATCTTACAATAAGCAATAATCTTTTGAAAGATGCCGATCATCACAATTGCAACAGCTGTGTGAATATGTTCAACTTCTGGATCAGCAATGTCGGCCCCTACAACTGCTCCAAGAGACATTAAAATGAGAAAGTCAAATATGGGAAGCTCACCAATTGAGCGTCTGCCCATAAACAGAGTCATAATAAGCAAAAGTGGCAGAATAGTAATAATTCTACATAATAAAATAAGGAAATCTTTTAATAAATCCATGAAAGTACTCCTTGCTTTTTTAGGCTTTTTACTTAGTATGTATAAAAGAATAATTAATATGAATAAAAAAAAGCTTGGCATAAGCAAGCTCTTTTAGTGATCTGTAAATAACAATTTTAAACCTAAAATGCCAAATACTGTACCCTGTATATATTTTAATGATGACTGCACGCGCCCATTATTTTTTGCACGTTTTCCAAGATAAGAAGCAAAAAATGCTACAAGCGAAAAGATAACTAGCGTTTCTAAAATAAAAATTAACCCAAAAGCAAACATCTGTAGACCTACATAACCTAAGGATGGATTCACAAACTGAGGCAAAAATGTGATAAAGAATATAGCTACCTTTGGGTTAGACAAGTTGGTGAAAAAACCTTTTTTAAAGAAGCGTGTTGTACTCATTTGATGGGAAGTCAAAGATAAAGGTTCAGATTTAGAACGAAATGACTGAATAGCTAAAAATAAAAGGTAAAGCACACCAACAATTTTTAAAATATTGAATGCTAATACGGACTGCTGAAAAATAATAGACAGACCTCCAGCTGCCAAGAGCGTATGAATGAAAGTACCGGTAATGGAGCCTAGTACTGTTTTCATTCCTGCTTTAATGCCTGATGTTAAGCTTTGAGTCAGGACAAAGAGCATGTCTTGACCTGGAATTAATACAATTGTTAATGAAACAACTATGTAAGATAAAATCCAAGATAATGTCATAATCACCCCTCCTGACATTGATTAAATCATGTCTTTATGACGATTCTCAAGAGTCCGTGCTAATGAAGTAATAAAGTAGTTTATTACTAAAGTAAAGGAGTAAAACAACTTGACGAATTTTCTTTTTATAATATAATTAACTTACATAAAGTAAGTTAATTATATAAAATAAATATCCGTGGATTTTAAATAAAAAAGAAGGAGAGAAAAAAATGTCATTTCATCAAAAGCCTCATACATTTGTTAGCCAGGTTGCGCTTCGCGTAAATAATATTGTAAAATCGCTGCGTTTCTATGAAGAGGTGTTAGGCTTTCAAGTTCTAACAAGATCCAGTACGAAAGCTGTATTAACAACAGACGGAACAACACCTCTCGTTACATTAGAGCAGCTTTCTAGACCAGAGCCCAAGCAGGAACGTAAAACCGGCCTTTATCACTTTGCCTTACTATTACCATCACGTGCTGACTTAGGCGAGGTTATTCGTCATTTAGTTAAAACCGGGTATCCATTGCAAGGAGCTTCTGATCACTTAGTCAGTGAAGCGATATATTTAGCTGATCCTGATGGTAACGGAATTGAAATATATCGAGATCGATCTAATGCTAACTGGGAGTGGAGTGATAATGAAGTTAAAATGGCTACGCTTCCCCTTGATGCTCAAGCTGTGTTAGCAGAAGCAAAAAATGAAAAGTGGGCAGGGTTACCAAGTCATACAGTAATGGGGCATATTCATTTGCACGTAGCTGATTTAGAAGAAACAAAAGTATTTTATGAAAAGCTAGGGTTTGATGTCGTTAGCAAATTTCCTAACCAAGCATTATTTATGTCCACAGGGCGATATCATCACCATATTGGAGTGAATATTTGGAATGGAAGAGGAGCGGATGCACCGTCTGAAAGCAGCCCTGGCATGAAGTATTTTACAATTGAGTTTCCAGATGAAAAAAAGCGAGATATAGTGGTGAATCGTTTGAAAGAGATAGGCGCAGAGGTCAGCAAAGAAGAGCATGCTATCTTTACAAAAGATCCTTCACAAAATCAAATAAAGCTAGTTGTCCAATAAACTTAAAAAAAAAAGCGCATAGGAATGCGCTTTTTTATACAATAAGCAAAAAGCCTGAAAAGATGGGTAAAGCAACAAGAGATGTTTTTAACACGGGTGTTGGCACGCGGTTTGTGAACTTAGCACCGATATATGAACCTACCATTGTTCCAACAACTACCTCAAATAATAATTGAATATCTAAAAAGCCCTGTTGATAATAACCTGTTCCTCCTCCAATGGCAATGGGAATAATGATTAACATAGTTGTTCCCGCTGACTTGTGAAGCGATAAACCAAGTATCATCATTAGTCCAAGCTGAATGAATGGAGTGGATCCTATACCGAACATGCCGGATAAGAGCCCGGTTACTACTCCAATTAATATGGACGCTATCACAAAATGAGCGCCCTGCGGTATTGGGGTGTTGCCGGATTTTCTTGATAGCACAACAGTTCGCACCCATAGTAAAACGCCCGATAAAAATAACATGCTGGCTGTCAACCAAGTTAATTGCTCCTCGGGTATAAAGCTTGAAAAGTGAGAGCCAAGCCATGCTCCTAAAGCACCTACAACCCCAATAATAATGCCTGATTTAAGTGAAACATTTCCCTCACGGTAGTGGCTGATGGCACCGGAAAGAGAAGAGAAAATCATGGCTGCCAGAGCAGTAGCTAAAGCAATATGAACAGGAACGTTAAAGAATAATGTTAAAAGAGAAATAATAAATCCAGAACCTCCTGCTCCCACAAAACCTAAGATAAGCCCAACAGCTAGCATTGTTAAAATAATTGAAATATGCATTTAAAGTATGCCTTCTTTCCATGGTAATTTCCATTTTTATTCTAACATATATTTAGTTTCACGAAAGACATAGAAGAAGGGAAGCAGAATATAGTAGAGGTAGTAGGAGCTTTTTGGCATAATAAAAGATAGATTTGATGTAAAAGGGGAGGGCAACTGATGAAAACACGTGTTACTGAGCTACTAGGAATTCGCTATCCAATCGTTCAAGGTGGTTTAGCTTATCTAGCTTATAGTGAGCTAGCTGCAGCTGTATCAAACGCAGGTGGACTTGGACAAATTACGGCTATGACTCTAAAGACAAAAGAAAACCTTACCCGTGAGATTCATAAGGTTAGGTCACTTACTTCTTTTCCTTTTGGTGTTAACTTTGCTGTTGGAGGACAAAGTGGTACTTCTTATGAAGAGCTTTTAGAAGTAGCAATCGCTGAAGAAGTACCGGTTGTTTCTATTACAGGAGCGAATCCAGCTCCAATTATTGATCGGTTAAAAGGCACTAATATTAAAACATTGGTTCTTGTTTCTAACGTGAGACAAGCACAAAAAGCAGAAGAGCTAGGTGCAGATGCGGTTATGGCTGTTGGTCAAGAAGCAGGTGGACATATTGGGAGAGACGATTTAGGAACGATGGTACTCATTCCTAGAGTAGCTCAAGCAGTGTCCATTCCCGTATTAGCTAGTGGAGGAATTGGAAACGGTCAAGGTCTTTTAGCTGCATTTGCGCTAGGAGCAGAGGGAATTGAAATGGGAACAAGATTTATTGCTACAAAGGAATGTGTACATGCAGGTGAGAGCTACAAACAAGCAATTGTTGAAGGGACGGAAAGAGATACACTTGTCATAAAACGTTCTTTAGGTGCCCCTGGACGCGTATTAAAGTCAGATTATACACTTGCGATTGTAGAACGCGAGCGTATGGGAGAACGGTACGAAGAATTACAAGACGTGATTAGTGGAAAAGCTAACTGCCGTTATATATACGAGAACAATGAAAAAGAAGGGTTTGGATGGGCTGGTCAAGTTATTGGTTTAATTTCGACTATTCCAACTGTACAAGAGCTTTTTAAGCAAATGATAGAAGAGTATGAAATTGGTCGTCGTAGGTTGAACCAATTATCTCAATAATTCAACCAAATTTGTAACAAATTGTGAAAAAGCTATTTCAAAAAAGGTGAGAATGCAGTATTCTAACAAGTAGATAAGTAGAGCTAGTTGAAGAATATGTTGAAAGACCGGTGAATGAATGAGCTTTTTCACAAAAGATTTATTAATTAACTTTTTGTTTATATTATTACCATTATTTTTAGTTCAAATGTACTATTTATTAAAGTATGCAAAACAAATAGATTGGTTAAAAAATTGGACAATAGCAATATTTCCAATCCTTTCTATCTTGTTATGCATGCTTTTTCCAGTTGATGCTGTTATTGTCCCTGATTTATACAATATTGACCTGCGGCGTATCCCATATATCTTAGGAACATTATACGGAGGAGCAGGATTAGGTGCTTTTCTTTTTGTATTGATTTTAACAATACGCTTTCTAATAGGAGGGGTAGGGTTTTACGTTACGCTAATAGCTTTACCAATTTTAAGTATTCCATTATTCATACTTGCAAAGAAATTCTTAACGATGTCCTTGCAACAAAGGATTATAGCAAGTACACTAATGAGCCTCTTAGGTGCACTGTTGGCTATGGGAGTCTCAATTTTTGTTTTTGATATTGCGCTGCCAACTTTTTTATGGATTGAATTTGTTTGCCTAGATGTAATTGGTACGCTAGTTATTACTATTTTATGGGAAGCTATTCGAACCAATTTATCAATTCTTAAACGATTAGTGAAAGCTGAAAAGCTAGAAGTTGTCAGTCACCTAGCAGCGAGTATTTCACATGAAGTACGAAATCCATTAACAGCTAGCCGAGGTTTTATGCAAATGCTAGGGGAAGATGAACAAGATCCCGTAAAGAAGCGGTATTTATCAATTGCAATTGATGAGCTTGATCGAGCAAAGGATATTATTGATGATTATTTACTTTTTGCAAATTCAGCCCCTGAGCGACCGGAAAAAGTAGATGTAGGAGTGGAAATTCAGCATGTTTTACAAATTATGAAGCCACTTGCAAATATGAACGGTGTCGTTTTACCGCCTCCTTCTCTTTTACATGAGCAAGCTCAAGTGTGTGGAGAACGAAGGAAGCTTCAACAATGCTTTATTAACTTAGTCAAAAATAGTATTGAAGCCATGCCTAACGGGGGGAAGCTCGAAGTAAAGCTAAAAAAAAGCGGAGAGACAGTTACGGTAGAGATTCATGATACGGGGTGTGGAATGACGAGCGAGCAGATTAGCCGCTTAGGAGAGCCTTATTTTACGACTAAAGAAAAAGGAACGGGCCTAGGGACAATGGTCTCTTTTCGTATTATTCATTACATGCAGGGGAAGGTTCAAGTCACAAGCGAAAAAGGAAAAGGAACATGCTTTTCAATTGAGCTACCACTTTGTGAAAAAACGTCACCTAAAATAGATTAATCTGTTTTAGGTGTTTTTTGTCTTGAAAAATCATTTTGAAAGCGTTACAATGTTCTCATAAGTTATCCGAAACGTTTTGGAGGAGTGTAATTGACAACTATAAAAGATATTGCGAAAGTTGCAGGTGTCTCTATTACGACGGTATCTCGTGCGTTAAATGGCTATTCTGATGTGAATGAGAAGACTAGGCAAAAGATTATGAATGTAGCTAAAGAGCTGAATTATAGCCCAAATACTTTAGCTCGTGGTTTGGTTATGCAAAAGTCGAAAACAATTGGTTTACTTGTGTCAGGAATCAGTCGAGAAAGTGTAAAAGATAATTTCACCTTTGAGGTGTTATGTGGAGTAAATGAAAGAGCCTCTCTTTTAGGCTATGATTTGATTTTATTTAACACTAATACAACAAAACAACGCGAGAAAACGTATACGCAGCTTTGCAAAGAAAGAAGAGTGGATGGAGCAATCATTCAAGGAATTAAAAAGGATGATCCGTACCTAACGGAAGTACTTGAAAGCAACATTCCCTGCGTCCTTGTCGATATTCCAATTCGTTCAGATTTAGTTGGTTATGTTACAACAGATAACAAGCTAGGTGCTAAGAAAGCAGTTGAACATTTAGTGCAATTAGGACACGTGCACATTGGAATGATAAACGGAAGTGAAGATGCGTTTGTGAGCCAAGAAAGGCTTAAAGGGTATTTAGACACTTTGGAAGAGCACGGTATTGATATACGTCAAAGCTGGATTGTAAACGGAGAGTTTGAAGAAGCCGTTGCAGAACAACAAGCATATGAGTTACTAAAAGCTAACGAGGAAATCACATCTCTTTTTTGTGCAAGTGACTTGATGGCATTAGGTGCATTAAAGGCTTGTAAGCGCTTGGGGAGAAGGGTACCTGATCAAATTTCTATCGTAGGCTATGACAATATTATGCTCGCTGCTTACTCATCACCTCAACTGACAACAGTAGGGCAAGAAGTGTATCAGATAGGGTATGAAGCCGCAGATTTATTGATTGAGATATTAGAGAATCGGTCTACAAATATGGAGCGATATTTAGAGACAGAACTCATTATTAGAGAGACGACAGCTAAAAGCCACGAATAAGTGGTTTTTAATATAAGAAAAA
Organism: Bacillus sp. 1780r2a1; assembly: GCA_024134725.1. Classification (NCBI taxonomy): domain Bacteria; kingdom Bacillati; phylum Bacillota; class Bacilli; order Caryophanales; family Bacillaceae; genus Bacillus; species Bacillus sp. 1780r2a1. Next base: position 2,841,220 of record CP099863.1, on the reverse strand, counting down.
TCCGAAACGTTTCGGATTTTTCTTATGAAATAAATCCAAAACGTTTTGGTAAATAGGAGGAGTAGTAATGGATTATCGTGTAATTAAAGAAAATGATTTATTTCTGTTAACAGATCAAATGGGAAATATCACTAAAAATCATCAGTATGGCTTAGGTTTATATACAAAGGATACTCGCTTTTTGAGCGGACTTAATATAAAGATAAATGGTGAGAATCCAATTTTACTAGCTTCAGATGCTGATGAAAACTATATGGCAACTATTCGGTTAACCAACCCCCATATGGAAAATGAAGAAAATCTTATTCTATGGCGTGAATCGATTGAAATTTTACGTGAGCGCTTTATTTATGACGGTGTATTATATGAGACAATTAAGCTTAAAAATTACTTTCCAAAGCGTGTAGATTTTACGATTACAGTTCATATGGATGTTGATTTTAATGACATGTTTATTGTTCGAGGTTTTCAAACGGGTCATGTAGGAAAAAGAAGTGGACAAACCATTGGTGAGCAAAGCTTAGTATTTAAATATATGGGAGCAGATGATATTTATCGTGCTACAAATATTGCATGGGATCGTCCAGCAACTTCAGTAACGGAAGAAGGGCAAATTGACTTTCATTTTTCATTAGATCATCAGGAAGCAGAAGAAGTGGTGTTCACTATCCAACCACAGATTGGACAGGATGATCCTAAAGCTAAACTTCCAGTTAAGGTAGCACTCTCTGAGCTAAAAGATTCATATAAAAAGTGGGAAGAACAATCGACGAAAGTACAAACAAATCATGAATCAATTCAAAGGTTAATAAATCGAGGGATGAACGATCTGCGTGTGCTATTAACTGACGTAGGATATGGAGAGTTCCCTGTTGCTGGTTTACCGTGGTTTGGTGTTCCATTCGGTCGAGACAGTTTAATCGCCGCTTTACAAATGCTTCCTTTCAATTCAAGCATTGCAAAGGGTACACTTTTAACTATGGCAGCGTATCAAGGTGAAACTTTAAATTCATGGAGAGATGAACAACCAGGGAAAATCATGCATGAGATTCGATATGGAGAGTTGGCTAACACGAATCAAATTCCATTTACGCCGTATTACGGAACGATTGATGCTACTCCTTTATTTCTAATTTTATTAACAGAGTATGTAAAGTGGACAGGAGACATGAAGCTTGTATATGAGCTTGAAAACAATATTGATAAAGCACTAATGTGGATTGATGAATATGGAGATCGAGACGGGGATTTATTTTTAGAATACCACCAAGAATCTAGTAAAGGAATTGCTAATCAAGGTTGGAAAGATTCAGCAGATTCAGTAGTGCATAAAAATGGTGAATATGCTAAAACACCAATCGCTTTAGCAGAAGTACAAGGCTACGCATATCAGGCGAAATTTGAAGTTGCAAATCTCTATGAGCAAATTGGGAAAACAGAGAAAGCTGAGAAGTTACGTAATGAAGCAGCTCTACTAAAAGAAAAGTTTGAACAAGAGTTTTGGATGGATGATGTGTCCTTCTATGCAATTGCACTAGACGAGCATAAGAAAAAGGTAGAAACGATTACTTCTAATCCAGGTCACATTTTATTTGCGGATATGTTAAGTTCAGACAAAGTAGACCACGTAGCAAGCATGTTGTTATCCGATAAAATGTTTTCTGGCTATGGTATTCGTACAATGGGTGAGGGAGAGGCAGGGTATAACCCAATGAGCTATCATGATGGAAGCATATGGCCTCACGATAACAGTATGATTTTGCTAGGGCTTAGCAAGGTAGGAAAACAACGTGAAGCAAATAAAGTCATAGAAGGCTTAGTTAATGCATCAACATACTTTGAATATGACCGCTTGCCAGAACTGTTTTGTGGCTATTCCAAATCAAATGGCAAACCAGTGAAATATCCGGTTGCTTGTTCTCCTCAAGCGTGGGCGGCAGGGACACCGTTAACGTTTGTTCAGACAATGTTGCAGTTGTTTCCAAACAGCATGAAGAAGCAGATTAAGATCAACCCAATCTTACTGAATAACATGCATGATTTAACGGTTCAGCATATTCAGATTGGTGAAGGAATGCTTTCCGTAAAAGTAGTGAAGGACAACAATGAACACGTATTACAAGTGCTAGAAAACTCAACGGGCTACGAATTAATAACAAATTGTCGCATGGTAAATTGTTCATAATCATTTATGAGTCGAGTGGAAAATCCTGCTCGGCTCATAGATGACGAAGGAGGAATGGTTGATGAGCTATAAAAAGTGGTTAATGATGTTCAGCATACTTTTGGTTGTAGCCAGTACCGCTTTAGTAGGGTGTTCAAATGAAACCAAAAGCAGTGCTGAAAAAACCGAAGTGGTGTTAGCAGGATGGGGAGGAAATCCTGAAGAAATGCGATTATTGAAGCAAACAATCGCTGAATTTGAAAAGAAGCATCCAGAAATCTCTGTAAAACATGAAGTTATTACGGATCAGTACATGGATATTTTAAAAACACGTTTAATTGGAGGCAATGGACCTGATGTGTTTTATTTAGATGCGTTAGAAGCACCAGGCCTAATTGAAACGGGAATTATTGAAGACTTAACCCCTTACGTGAAGAAAGAATTTGATGTTGAAGACTTTGAAACCCCAATGTTGAAAGCGTTTCAAAAGGATGGTAAAACGTATGGATTTCCAAAAGATTATTCAACTTTAGCACTTTTTTATAATAAAAAGCTCTTTAAAGAAGCAGGGGTAGAAGTTCCAACAACCTGGGATGAGCTCATTGAAGTATCAAAGGTTTTTGAAAAACAAGGTATCAAAGGTCTAGGCGTATCGCCTGAGTTAGCGAGGCTTTTCTATATTGCTGAATCAAATGGTGGAGATGTTGTAAAAGATAACAAAGCTAATTTTGCAAGCAAAGAAGTAATCGATGCGCTACAACCTATTGTAGATCAGTATCAAAAGGATAAAACGTCTGTTCAGCCATCTGATGTTGGAGCTAATTCAGGTACTGATATGTTTGCTCAAGAAAAAGTGGCAATGGTAGTAGAAGGAAATTGGATGATTCCATTTCTTGATCAATCATTTCCGCATTTAGATTATGGTACAGCCGAAGTACCAACGGTGAATAAGAAACGAGGAACCATGGCTTTTGCAGTGGGATATGTGATGAATGCAGAATCCAAGCAAAAAGAGGCATCTTGGAAACTTATTGAATATTTAACAGGAAAAGAAGGGATGGAAATTTGGACAAGCAAAGGTTTTGCTTTACCAACAAGAAAGTCTGTTGCAGATAGACTGGGATATGCAAATGATGAAAAAAGAAAAGCACTTGTCGCTGGAGCTTCCTATGCAACTGTGTGGCAGGACGGTCCATACCTCCCTATCATCATGAACAATTTTAACAACCAATTTTTAAGTGCTCTTCTTGGACAAAGTGAGTTAAAAGAAGCGCTACAAAAAGCAGAAGAGCAGGCGAATAAAGAAATCAGTATCTACGAATAAAGCAAGCTCAACAATGGAGTGGATAAAATGAAAAAAGCTAAAAGACAAAAACAACAGTATAAGCTACGTGATATTGGGCAAGGCTACGGGTTCATGTCACCAACGCTTTTTGTATTATTGTTATTTGTAATTACTCCCATCTTCTATGCTATCTTTCTATCGTTAAATAAAGTCCAGCTACTAGGTGGTACTGAATTTAGCTTTCGAGGGCTAGAAAACTATATGAAGGTGTTAGAGGATGACAAAGCACATATTGCGCTTTGGAACACGCTGAAGTATGTAATTATTGTTGTACCTGCACAAACTATTTTAGCTTTAGTATTAGCAGCTACATTAAATGCAGGACTAAAAGCAGAGAAATTTTTTAGGATTATTTATTTTCTGCCAACGCTTACATCATCTGCGGTTTTAACGTTAATTTTTATGTGGATGTATAATCAAAACGGATTAGTTAATCAATCTTTAGCTATATTAGGACTTCCTACATACAACTGGTTGGGAAATCCTCAAGTAGCTCTTGTTGCAATCATGATTATGAATATTTGGGCAACGGCACCATTTTATATGGTTATTTACTTAGCAGCTTTACAAGATGTACCAGACTCTTTATACGAGGCAGCACAGCTTGATGGAGCCAATGCTTTTCAACGATTTTGGCATATTACCGTTCCAAATTTAAGGCCAATCACATCATTTGTAGTTATTATGGGTCTCATTGGAACATTTCAATTGTTTGATCAATCATTTATCTTCTCAGGAGGATCTGGAGGTCCAAATAACTCAACGCTTACTGTTGTTCTGTTAATTTATCAATATGCATTTAAAAACCTAGGAACGATGGGTTATGCAGCTGCTTTAGCATTTTTATTAGCGTTTGTTATTTTAATCGCGACATTAATTCAGCGTAAATTTTCAAAAGAAGAAAGCATGTATTAAGGAGGGGAAGATATGAAAAAGACCCAAAGTGCCTGGAAAGTTGTTGCTTATGTTGTTTTAACAGTATACGCGTTGATTACGTTAATACCTTTTATTTGGGCAATGTCAGCCTCTTTTAAAACATTAGAAGAAATTGTTTCAGGAACGATGAACTTTATACCAAAAGATTTTACTTTCGAAAATTACAAGCAAATTTTCATTGAACAAAAATTGTTCCCTCGTTGGTTGTTTAATAGTTTATTTATAGCTGTTGTTGGAACAGCTTTAAATTTATTGTTTAATTCGATGGCGGGATATGCACTTGCTAGGCTTAGCTTTCCTGGGAAAAAGAGCATATTTATGATAATTTTAGCTGTGCTTATGATCCCAGGACAGGTTACTATGATTCCCAATTTTTTAATTTTAAAAGAGCTTGGTTGGTTAAACACGTATCAGGGAATGATTGTACCGGCAATGGTAAATGCAACGTTTATCTTTATGATGCGACAATTTTTTATTAATTTTCCAAAAGAGCTTGAAGAAGCAGCGGAACTAGATGGGTTATCTAAATTTGGAACATTCTTTAAAGTCGTTCTTCCACTGGCCAAGCCGGCTCTAGCTGCTCAAGCAATTTTTGTGTTCATGGGCTTTTGGAATGATTTTATGCGACCTTTAATTGTGATGTCAGACACGGAGATGTTCACGCTAACCCTCGGTCTTAATACGTTCAAAGGTCAATATATTAGTTATTGGAATTATATTATGGCTGCGTCAATGGTCTTTACATTACCAATGTTATTGCTATATGCCTTTTTTAATAAATACTTTGTTAAAGGCATCTCGTTTACAGGCGGAAAATAAAGCTTTACTTAGAAGCATGTGCTGATTATTAGTTAGCGCATGTTTTTTTTGTGGAAAAGAGAAGGAAAAGTTCTAATTGAAATTTGATTTTAATAATATTAATTAGTTATTGAAATTTAATTTTAATAAAATTATAATGAATGTAAATTTAACTGTGTTACAGGAGGAAAAGTCATGGATAAAAATCTAACTATACTAACAACAGAATCTCGCAATGAACGCACAATGAATATCGATGTTGAAAACACAGCTGATATTTTACGCATTATGAACGAAGAAGATCAAAAGGTAGCTGCAGCTGTTAATGCGGTTTTACCAGATATTGAAGCAACTGTTGAATATGTTGTTCAGTCTTTAAAATCGGGTGGTCGACTCATTTATATTGGAGCTGGTACAAGTGGTCGATTAGGTGTTCTGGATGCTGTAGAGTGCCCTCCTACTTTTAGTACGGATCCATCTACTGTACAAGGAATTATGGCTGGAGGAGAAGGTGCATTTGTAAAAGCTGTTGAAGGAGCAGAAGACAGTGAAGAAGGTGGCGTGCAAGATTTACAAAGAATTGAATTAACAAGCGCTGATACAGTTATTGGGATCGCTGCTAGTGGAAGAACTCCGTATGTAATTGGAGCTTTGAAGTATGCGAAAAGTATTGGAGCGAAGGCCATTGCCTTATCATGTAATGAAAATGCAGCTATTTCACAAGTGGCAGATCGAGCAATAGAAGTCGTTGTAGGCCCTGAAATTTTAACAGGATCAACACGTTTAAAGTCCGCAACAGCTCATAAAATGATTTTAAACATGATTTCAACAGCTTCTATGATTAAACTTGGGAAAGCATATGAAAATTTAATGATTGACGTAAATGTCAGTAACTACAAGTTAAAAGAACGAGCGATTGGGATCATCGAAAAAGTAACTGCAGCTTCATATGAAGAAGCAAAAGCAGCGCTAGAAGAAGCCAATAATGAAGTGAAGACAGCCATTGTTATGATTAAAACGCAAGCAACAGTTGAAGAAGCGCGAACTCTTCTAGAAAAAAATGATGGATATGTTCGAAAAGCAATCCAACAAAGCAAGTGAAAAGGAGAGAGAAAAAATGGCGACAGGTGGATTAAGAATTATTCACGCTCTCCTTCCACAGCTACCAGCTTCTGAGAAGAAAATCGCCGAATATATTTTAGCTCAGCCTGAAGCCGTGATGGATTACACAGCTGGTGAACTAGGTTCATTAGCGGGTGCTAGCGGAGCTGCCGTTATTCGCCTTTGTAAATCGTTGGGTGTAAAGGGATTTCAAGACTTAAAGGTTCGGATAGCAGGAGACTTAAGCAAAAAGGTAGAGCAAGGGTACCGTGATATTACGCCTCATGATACGATACAATCTATTGTAAAAAAAACAACAATCAATAGTGTTCAAAGTATTAGTGATACTTCTGAGCTATTGCAGCACGAGGAGATTGAAAGAGCCGTTAGGGCTTTAAGCAAGGCAAAAACGATACACTTTTTTGGTGTTGGAGCTTCTCATATCATCGCCATGGATGCACAGCAGAAGTTTTTACGAGTAAATAAGGGAGCGACGGCCTTTACTGATGTTCATATAGTAGCGACTTTAATTGCAAACGCAGGAGCTGATGATGTTGTCGTAGGAATTTCTTTTTCAGGAGAAACGTCTGAGGTCATTAATATTTTATCCTTAGCGAAAAAGCAAGGTTTAACAACCATTAGCTTAACGAAGCAAGGTTTATCTGCAGTATCAGCCTTAACGGATATTTCACTGCATACTTCCTACACAAGAGAAGCGCCGTTTCGAAGTGCAGCTACCTCATCTAGGTTAGCTCAGTTGTACGTCATTGATACATTGTTTTTAGCTATGGCAAGTACTAAATACGATGAAACCGTTGAATATATAGATCGTACAAGAGATGCAATTCAATTTTTAAAGGATAAGCAAAAGTAAGGCTTTATACATCAAAACTTTGGAGAGCCAGTAAAACAAAGGGGGAGCTAGCATGTCAACAGAAAATAAAGTGTTAGCAAAATCAATATTAGAAAATCTCGGAGGCGCTAGTAATATTAACGAGTATACGCATTGTATGACGCGCTTAAGAGTAAAAGTAATAGATTCGAGTCTAGTAAACTTGGACGCTATTAAGCGTATAGATGGTGTATTGGGCGTCGTAGAAGAAGAGACGCTTCAAATTATTTTGGGTCCAGGAAAAGTTACGGTGGTAACAGAAGCATTTGGTCAGCTGATAGATGAAGCTGGAGGGCTAGATTTAAGCGAAAGAGCTGCTCAAAAGAAGAGTGAACTAAAAGCAAAAAATCAAACACCGTTTAAGTTGTTTTTACGAAGAATTGCAAGTATTTTTATTCCATTAATTCCAGCTCTTGTAGCTTCTGGATTAATTACGGGAATTACAAAGTCAGTTGTGCAGGCGGAGTGGTTAGCAGCAGATTCACAGCTGGCTTTAATTCTAACAGCCATTGGAAGCGGTTTATTTGCGTATTTAGGTATCTTAGTTGGAATTAATGCAGCAAAAGAGTTTGGTGGATCTCCAGCTTTAGGAGGTCTGGCTGGCATCTTAGTTATTAATCCAGCGGTGGGAGACATTCAACTTTTTGGAGAAGCGTTATTACCGGGTCGAGGCGGTTTAATTGGCGTATTGTTTGCAGCTATTTTCATTGCAATTGTTGAGAAAAAAGTTCGACCGTTTGTACCTCAATCTTTAGATATTATTGTAACACCTACTGTAGCTCTTCTTGTTACAGGAGTTGTCACATATATTGTTTTTATGCCTCTTGGAGGATTCATTTCAGACTTAATTACAAAAGGATTACTGAGCGTGCTTGATCTTGGAGGAATTGTGGCTGGCTTTGTTCTAGGAGCAGCATTCTTGCCACTTGTTGTAACAGGACTACACCAAGGATTAACGCCTGTTCATTTAGAACTAATCAACTCAATTGGGGATGATCCTTTGCTACCTATTCTTGCGATGGGTGGAGCTGGTCAAGTCGGGGCGGCCTTTGCGATTTATGCAAAGACAAAGAAAAAGCGTTTGAAACGAGCTATTGGTGGAGCGTTACCTTCAGGAATGCTGGGTATTGGAGAACCACTTATCTTTGGAGTGACGTTACCATTAGGTCGACCGTTTTTAACAGCTTGTTTAGGTGCTGGAGTTGGAGGTGCTTTCCAAGCATACTTTAATATTGCAACAGTTGCAGTAGGGGTTTCTGGATTACCGCTAACCTTCCTGGTTCATGCACAGCAAATCGTTTTATATTTAGTTGGGCTATTGATTGCATATATAGCAGGATTTTTATTCACATACGGATTTGGATTTAAAGATGAAATGGCAGGAGAGTTCGATTGATAGGTATTTCTTTTTATTTAAATGATCAATTTGCTGAACAGAGAATTATAGAAGCAAGTAAAAGTGGAGTGAAGCGAGCGTTTACCTCGCTTCACATTCCTGAGGAAACAGGTCATCTTGCTCAAAGAGCTAAATATTTACTGCAAGTAGCAAAGAAACATCAAATGGAAGTTTATGCTGATGTTTCTAAACATACACCTACTCATCTGCAGATTCACCAGTTGGAAGATTTGGCTTCCTTGGGCGTGACGGGTATTCGATTAGACGACGGGTTTGAGGTAGAGGATATTGTTCGTCTTTCTCAATTTTTTAAGTTGGCTCTTAATGCCAGTACGGTGTCAGAAAGTTTTCTTAACGCGCTGTTTACAGCGGGCATAGAAGCTAATCAGCTAGTGGGATGGCACAATTTTTATCCAAGGCGTGAAACAGGATTGGATGAAGTGTTTTTTCAACAGCAAAATCGTATGTTTTTTCAATATCAGATTCCCGTTGTTGCGTTTGTGGCGGGTCAAAAAGAAAAACGAGGACCTTTGTTTGAAGGATTACCTACTTTAGAACAGCATCGTACAGTAAACATGCTGTTAGCAGCAGTTCGTCTAGTTGAAGAAGGGATTAGCAATATTTATATTGGAGATCCTGAATTCGATGAAAGAATATTGAATGCGTTAGATGATTGGAATAAGTATAAGATATTAAATCTTCGTATGTTGACAGAAACGCTGCCAGCGTGTACATACCGACTACGTCCGGATCGCTCACGAGATGTTGTGCGGTTACAAGGAACGCGTACAAGTGAGGTTATAAATCCAATTCAAACGGTTAGTCGAACGCGAGGAACTATTACAATGGACAATGAACGTTACGGGAGGTACCAAGGTGAGGTCCATGTTGTTTTGAATGACTTACCGGCTGATGATCGGGTCAACGTAATAGGGAAAATCCATCCAGAAGATATAGAATTATTAGAACTTGCTCAGCAAGCTTATAGTCTCAGATTGATAAAAGAATAAAAGATTTTCATTTGCAAAACCTAATGGGTATCCTTTTTAGACATTTTATACTCTGCAGCATGAGAAGGAGCCATTTCACACAATAAACGAAATGGAGCGGATTATAAATGAAGAGATGGTCAATGGGAGTTTTAATAGCTGTTCTTTTATTTAGTATAGCAGTACCTTATTTTACTTCATCCAGTGAAGCAAAAGGTCCTGGGAAGAAACAACAGTTTAAGTTAGGTGTTGAAGTTCTTTTAGAAGATGAGTTGAAACTTCTAGAAGGAAAAAAAGTAGGACTCATTACAAATCCAACAGGTGTTAATCAAGAGCTTAAAAGTATTGTTGATATTTTTAATGAACATAAAGCTTTTGACCTTGTCTCCTTATATGGACCGGAACACGGAGTAAGGGGAGATGCTCAAGCTGGTCAGCACGTAGAATTCTATATCGATCAAAAAACGGGGCTTCCTGTGTACAGTCTGTATGGTCCAACTAAAAAGCCAACTCCTGAAATGTTAAAGGGTGTAGAAGTTCTGGTTTTTGATATTCAAGATGTAGGTACGCGCTTTTACACTTATATTTATACAATGGCTTACGCAATGGAAGCTGCAAAAGAAAATAATATTCCTATCGTTGTTTTAGATCGACCGAATCCCTTAGGTGGTGAGAAGATAGAAGGACCGGTTTTACAAGCAGAGTATGCTTCCTTTGTCGGCATGTATCCAATTCCAATTCGTCACGGCATGACAGTAGGTGAATTGGCACAGTTATTTAATCAAGAGTTCAATATTGGAGCTGATTTAAAAGTAGTCAAAATGCAAGGCTGGAAACGATCAATGACCGCAAAGGATTTACCTACAGAATGGATTGCTCCTTCACCTAACATGCCAACAGCAGACACAGCCATTGTATATCCGGGAGCTTCGTTAATTGAAGGGACAAATGTTTCAGAGGGAAGAGGAACAACTAAGCCGTTTGAAACAATTGGAGCACCGTTTATTAACGGAAGTGATCTGGCTGAAGAACTCAATAAACTTGCACTTCCAGGCGTTACGTTCCGTCCATCTTATTTCACACCTTCTTTCTCTAAGCATAGCGGTAAACTTTCAGGAGGAATTGAAATCCATGTAAGTAATGAATCAACATATGAACCTGTGAAAACAGGGGTAGCAATTGTAAAGACTATTCACGATTTGTACCCAGATCACTTTGCGTTTAACGCTGGAAATAAACCATTCTTTGATTTACTAACAGGCAATAATTTAGTTCGACAAGGCATTGAAAATGGAAAATCAATTCAAGACATTGTTGCAGAATGGAAGCCGGAGCTAAGCGAATTTCAAAAGTTGAGAAAAGGATATTTGCTGTATAAATAAAATAAAGAGGAGAGCGATCTCATGAAAAAGGTAATCTGTGCAGGACTTGTAGCAGCTTTAGCCACCTCAATCTTTATTCCTTTTAAGGCTCCTTTAGTATCAGCAAAAGAAGTGAGTGATGCTAAAAGAATTGTTTCAGAAATGACGCTAGAAGAAAAAGTTGGTCAAATGCTGATGCCAGATTTTCGTAACTGGAAGAAGCAAGGGGAAAAAACGGCTGTAGGATTTACTGAAATGAACGATGAAGTAGGAAGTATTATAAAGAAATACCATCTTGGCGGCGTGATTTTGTTTGCAGAAAATGTGGTAGATACTGAACAAACAGTTCGATTAGTTAACGGCCTGCAAAATGCCAGCGAAGATATTCCTCTTCTCATTACAATTGATCAAGAGGGCGGAATTGTTACAAGGCTGCAGTCGGGAACCAACTTGCCAGGAAATATGGCACTTGGTGCTACTAGAAGCGAACAAAATGCATACAAAACTGGAGAGATTATCGGTAAAGAGCTGTCTTCTTTGGGGGTTAACGTAAACTTTTCACCGACGCTTGACGTAAATAATAACCCAGGAAACCCGGTAATTGGTGTTCGGTCATTTAGTTCAGATCCACAGTTAGTAGCAAAGTTAGGTGTTCAAACAATTAAAGGGTTGCAAAAACAAAATATCGCAACGGCAGCCAAGCATTTCCCAGGACATGGAGATACCGCTGTAGATAGTCACTATGGTTTACCAGTTGTACCACATGATAAAAAGCGCTTAGACGAAGTGGAGCTTTATCCGTTTAAAGAAGCGATGAATGCAGGTGTAGACATGATTATGACGGCGCACCTACAATTTCCTGCTCTTGATGACACAACATATACAAGTAAAAAAGATGGTCAACAAATTATGGTTCCAGCTACTTTGTCAAAAGGAATTATAACCGACCTTTTACGGGAAGAGCTTGGATACAATGGAATTGTGGTTACAGATGCATTGAATATGAAAGCTATTTCGGATAATTTTGGTCAAGAAGAGGCTGTTATTATGGCTATTAATGCTGGTGTAGATATTGCACTTATGCCTGCTCAAGTCAACTCTATTGAAATGGAAAAAAATTTAGAAGATGTTTATAATGGAGTAATAAATGCAGTCCATAGTGGAGAAATTCCAATGGCTGAGATTAATGACTCAGCTGAACGAATTATAGATTTAAAAATAAAGCGAGGAATTTACGAAGCAACTGATCACAACGTAGATGAACAAGTGGAAAATGCTTTAAGCGTAGTAGGAAACAAAGAGCACCTAAAAGCAGAAGAAAAAATAGCAGAAGAAGCGGTGACATTACTAAAAAATGATAAGCGTACTTTGCCATTTAAGCCTAAAAAGCATGAAAAAGTACTGGTAGTTGCACCTTTCAAAGACCAAACGGATGCAATGGCGCGAACAATTCAAGAGTTAGTAGATAAAAAGCACATTAAGTCAGTAGAAGTGGAACGCTTAGAATTCGAGAATAAGGCGTTTACAGAAGAAACTAAAGAAAAGATAAATGAAGCTGATTATGTTATTACAAGTTCATATGTAGTAAAAAATGATCCAGCAGTGAACGATGGGGTAATCGATGACGCAGTTCAAGATTCATCCAAATGGGCAACAGCTTTCCCAAGAGCTGTTATGAACTATAGCCAATCACAGGGTAAAAAGTTTGTATTGATGAGTGTGCGAAATCCTTATGATGTAGCAAACTTTGAGGAAGCAAATGCTGTTTTGGCGGTCTACGGTTTTAAAGGATTCACAAATGGACGCTATCGTCAGCCAAATATTCCAGCGGGTGTTAAAACCATTTTTGGGGTTGCTAATCCAAAAGGGAAGCTTCCCGTAGCCATTCCTTCTGTCATTAATAAAGGAGAGACGCTATACCCGTTTGGTTCAGGATTAAATATTAAAAATAACAAGCCTTTAAAATAAACAAAAGAGCTACCTACATAGGTGGCTCTTTTTGTTCTTCAATTAGGAGATCAATAAGCTCTTCTAAACGTTTAAACTCGTCTGATGTACCTACTACTGTTTTGCTTAAAGAATACAAAGTACTGCTAATGACAAAGGAGCGTAATTTAGGTTGACGAATCAGCTCTTCTTGTAAGAAGGTTAGTAGTTCAAGAATTTTTGGCTTATCTACATCATTAGCGTCTTCTGCTTCTTTCGTTACTAATAAGATAGATGCCCGAATCTTTTGTTCAGTTGTTTGAGGAGAATGATTGTGAAAAGGAACCCACTGTGTTAGTAAGTCAGGATCAAAAAGCATTTCTTGGTTAGTAGAAACGTCTTTCACTAGATGAACTAATCGATTAACCGTATAGCGAATGATTTTAGGTGCGTTAATTTGGTTATGATGTGCCATAACGCTGTAGTGAAAGTTACGGTGTAGAAGTCCTAAAAACATAATGGCGCAGTCCAGTAAATAAGCTTTTTTGTCTGAGCCAAACAAGTCAATTAATCGATTATAAAGCCAGTGTAATTCGTAAAGCTGAGCTTGTTTAAAATGCTCCTTTAGCTCAGCGTTATTTGAAAAGAAAATCTCTTCAAATAGTGTAAACAATTGATTTTGATGATGCATTTGTACTTGAAGTTCAATTTGCTTAATGAATATATCTAAGTCTGAACGGTTTTGGCCAATTAAAAATTCATTTCTTTTGGTTTCTAACTCATTATAAACGGACTCGAAAATTTTAATGACTAGCTCATTCTTAGACGAAAAGTAATTATAAAACGTGCCTTTTGAAATTCCACTATCTTCAACGATATCTTGTATAGATGTTGCTTGGAATCCTTTTTCAACAAAGAGCTTATGAGCACTCTTTAGCATCAATTCTTGTTTTTTATTCATTTTATCACCTGCAATAAAAGTGTACTACCTGTCTATTTATTTATGATACAAGAGAAAAAGCGTTTACACAAACTCTTTTAAAATAAGGGCTTTTTTTTGTTGCAAAAAGTGGACTGAAGGTATAATATACAATATGTAAACTGATGGTATAAAAAAATATACTAATGGTTTAATGAGAGGAGGAACTTTATGCAAACTACAAAAAAACCACCATATGGAATTATTGGTATTTTACTTATAGGAGCATTTATTTCATTACTTAATGAGACATTATTAAACATTGCTTTACCATCCATAAAAAATGAATTAGGAGTAACAACATCAACCGTTCAGTGGCTAACGACAGGTTATATGCTTGTCAATGGTATCATGATTCCAACCACTGCTTTTTTAATTCAACGATACTCGGTCCGCAGCTTGTTTTTAACAGCGATGGCTCTTTTTACAACGGGTACAATAGTAGCTGGGGTAGCACCGGAATTTGGAGTATTGTTAGCTGCTCGTGTTATTCAAGCATCGGGAGCAGCTATTATGATGCCGCTATTAATGAATGTGCTGTTAACGAGCTTTCCAATTGAAAAGCGCGGGGGAGCAATGGGTATTTTTGGATTGGTGATGATTTTTGCACCTGCAATCGGCCCAACTCTTTCAGGATGGTTAATTGAACATTATGACTGGAGAATGCTATTTCACGTTGTAACGCCAATTGCAGTTATTGTTCTTGTGTTAGCATTTTTCTTGTTGAAAGATCAAAAGGAAAAGGTAGATATTCAGTTAGATAAGCTTTCTTTAATTCTTTCTGTATTTGGATTTGGGGGGTTACTGTACGGATTTAGTTCAGCTGGAGACAAAGGATGGGGATCACTAGAAGTATACGGAACAATCATCGTTGGAGTGATTGGGTTAGTCCTATTTATTACTCGTCAATTTAAGCTTGAAAAGCCAATGCTAGAGTTTCGTATCTTTAAATATCCAATGTTTGCATTGTCATCTGCCATTTCAATTGTTATTACGATGGCATTGTTCTCTGCAATGCTATTGCTTCCAATGTACGTACAGAGTGCTCGAGGGATTTCGCCTTTAGATTCAGGACTCTTGTTATTACCAGGAGCCTTAGTCATGGGGATTATGTCTCCAATTACTGGGAAGCTGTTTGATAAATTTGGTGCACGCGTACTAGCTGTAATTGGGCTAGCTATCACAGGTATTACGACGTATATGTTTAGTCAGTTATCGTTAACAACTACGTATACGGAGTTAATTATTCTATATACGGCTCGTATGTTCGGTATGTCAATGGTTATGATGCCAATTATGACAAATGGGTTAAATCAGCTTCCGCAGCAGTTTAATCCACATGGCACAGCGATGAATAATACATTACAACAAGTGTCAGGAGCTATTGGTTCGGCTTTACTTGTAACAGTTATGTCTAACCGCACAGAATTTCATGCAGAAGAATTAGCGAAAGAAGCAATGAGTAATGGAGTGGTTGCACCAACGGCTGATTTGCAACAGCAAATTGGACTACAGGCAATGGTTGAAGGAATTAATGATTCATTTTTAATTTCATCGATACTTATAGTGGTGGCATTAATTTTATCTCTCTTTATGAAGCGCGTGACAGTTAGCGGAGTTAAACAAGATCAACAAGCTGTTAAAAGAGAACAGTTTGCTAAATAAAATGAAAAAGGTAAGGTTCATTTATAAGTGAACCTTACCTTTTTTTATGAATGTGTTCATTGTATAGTGAAAAAAGTATGATGAGTATTGAAAGGAGGAGGAGTTATGGGGCAACCTCTTCAAGGTGAACGGATTTGCCTAATTCCAATCCAACTTGCGCACGCACCGGAGCTTTTTAAAATATGGTCTAATCCAAAAATAACTGAATTCATGAATATTGATCCTTTTTGTGATGAAAAGCAAGCAGGGGAAATGATTGTGTATCTAAAGAATCTCGCGAAGGAACAAAAAGCGCTACGCTATACGATCTTTCATAAAGAGCAAGCAAAAATTATGGGTTCATGCGGGTTTAATCAAATTGATACTCATAATCAGCATGGAGAGATTGGTTATGAACTAGACGAAGCGTTCTGGAGACAAGGGTATGGTTCAGAGGTAGTTGAACAATTAGTTAATCATGGTTTTTCGTACCTTCATATGGTTAGAATATCGGCTAAAGTAGAAGCAGCAAATAAAGCTTCGATTCATGTATTAGAGAAGAATCGCTTTCAATATGAAGGGACCTTGCGAAAAGCTGAAAAGTCAAAAGGAACGTTTATTGATTTATGCATGTATGCCCGACTCAAACATGATCAATAAAAAGCGCGTCAAGTTTCAACCTGACGCGCTTTTTATTAGCTCGTATAAATAAAGCTTAAGCCCATTGATTTTAGCAGTTTTCGATAAGCAATGGATGTTTGGTCAGCCGCGATATGAGCTTCCATTTGTAAATCAAGAGGAAGATCTTCAGGCTTTTGATTTTCGACCATCTCACGATCCTCATCAAATACTCGAAGATTAAAGTCATAAACACCTTCAACAGGAGAGTCCTTGTCAAAGTTGCGGGCAATAGGTACAAATAAGCGTGTTTCACGGGCAGAAACCGGACAAACTGCATTCATAATCCAAAGCTGGCCCCCTTCAGGAAAATAAACTTTTAGCGTAGCAGTGAAAGGTGGATACACGTCAAATACTCGCAGCCATTTAAAGTTTTCCGGATTTAAGTGGGCTTGCTCTTTAGAATAATTACTCACAGTGCTTAAATACTCCACGTTTAAACCATAGTCTGTTTTATCAACTTTATATCTGGGAACGAATGCATTATTCCGATCACCAAATGTCTCCGTATGAACCCAGGCAAAATGTGCAACATCCAAAAAGCCTTCCATCTGTCGACCTGCTGAACCACCTATATCAAAGCTAGGACAAACAATTTGTTGAAAGTCAGGGTCATCCCAAGCCTGAAACTGTGGAATGTTATCTATTTCCCCTGTTAACGATGTCCAAATGAGTCCAAAACGCTCGATAGCAGGGTACACTGTCATGCAAAGGCGGGGAGATATATTTGCATCAGGGTGCGCTGGTATTGATGTGCAAGCTCCTTCTGTGTTGTAGCGGAATCCATGATAAGGACATACAATTTCATCGTCCTCTATCCAACCCATACTAAGCGGAGTTCCGCGGTGAACGCAGAGATCTCGGGCTACAACAACTTGTTTTTTAGTTCGATATACCACTAAATTAACATCTAGCAGCTTAACGCTAAGCGGCTTTTCGTTTACTTCAGCTATTTGTGCGACGGGATACCAATAAGTTGAAAGAGTAGTCCAGTCCTCCTTGCTAAACGTACAGTCACGTGGGTAAGGTGTTTTTGGGGGAGATTTTTTAAGCATTTGTTGTTGGTCCATTTATCTTCTTCCTTTCTAGTTTCTTGAATGTTTTACCAGTGTAACTCATTTTTAGAAAATTCTCATTTTTATTGTTAGGTATTCTTACATTCATTTGAATTTTTGTAGACTATGGTGGATTAGATAAATATATTTTGGATAATAAATGAAATAAAGTGTTTTGAAAAAATACAAGAATATGATATAATTATGATTGACGCTGGCGTAGCTCAGTAGGTAGAGCACTTGCATGGTAAGCAAGAGGTCGCAGGTTCAATCCCTGTCGCTAGCATAATAAGTGTAGTAAAACGAGAGCCTTTTTAAGTAAGGGATCTCGTTTTTTTTTGGTATTCTTTAAAAGGTTTATTTTCAAAAAAGAGAGAAACGATAAAAATGTTTAAGCAATAAAAACCAGGGGTAAAAGAGGTTAGCAATAAAAATTGGACGAGGAGTGCATCTAAATTTGATTACATTTAAAAATGTTTCAAAACAGTATGAGGATGGAACTATAGCTGTCAAAGAAATTAATTTAGAAATAAAGCAAGGAGAGTTTTTTGTTCTTATTGGTCCTAGTGGATGTGGAAAAACAACAACGCTCAAAATGATAAATCGCTTACACGATGTAACTAGTGGTAATCTATACATAGCAGATAAAAAAGTAACTGATCACAACATCAATGAACTTCGCTGGGAAATCGGTTACGTACTCCAGCAAATTGCTCTATTCCCTCATATGACCATTGCTGAAAACATAGCGGTAGTACCTGAGATGAAGGGGTGGAAAAAGAATAAAATTAAAAAGCGTGTAGACGAGTTATTAGAACTTGTTGGACTTGACCCTAAGCAGTACCGCAATCGCAAACCTTCTGAGCTTTCCGGTGGGCAACAGCAGCGCATTGGTGTAGCTAGAGCCCTCGCAGCCGATCCGCCCGTTATTCTGATGGACGAACCTTTCAGTGCATTGGACCCGCTAAGTCGTGATCAACTGCAGCAAGACGTTTTAGCTTTAAAAGAAAAGATAAAAAAGACATTCGTCTTTGTTACGCATGATATGAGCGAAGCAATGACGCTTGGCGATCGTATTTGTTTAATGAAAGATGGGGAAGTAGTTCAAATTGGCACACCGGAAGAATTTATTCAAAAGCCTAAAAATGATTTTGTGAAATCATTTATTGGTAATCAGGGAAGCATATTGCTCCAACCATTGGAAGTATTCGTTAATGAAACAAACCAGCAAGATTTTGAGCACATTGAAGCACCCGTACAATTAAAGTCATCCGCATCTATTAGCGAAGCGATAGAACTTTTACAAGAAAACGATTATGTTGGTGTTTATAAAGGTTCAAGAAAAATTGGTATTGTAACAAACAAAAATATCCTTGCCTTCTTGTCTAATAAATCAAAACAAGGAGCGATGGTATAATGAACGGATTAACTACTCTGTTAGAACAAAGGGGAGACGCGCTTCTTCAAGCACTGCTTGAACATGTTCAGATTTCCGTACTCGCGCTATTAATTGCAGTGTTAATTTCCGTACCTCTTGGTCTGTATTTAACAAGGCATGAACGAATTGCTGAGCCTATTATTGGCGTAACGGCTGTTCTACAAACGATTCCTTCATTAGCTTTATTAGGGTTATTAATTCCAGTAGTAGGAATAGGAACCGTTCCCGCTGTTATTGCTTTGTTTCTCTATGCTTTATTACCAATTGTTCGCAATACATATACAGGAATTAAAGAAGTAGATCCATCTTTAATTGAAGCAGCAAGAGCAATGGGGATGAATTCATTTAGGCGACTGGTAAAAGTCGAACTCCCATTAGCTCTTCCAGTTATAATGGCTGGTATTCGTACAGCAATGGTTCTAATTATTGGAACAGCGACCATCGTTGCATTAATTGGTGCAGGTGGATTAGGTAGCTTAATTCTATTAGGAATCGATCGAAGCGATAATGCTCTTATTTTATTAGGGGCCATTCCAGCAGCCCTATTAGCAATTGTCTTTGATGTCGCTCTTCGAATAATTGAAAATTCTTCAAAGAAGGGTTCAAAAAAACGTCCTATTATCATGGTGGCTATTTTAGTACTGATTCTTTCTTCCCCGTTCATCGCTATGAAAACAACTGAACCAGATCTTGTAATTGGTGGGAAACTTGGTGCAGAACCAGATATTTTAATTAATATGTATAAGCAGTTAATTGAAGATGAAACGAATTTGAAAGTAGATTTACGTTCGTCATTGGGAAAAACAGTTTTTGTATTTGAAGCCCTTCGTAATAAAGAAATTGATATTTATCCAGAATATACGGGAACAGCGCTTGTTACGCATTTAAAAGAGCAGCCTGACAGCAAAGAGGCTAGTGAGGTGTACGAACAAGCCAAAATAGGACTCAAGGAGAAATTTGATTTAGCTTACCTTCAACCGATGGCTTTTAATAACACGTATACATTAACAGTGACCAAAGAGTTTGCGGAACAAAATAATGTGAAAACCATTTCAGACTTAACAAACGTGGCGGATCAGGTAAAGGCTGGCTTGACCCTCGAATTTAAGGATCGAGAAGATGGATATGCAGGTCTTCAAAAAGAGTATGGCTTAGCTCTAAAAAATGTTAAAACGATGGAACCAAAGCTTCGCTATAATGCAGTCCAAACAGGTGATATTAACTTATTGGATGCGTATGCAACAGATCCAGAAATTGAACAGTATAATCTAGCAGTTCTAGAAGATGATGAAAAGTTCTTTCCACCTTATCAAGGTGCCCCGGTCTTAAGAGAAGAAACATTAAAAGAATACCCTGAATTAAAAGAGATTCTCAATAAGTTAGCAGGGAAAATTACGGATGAAGAAATGCGTAAAATGAACTATGAAGTCAATGCTGAAGGAAAAGCAGCAGAAGAGGTAGCTCGTAAGTTCTTGGTTGAAAAGGGATTAGTATCAGGAGGTAATTAGTAAATTAGGTTTGAGCATAAGTATTTAGGATAATGAGATATCAGAACTGTTGAAAGTTAACTCCTTTTAATCGTTCTGATATTTTTTGTTGGCTTCAAACACTTGCTTTCGCCGCGGAAAGCAAGTGTTTGAAGCATAATGGAACGAACTTGTTTTTACAACATAATTATGCTAAAAAAGGAATCATTTAGTTATGACTATCCTCTTTTTTACTTACGACGAAGCTGTACCTTTATGTAGTGCTTGAAGCCACGTATCTGGAGAAATCTCAAAGCCTTCAATACTAATACAGGTCATTCCATTCGCACTACCAAATTCAACGTATTCACCAGCTTTCCAGAATACGGCTTCTCCGGAATTGACACCAATTCGCTCCTCACTGTTACCAACCCATCCTTCGCCGCCTACAACTAATAATAGTTTTGGAATCGTGGCTTCAGTTTGAGGCGCGTAATCATAAGGAGCTAATGAAATGTAATTTATTTTTACATCTCCTGTTTGAGAAAGAATGGTGTTGAAATGATAAGGCTGATAAAGCATAGAGTCAGTTTTACGCTGAGCATATTGATATAGTTTCACGTTGGTCCCTCCAGTAGACACGGATTTCGTTGTCGTGTTTCCGTAGCGTAACTAATATATGTATGAACATAAAAAAAAGACCCAAAAAGCAGAAAACTGTCTGCTTTTTGGGTCTTTTTAATCTAAGAATGTTTGAATTTCCTGCCTGTTCTTTTCTAGATCTAATCGTAGTACAGCGCCTGCTCCTGAAACGCGTTCATTGGTAAACGCACCGTCAACAGGGATGCGGAGCGAATCAAGCTCATTCGAACTTCCAAGTAAGAAGTCTTTTCCGATAGACACGAAGGTCTTTGGCGGTACATTTGTATCCACATATGGATCAATAATTCCCCATAACTTAGGTGCTTTAGCTATTGTTTGAAGCGTTAACGCTTCTTCTGTAAGTTTACCTAAAACTTCTTGCTGTCTTTGAACACGTCCAAAGTCACTTTGACTATCATGTCTAAATCGCACATAGCCTAATAGCTCTTCACCGTGAAGCGTCTGCTTTCCCGGTTCTAAGGTCATCCCGATACCATGGGACATTCTTTGGTTAATATCAACTTCAATACCATTTGGAGCAATTGTATCTACAACTTTTGAGAAGCCTTTAAAATCTACTACCGCATAGTAATTCACATCGATACCGAAATTTTCCTTTATTGTTTTGCGCAAAAGCTCAGGTCCCCCAAATGCATATGCTGCATTGATTTTATTTTTTCCATACCCGGGTATATCTACATAACTATCTCGCATAAGAGATACAATCTTTGGCTGGTTATTATCCTTGTCATAGTGCGCAATCATAATTGTATCAGCACGTGAATGTTCTTCCCCACGGGAATCAATCCCTAAAAGAAGAACGTTCATAGTATCTAAATTGGCGCTTTTACCGTTAAATTCAAATTGTCCATCTTTTTGAAAGTCGCCGTCTGCTTCAGCCAACCCTTGTTGATATTGATAAAAAACATATCCAGCTAAAGCAATCAGTACTACAAAGCAAAAAAGAAAAAATCTTCTCATTCGCTTTTTCTTTCTCTGTTTATGTCGTTTGCGATGTTCACGTTGTTCCAATATTCTCACCTATCATTTTAAAGTAATTGAAAAGTATAGCAATTATATTCTTATATAAAATTACCATCACATTCTATGATTAGCAAGTATTAGCCATTTTAACCGTAAAAGCTAGGTATGTATTATGTAAGATTGAAGCAAACAAAAAGGTTTTAATGAATTTATACGTTTTTTGCAGGTGAATGAGCCAAAAGTCTCTAATTAGTAAAAGGTGAAAAAATGCAGAATGGCAAAGGAGATGGATAAATGAGCTTATACGTATCATCTTCAAATATAGTCGTTATTCCACAAAAAGCTGTTTCACACTGGAAAACATATGGAGTGGGAACAATTAAAGGAGCAAAAGTGACGGGAAAGCGATGTGAACAGTTGAAGTTACGATTTAAAGAGAAGGTAATGACGCCTTTTCAAATGGTATCTTATCACGAATCATTCATTGTCATGTTTGATGATGAGCAAAGCAAAGAGCATTTTGAATTAATTGCAAACATGCTCCAGGCAGATGGATATAAGTTTAACTACTACCTGTTATTTGATGATCATGAATCTGAAGTTTTGAAGGGAATGGAACAATTTTTAAAAGTAGGCGAGTTTAATGTACCGGTCGTACGGCTCGATCAAACAGGTGAATTTGATTTTCATAGCAATGGCAATTCTGTTGAAATAGTCATCGATGATGATGTAGATGGAGAAGGAGTAAGTTCGTTTATTCAAACGTTTACATTAAAAGAAGGAAACTATTTTATTGGTGACCCAGGCTTTTTAAACAACCAAGAGATGCTTGAGAAACAATACTTTACCGGAGGAGATTACCACCTTGTTTATCAGTATAATAATCAATGGCTTAAAAAAGTAATTATTCAACCTAGGGAATCAGTACAAAATAGTATATAAACTAGAATGTCTTTTACGCCTAAAGGCGTTGTTTCACTAGTCGAGAAAGTAGTGAAATTATGGTATAATAGCTTTAAGAGATTAAGAAAGGAAGTTATATGCGATGAATGAACGCTTAAGTAACGTGGCTTCTTGGCTTTCTGAAAAAAGCTATGATGCTGCATTTATTTCTTCAACAGAAAATGTATTTTATTTAACAAATTTTTATACGGATCCACATGAACGACTTTTAGGTCTATTTGTATTTCCAAATACTGAACCTTTACTTGTTTGTCCTTTTATGGAAGTTAATCAAGCAAAAAGTGCAGGGTGGCAATATGATGTTGTTGGATATGAAGATCATGAAAACCCTTGGGAGCTAATTCATGCTGCATTACATAAAAGAGAAATTAATACTATTGATCGTTTAGCAGTTGAAAAAGAGCAGCTATCTTTCCTGCGAAGTGAAGAGTTAAAAACATTGTATCAAGATGTTGTATTTGAAAGCGTAGAAGAAAAAATGAACGAATTAAGGGTAGTGAAAACGCAAGCAGAAATCGACATTTTACAAGAAGCAGCAGCTCTCGCTGATTATGGTGTTGAAGTAGGTGTATCTGCTTTAAAAGAAGGCGTTACGGAAATGGACGTTCTTGCTAAAATTGAATATGAATTAAAGCGAAAAGGTATTCGCGAGATGTCGTTCTCTACAATGGTTTTATTTGGAGAAAAAACGGGTGACCCTCATGGCAATCCTGGGTTACGTACACTAAAAAAAGGTGACATGGTTTTATTTGACTTAGGCGTTGTGTTAGATGGATATTGTTCGGATATTACGCGAACAGTGGCATTCGGGGAAATTTCTGAAAAGCAACAGCATATGTATGAGACGGTTAATAAAGCGTTAGAAGCTGCTTTATCTGCATCCAAGCCTGGTACAAGGATTGGGGACTTAGACATGATTGCGCGTAATCTTATTTCAGAAGCAGGATACGGAGAATACTTCCCACATCGACTAGGTCACGGGCTAGGAATTAGTGTACACGAATTTCCTTCTATGAACCGTACCAATGATGACATACTAAAAGAAGGCATGGTTTATACCATTGAGCCGGGCGTTTATATCCCTAACGTTGGTGGAATACGTATTGAAGATGATGTAGTTATTACGAAAGATGGAAATAAAACGTTAACGAAGTATCCTAAGAAGTTACAAATTATTAAACTGTAAGAAAAACCCCCTTTTAAAAGGGGGTTTTTCTATATGAATAGAAGAAGACTAATAGCCATGATAGCCATTCCGCCGATAAGTCCATAAATAGAAAGGTGAGCCTCATCATATCGCTGAGCAGCAGGTAAAAGTTCATCTAAAGAAATAAAGACCATAATTCCTGCAACTGCGGCAAATATCACTCCGAACATAACGTCGTTCAAAAAAGGCATGAGTAAGAAATATGCAGCGATAGCTCCTAAAGGCTCTGAAAGACCTGACAAAAAAGAGAGTTTAAATGCTTTCTTTTTATCACCTGTTGCAAAATAAACCGGCACTGAAACAGCAATTCCTTCAGGAATGTTGTGAATAGCAATTGCTACTGCAATCGCTATTCCTAAAGAAGGATCTTGAAGAGTCGACGTAAACGTAGCAATTCCTTCAGGGAAATTATGAATAGCGATTGCTAAAGCGGTAAATGTACCCATCTTTAAGAGAGCAGTGTCTTTTACTTCTGGTTTCTTCATATCTTCTACGGTTTTTAGTTCATGGGGGTTTCCTTGCTTTGGTACGAATTTATCAATCATTGCAATTAAGAGCATTCCAGCAAAAAAACCACCAACTGTTACCCAATTTCCAGATACTTTACCAAGTGATCCTACAAGTGCATCCTGTGCTTTTACAAAAATTTCAATCATGGATACATAAATCATAACACCAGCTGAAAAGCCGAGTGCAATTGATAGAAATTTTGTATTCGTTGTAGATACAAAAAAAGCTAAAATACTTCCTATTCCTGTTGCTAGACCTGCCATTAATGTTAAACCAAAGGCTAGTAATAAATGTTCAGTCATGAAATAGTCCTCCTGAAAGAATAAGAGTGAGTTTTTATCTATATTCCAAAAATATCTGAGACATGACCAGTGTATAAAGGCAATGGAAAATAATATCACATGTTCAATTCTCAATTTATCTAGCACAGTATATTCAGCTTCTTTTGATTGGGAACTTGCCTATGGTTTAGAAGAAGTAGTAAAAAGAAAATGTGAAGTTGGTTTTTAAAGGATATGTTACGAACAGATAACATTTTGTTCACAAATTATCGTATTGCTATCGATTTTTCGTTTGGTAGTATATCCTGTACAGTAGAGGCTTTGTAAGCTTGATAGCAAGGAGGCTTTTTGATGACTAATTATTCAAAAGACGATGAGAAAATTATACATAAAGCAGTTGAAGTTTTTGGAGGGAAGGATCGCATTGATGAATTTGAAGATGCAAAAAAAACACACAGCGTGCATGTTTTAGCAACAGGCAATCATCCGCGATCAGAATTAACTGCATACGCAACATTAGGAGGATATCATTGTCCAACAGGATACACGGTTGGTGGTATTCCACTTCGCATTGAAATTGTAGGGGCATGTCATTCTTCATTTGAACTTTTCCCGCAAATTTTAAGCAAGTGTGTATTTCATATGATGAAGTCGCACGTTTCAATCTTTCCTGGAGCAATTTATAAAGACATTATTACTTCTTTCGACCATAGCCTTCATATGCAGCATATTTTATTGATTCCGCCATTTTTATGGGACACATTCTCTACTATCGAGTTATCAGATAAAAAAGTTGCATTTTTACAAGCGGTCCCAATCTCTGAAAATGAGCGAGCTTTTGCATTAGAATATGGAGTGGACTCTCTGCTAAGCCGATTCGACGATGAACGAGTGAATGTATTTAATTTAGAACGTCGAACGGTAGTATAAGGATAAAAGGAGGCGGCCAAGTATGGCCGTCTTTTTTATTGAAAACAGGCTTGTATCTAGAAACTTTGGGACAAAACTCCACGATTGTCCTAAGGCAAACACCTATACGTGATAAATTCCCATTACATATAGTAGAACATAAGTATTAAACATAATTAGAAAGGGGAAGTTATGATGAATAATCCGCGCAGAAGGCCACAAATAAATCCAGATTTTCGTCCAAATGGGGGCACAAACAATGAGGATGGAAATAAAAACATCATTAGCAACAGTGGAAACTCCAGCGTTAATATTAACCTAGGACAAGGAAAAAGATCAAAACAGTCTCAGAAGCTAGATCAGTCTGATAGCGGCTTAATCTTTTAAATTAAGGGGACTCTTTAGTCAGCGGGTGTAGTGGAAATTCGCTTGGGCTAGTGAAGAGTGAATAGCGGTTAGTACGGGGAGGTTTATCATGAAAAGCTTAGTAAGTGATAGTGGAAACGCAAAAGTAGATATTACTATTAATATAGATAATTCAGCTCTAGCTTATTTAGTAGGAAGCTGCCTCCATGCAACTCAGCAAATAACCGATGAACAATATCTTCAAATGATGACTAATTTGACAACATTACTTGGGAAAAACAGCGAAGAAGTAAAAAAATTGTTTTCAAACCATCATATTTTGACGAATAAAAAATTTAAATCTGCTAATGAGCTAGAGAATTTAAAAATCTATTATAATAAGAAATAGAAGCACTTGATAAAAGTGCTTTTTGTTTTGAATTCAGTCATAAAAAGGGGAAATTAATGAACAATAGAAATAGAGTTATCTATGCTTGTTTATGTTTAATAATAGCTCTACTAGGGCTATCGACACGGGTGTTTCAAGAGTATTTGCCCGCTTTTTTAAGGATGTATATAGGGGATACCCTTTGGGCGATAATGATTTTTCTTGGATTTTCCAGTGTATATAAAACAGCTAGTACCATTCGAATTATTGTAATATCAATTTTATTTTGTTATGGCATTGAATGTAGTCAGCTCTACCAAGAAGAGTGGATTGTACACCTTAGACACACTACTTTAGGAGGACTAATTTTAGGCTACGGTTTTCTTTGGAGTGACATAATTGCATATACTGTGGGAATTGCAGTGGGGGGATTGACAGAACTGATTCTTAGAAAGAATTCTTACATAAATGGTGAAAAGTATTGACTCTCACGCTACGTTATACTTTATCGTTACTAATTAAGAGGAGGGATTGAAAATGGCCATGCAGGTAAAGGAAGTAGCTAGCTTAGCTGGTATTAGTATACGCACCCTTCATCATTACGATGATATCGATTTATTGAAGCCTACTGAGGTAACTGAATCAGGATACCGGCTATATGTTGAAGAAGATTTAGAAATGCTGCAACAAATCTTATTATTTAAAGAACTAGGGCTTTCGTTAAAAGAAATTAAAGCAGTCATTTATGATCCTTCCTTTAATAAACAAGAAGCGTTAGAGTTACATCAACAGCTTCTAATTGAAAAAAGAAATCGACTTAATCGTATGATTGCCATGACTGAACAAACGATTAAGTCAATGAAAGGAGAAAAATCAATGACTAATAAGCAAAGATTTGAAGGTTTTGATTTTAGTGAAAATCCGTATGAAGAAGAAGCTAAAAAGCGATGGGGGAACGAAAAAGTAAACGAAGCGAATAAAAAAGTTAGAGGGATGACGAAAGACGAACAAGCGGATTTAGCAGCAGAAGCAAATGAGATTTATAAAAAGTTAGCTAAGTTGATGAATGAATCATCATCATCAGAACCTGTTCAAAAAGCAATACAAGAATGGTATGACTTTTTGAATCGTAATTTTACGACGTATTCACCAGAGGCATTTCAAGGATTAGGGGAACTATATGTTCAAGATGAAAGGTTTCAAAGTAACATTGACCAATTCGGAGAAGGGTTAGCTGAATTTTTAAAAGAAGCGATGGCGATTTTTGCAAATAACTTGTTAAAAGAGAAAAAAGGATAAAAGAAATCATTCGAAACGCAAACGCATATTAAATTTATTTTTAACTGAAAAGAGTCCCTATAATGGGGACTCTTTTCAGTTACTGCTGCGCAATGTTTTTGAAAGAATTTTTGCTACGGATTTACTTTGTTCAATTTGTGTACGCTTATTATTTTTGCGTTCTAATGCAATCGCTTGTAGGCTTTTTTCTTCTTCAGTTTGAGCTACAACCTTTGGCACAATAGCAGGCTTTCCACCTTCTAAAGCAACAAACGTTAAGAAAGAAGTCGCTGCAATTCGTTTA
This sequence comes from Bacillus sp. 1780r2a1, assembly GCA_024134725.1. Lineage (NCBI taxonomy): Bacteria > Bacillati > Bacillota > Bacilli > Caryophanales > Bacillaceae > Bacillus > Bacillus sp. 1780r2a1. Next base: position 2,813,241 of record CP099863.1, on the reverse strand, counting down.
ACACCTGTAATTAAATGCTCAGCGATTACTTTTACAAAGATAATCATTGAGCTTTTACCAGTTAGTACAACAAAAGACTCATATGATATGAAATCTTCTTCCGTCACAGGTTCAATAAAATCGACGTGATCAATCGATGCTGTAACGCATGGCTTTCTTGAATGTTTTGTAGCAGATAATGATGCGATCATGTCCATATCCGCTACAATTTTCCCTCCAAATAACGTATGGTGATTATTTAAATCATTAGGGAAGATATGCTGCGATTTTACAACTCTTGATACACTGCAAGGTATTTGTTCAACTGTCATCTATAAAGCACTCCTTTAAAACCTCAATCCATAATGAATGTACATATGTAATATTAAAAACATATATCAATTTTATTCCCTATTTTTGAACCAGTAATCTTTACGATAAAAAGTAAAAAAATAGAGTATTTTCTGTCATATTAATTAGGTATAAAGTTATGTAGATTTGAAATTCACTTTATTTTTTTGGAATATATAGATAAAAAAGATTAAAAAACCCTCCTTTTGTCCGATAAAAAGTTTAAAAGATTCATAGATTTATTTATGTCAAGGAGGAACGTATGAAAAAAGTACTTGCTGCTTTAGTTGTTATGTTCATGCTTAGTTCGAGTTATTCCATGGTAAATGTGAAAGCTGAAACGAATCCAACTATAAGCGTCCAGCTAAAAAATTATCTAAAAAACAAAAAAGAAATTCAAATTCAAACGTCAGAAGATGCAGCAACATCTTATGAAGGAGTTCGTTTAGAAGCTAATCAGACCTATCGCTTAAAGGTAGAACAAGGGAAAATTTCTTTATATAAAGGAACGACCAAATTAAAGGAAGATACAACCTTTAAGCTATACACTAATCAAACAGCAGAAACGCTTATTGAGGGAAGAGTGTATAGTGGAAGTTTTGATTTTGTGATTGAAAGTAACGAATACGTACAACCAATTAACCACGTATCAATGGAGGAGTATTTGAAGGGAGTCGTTCCTAACGAAATGATTCCAAGTTGGCCTGTAGAGTCACTAACGGCTCAAGCGATTGCAGCACGCACATATGCAATGGGGCATTTGAACAAAACAATTAATGATACAATTCAATATCAAGTATATGGTGGCAAAACAGTCTACGCTAATACGAATGCAGCTGTTGAAAAATCATATGGTCAGACACTTACATATAACGGGAAATTAATCAGCGCACTTTATTCATCTAGCAATGGTGGAGTTACGGAGTCTAATGCTAATGCATGGTCAGGCTCACCGCTTCCTTATTTACCAATTCAAACGGATTCATATGATCCAAAACATCCATGGAATTTAACGGTGAAAAAGCAGCAAATAGACACAGAGAACTTAGACTTAGTTCATTATAAAAATTGGTGGAGCACCATCAAAGAAAATGATAAGGAAATTACTGATAATATCAAAACTTATTTACAGCAAAAAGATTACAAAGGAAAAGAAATTAAGGTTCTCTCAATCCCAAAACTAGAATTCACGGAAAAGAATGCTAGTAATCGTTACAATAAGGGAAGTTTAGAAGTGAAGTTTATTGTAAAAGATGATGTTGATTCAGAAGGGAAACTTAATGTAAAAACATTAAGCTTAAACAATGTAAAGGCTTCTGATATTCGTCCAATTATTGGGGTAAACCTTATTAAAAGTTACTATGTAACAGAACAAAATGCTACTGATAAAGAAATAGTACTAAAAGGTCTAGGATATGGTCATGGTGTAGGAATGAGTCAATACGGAGCTTATTATCGTGCCAAAGCTGGTCAAACCTATGATCAAATTTTACGTTTTTATTATCGGAATGCAGAGCGCACGCAGCAATACAAGCGAGAAGCAAAGCGTTTAGCAGGCCCAGAACGATATGATACAGCTGCAGAAATTGCAAGAGAAGGGTGGACTACGGCTCGAACAGTTGTCATTGCAGCAGGAGGGAATTTTCCAGATGCGCTAGCAGGAGCTCCTCTTGCAGTTCAGGAAAATGCTCCACTATTACTAACAACAGGTCATGAATTGCATCCAACTGTAAAAGCAGAGCTTCAGCGCTTACAGCCTGAAAAAGTAATTGTATTAGGAAGTTCAAGGGTTATTCGAGATTCAGTATTAGATGAAATTAAGCAGTTAGGTGCTAAGGAAGTCCAGCGTTTAGGAGGAGCAGATCGTTTTGAAACGTCAGCGGCAATTGCTAAGCAAATAAATTCTTCAAAAGTAATTGTAGTGAATGGACAAAACTTCCCAGATGCTCTATCAGTAGCTCCATATGCAGCGAAAGAAGGAATTCCTATTGTACTAACAAGGCCAACTTCAATTCCTGCAGCTACAGCACAAGTGCTTGAAGGAAAAGCAGAAGCTATTGTTATTGGTTCTGAACAGGTAGTAAATGCAACAGTTTATAATTCTCTTCCAGCTAACCGAGTAAGATATGCAGGAGAACATCGCTATGCAACAAATCAAAAAGTTGTGACGAACCTGCTTGGCAATACAAAACAAGCTTATGTTGCAGCGGGAACTAATTTTCCAGATGCACTAGCTGGCTCAATTTTAGCTGGAAAACGTGGTGTGCCAGTTATCCTCACAGATGCAGACAAGTTGCCAGCGGGCACAGCTGATATTTTAAGCGGCTATAAGGATTTTACAGTACTAGGTTCTACTCGCGTAGTAAACGATTCTGTAGTTAATGAGCTAGAAGAAATTGCAAATAAATAAACAACAAAGCCGTGGCGAAAACGTCACGGCTTTGCTTGTAAAACTGGAATGCGAATAGTAAAAGAAACACCTTTATCTAAATTTTGTACGGAGATTGTCGCATTATGCATAGTAACAATCCGTTTTACAATACTAAGCCCGATGCCAAATTCTCCTTTTGAACCTTTTTCAAACGGTTCAAAAATTGTAGATAGTACGTTCTCTTCGATAGGAGGTCCGTCATTGGCAATGCAACACTCTACAACGTCCATCTCTTCATAGAAACTTTTGTGAACAGAGATAGAAATAGATGAATCAGCGTATCTAATCTGGTTTTCTAAAATGTTCTCAATAACTTTGGTCCATTGCTCTTTATCACCGTCAATAGTCACTCTATCATCCCTAATATCCCACTGGATTTCAGTACGACTCCACCGTAGCCTATCAACTACCTCGCCGATAAGTTCTGACAAAGTAAACGGCTCATGATTGACAGGGTGAGCAGATAAGTAATCTAGCTTTGTTAAATATAGTAAGTCACGGATTTTCTTTTCCAATTTCAGTGATTCATCTTCAATGACTTGAACGGTATTGGATAAATCCCCTTTTGGATAAATACCATCTTGTATCGATTGAGCGTAGCTTCTAATGACCATTACAGGCGTTTTCAAATCATGTGAGATATTTTGAAGAAGAGTTTGTTGTGCTTCTTCTTTCCGAATGAGTCGTTGTCGCATTTGTTCTATAGAAGAACCCAATTTTCCAATTTCATCCGTACGATCTAACGTTACAGGCTCGTGCCATTCTTGCTCTGCAATTCGCTTAACATGCTTCTCAAGTGATACAAGAGGGCGACTTAAATATTTTGCGAGCCAAATAGAAGGAATCCAGCTTAGAAGGAAAACAATGGACATTACGACTAATAGCTGTTTAAATAAAGCGGAAGCTAAAGCATTTCGATACGTATCCCATGAAAACGATAGTAAAAATGCCGGCTGGTCGTTAATGATTACTTTACTAACCACATAAAATAAAGTTCGATTACCTAAGTCTTTTTCATACCGTTCGACAGCTGATTCTTGATTTTGAGCTAGATGCTGTGCATGTCTTAAAAAATCTTGAGGTAGAACACGCGATGATAGGTAGGAAATATCGACATTTTCAGGTAATAAAATGTGGTCTACCGTACGGTTTCGTAAAGACGGTCCATCTTCATCATTGCTAAAATAATATTCACCAGACCGGCTAGGTAACCCGTATTCTTTTAAAATATGCTGTTCATTTTCAATACTTGTATAAATTTCATCCGTAAAGAATTGTCTAAGTGCGCTTGGAAACAACGTAGCTAACAAAAGTGAGATAACTAGTAATATGCCTGAGATGACAAGCCAAATTTGAAAAGCAAGAGATCGATTTTTCATGTGCTCATCATCCGATAACCATATCCATAAATTGTTTCAATTCGAGCGTGTGGGAGCTTTTTCCGAACTCTGCGTACTAAATCATCCACAACTCGGTCTGAACCGAAATAATCCTCACCCCAAATAGAGTTTAATAACTGCTCGCGTGAAAATGCTTGACCTATGTCTTTAGATAATGTGACAAGAAAATCAAATTCTTTTGACGTTAAATCAATAGGCTCATTGTTTTCATATACAGTTCGTGTATGAAGGTCTAACGTATAGGGACCGATAGCAATTGTTGATTCGTATTTTTGTTTTTGACCATATACAAGATTTAAAAGCTTTTGAACACGAATAACAAGCTCGCGAGGCAGGAAAGGCTTAGACAAGTAGTCATCGCTTCCCATTTCTAGCCCTAACACTCGATCAATATCTGCGTCTCTAGCAGAAATAAAAATCACGGGAATATGAGGGGTAGCGGACTTAATTTCACGGATGAGTTGATAACCATCGATATCAGGAAGCATGATATCTAAAACCCAAAGGCTAGGAGGGGTATGAATCATTGCCTTGGCATCTGTTCCATTTGAAAATGAAGTAACAGACCAACCTTCTTTTTGTAAATAAAGGGTTAAAACTTCATTTAAGTTTTGTTCATCTTCGACTAAGTAAATTGTAAAGCTCACTTTATACACACTCCTCTTTCTATTCAAAGCTATTATACTATGTGTTTGGAAGCAGAAAAAAATTTTTCACAATTTCCCATATTCTTTTGATACTTATCCCAAAATTTTGTTTTATAGTGTACATAACGAAAAAACATAATTGAATATAAAGGAGCTAACCATATGGAACCAAGAGACTTTAATCAAAATCACAATGATGATGAATATAACAGTCATTCTAACAATGAGCAAACACAGAATCAATACAATGAGGAATACGATAAAGCACGAAGTATGAGACAAGACTACTCGTCTTATCGTTCTGAGAATGGAAGAGAAGAAAAATCTAAAAAAAGGTTTTTACCATTTCTTGCATCGTCCATCGCAGGTGCTGTGTTAGGTGGAGGAATTGTGTTATATAGTGCACCTCACCTAGGGTTCATCAATGATGAAAGCCAAACCGATACTGCATCCACTTCAACAAGTGCTGCAACTACAGCTGCGACCAAAACCATTAGCACTAATGTAAGTCAAGGTGACCTAGTATCCGTTGTAGATAAAGTTTCACCGGCCGTAGTAGGTGTAAATAACATTCAAGAGCGAACCAATCCTTTTTCAGGAGATACGCAAACAGCAGAATCTGGAACAGGTTCAGGCGTCATCTTTAAGAAAGATAATAACAAAGCATATGTTGTAACAAACAATCACGTAATAGAAGGATCAAGTAAAGTTGAAGTTACGTTATCAAACGGAAAAAAAGAGGATGCCAAAATTGTAGGTGCGGATCCGCTCACTGATTTAGCTGTTTTAGAGATGGAAGCTAAAAACGTAGAAGCGGTAGCGGAGTTTGGTGATTCTACTTCACTTGTTGCCGGAGAACCGGTACTTGCAATTGGAAACCCTCTTGGTGAGCAGTTCTCAAGAACAGTTACACAGGGGATTGTGAGCGGCACGGAGCGAACGGTAAACATTACAACATCAGCTGGAGAATGGAACTTGGATGTTATTCAAACAGATGCAGCTATTAACCCAGGAAATAGCGGTGGAGCATTAATTAATGCTGCCGGTCAAGTAATTGGTATTAATAGTTTAAAGATTGCTGAAGACGGTGTAGAAGGTATTGGGTTTGCTATTCCAACTGCAGATGTTCAACCGATTATTGATAAGCTAATGAAAGACGGCAAAATTAATCGACCATATATGGGAGTTGGCCTGCAGGATGTAGCGGGTTTATCAGCTGCAATTAAAGAAAATGAGCTGGGCTTAACAGAAGATACTTCTGACGGTGTTGTGATTACAACAGTTGAACCTTTTTCAGCTGCTTCAGAAGCTGGCTTGCAATCAAAAGACATCATCGTAGGGATAGATGGTAAAGAAGTAAAAACATCCAGTGATTTACGCAAGTATTTATACACGGAGCGTGCAATTGGAGATAAAGTAAAGCTTGACGTTTACAGAAACGGAAAAAAAATAAACCTTTCACTAACGTTGAAGCAACAAGGCAACGATGAATGATGTACACAGCACGGCAGCTATTTCTATTTTTAATCGCTGCCTTGTTGATTACTGGGTGTGTAAATGCTTCAGAAGAAGTGGTTTTTCCAACACTAAACAATGAACAGCCGTCTAATAAGGTGGTCGCTATATACAGAGGTGACTCTATTACAAATGGTGAATTTCAAGAGTTTTTAGCCGTACAAGGTTTTCTAAACCCGGATGCTCCGGTAAACGATTCTTCTTATCGAAAAGATGCTCTATATCAGCTTATTGTTGATAAGTATGTAGGAGAAAAAGCTATGGATACTGATTGGGTAAATCAACAGTCAGAACAGCTGTGGAATGAAATTGAAAGTTCCTATAGTCAAAAAATTAGAGAGAAAGCCTATGAAGAGTTAGGCATTACGGAAGCAAGCGTAAAAAAACACATTAAAGCTCATTATCAATCCAAACAATTTTTTCGAGACAAAGTATCCGAAGAAGATGTAAACGATTATTTTGACAAAGCAGAATATAGCGCTGAATTTAAAACAGTTGAAGAAGCGAAAGAGCCAATTTTGCAAAAGCTTGTGCAAAAAGCTATCAATAGCTATATTCAGGATGAATTAAAGAGACAGGTTAAGCGCATTGAAGTCTCCTAATTCACCTTTTATATAGATTACTGAGGCTGGGACGTAGACATTTCAGCTACTCTAGAAAAGTTATGATTTGTATGCGAGAAGGAATCTTTCCTTATGCCCAAGCCTCATCCTATTCGTTCTTTTCATTGATGAAGCCCCCTTTTATCGTGATAGAGCAACGTGAATGAAGTGGAAAAAAATAGAAATAGACAAGTGGTTTTACAACTGATAAAATAAGAGTGTAAAACTTTCATTATTCGGAAAATTCATCGTCCTTTCACCTTTTGGTTGAAAGGCATTTTTTTGTTTACTTCCTGTAAAAGGATACAGAAGATAAAATGGATAGTAACTATTCATATTCCTCAAACGTGATGATAGCATCACGTTTTTTTGTAGTTAAATGTTAATGTTGAGCTTTATGAAAAGACGTGATGATTTGAAGTAAGCCATAGTTTAACTCATTTTTCTTTTAAAAGGCAGTCGATAAAATTAGGTTGGATTTCAACTTGTGAAATCCCTACATGAGACAAAGTATGTGCAAAAGGGGTAACTTCATCAATAAAAGACTCAAGTTCCTTAAGGCTAGGCAGCTGTAGTTTTGTAATAAAGCAAGCTTTTCCAGCTATCCTTTCACAAAACAAGGCGTATGGGTAAGTAGCGATAAACTTTTTAAAACGGTTATATTCTCCGTTTTTAATTGTAACCTCAACAAAACAAGAAATAGGAAGTCCTAATTTTTCACAGTTAATATTAACGGAATATCCGCTAATAATACCAACGTGTTCGAGGTGACGAACCCGTTCAGCGACGGACGGAGCCGATAAATTGACTAGTTTGGACAGCTCTCTCATAGAAAGTCGAGCGTTATTGGTTAACTCTTTTAAAATATGTAAATCAATGCGATCAATGTTCATAAGCTTCTATCATCTTTTCCGTTTTTATATTCTATTATAGTGAAAAAAGATAAAAAATTCTTCTTTTTTTCTTCTTATTTTAAGAGAGATTTTATTATTTAAAAAAGTATTGACATACCAAAAATGTGGGAGTAATATAAGGTGAAATCTTAAGTAATAACTTATTTTTCCATTTAAAGTAAGAAATCAACATAATACAATCGCTGAATCCTAATAGGAGCGGAGGAACCAATTTTGCACGTTTTGTGCTCGGGGTGAATCCTTTAGAGGTAGGGTTACTCTCATGACCCGAATCCGACAGCTAACTTCGTAAGCGTTTTGAGGGGGAGATGTAATGTGTAGAAAAACACAGGATCCTTCCTGTGTTTTTTTGTGCGTAAATTATTCGTTCAAATAAGTAAGATACTAAAAAAAGAGCACAATAAAAAAGAGAGAAACCGGAACAAGAAAGGATAGTTTGAAATGAAGAAGCAATTTGCGGTATTAGGATTAGGGCGTTTTGGCGGCAGCCTTGTAGAAGAATTCGTCAATCTAGATGTGGATGTTCTAGCTATTGACCGCAATCAAGAAGTCGTAAATAAGTACACAAATACAGCCACCTATGCGGTGCAGGCGAATGGTATAGATGAAGCAAGTCTCAAAAGTCTTGGAATTCGAAATGTTGATCATGCAATTGTATCATTTGGAGACGATATTGAAGCGAGTGTATTGGTAACAATGTTATTGAAAGATATGGGTGTGAAGCAGGTTTGGGTAAAAGCAGTAAATTCATACCATCAAAAAGTACTTGAAAAAATTGGAGCCGATAAGGTTATTCATCCTGAGCGAGATATGGCTAAGCGAATTGCGCACCACGTAGTTTCTGAAAAGATTATTGATTACATTGAACTTTCAAAGGACTATAGTATTGTGGAAATAATGGCTTCAAAAAAGATTCATAATAAAACACTATTTGATCTAAACATCCGTTCAAAGTATGGGTGTAATATTATTGGGTTTCAACGTGAAAACGGTGAAATGGTAATTTCTCCAACAGCTCATGAGATTATTCATGAAGGTGACATGCTCATTGTTATTGGACACAATCGAGATATTAATCGCTTTGAGGAAGAAGGCGTATAATCAATGAGTTTAGCCAGAAGTATTAAGCTAACGCCCCCCCAATTGTTAACATCAATCTTTGGGGGTGGAATTATTATTGGTGCACTACTTTTAATGCTTCCGTTTTCTACAACAGAACCAATCTCCTGGGTAGATGCTTTGTTTACATCTACTTCAGCCATGACGGTAACAGGGTTAGCGGTTGTAGATACAGGAACGCGCTTTACGGTATTTGGGCAGGTAATTATTATGCTTCTAATACAAGTGGGTGGATTAGGGATTATGTCGTTTGCTGTGCTAATCTTTATTATGCTTGGAAAAAAAATTGGTTATAAAGAACGAATGGTAGTCCAGCAAGCTTTAAATCAAACCAATATTGGCGGCGTCATTTTGCTAGTAAAGCGCCTTTTTATTTTCTCTTTTCTCATTGAATTAATTGCACTGATCTTTTTAGCAATTCGGTGGGTACCAGAATTCGGATGGGGAAAAGGACTGTTTTTTAGCTTGTTCCATTCAATATCAGCATTTAATAACGCTGGATTTGGTCTTTTATCGGATAGTTTAATGCAATACGTTGGCGATCCACTTATTAATATTACAATTTCATTCTTGTTTATTATTGGAGGTATAGGGTTTACAGTACTTGCTGACGTGTGGGTGAAAAAATCTTATAAAAAGTTAAGCCTCCATTCAAAGTTAATGATCATTGGAACATTCGTCATTAATATCGTTGCTATGCTGTTTATTTTTTTCTTAGAATACGGTAATGCCAAAACATTGGGAAGCTTAGCTCTTGGTGATAAAATTTGGGCCTCCTATTTTCAGGCTGTTACTACCAGAACTGCTGGATTTAATTCTATTGACATAGCTAACTTGACGGATTCAACAGCCTTTTTAATGATCATTTTAATGTTTATTGGGGCGGGAAGTGCGTCTACTGGTGGAGGAATAAAGTTAACGACATTTATTGTGATAACTTTCGCAGTCATTTCCTTTATTCGAGGGCGTGAAGATATTGTACTACTAAAGCGTCGATTAAGTGAGCTGTATGTATTAAAAGCGTTAGCTATTTCGACGATTTCCATTATGTTTGTGTTCCTGGCTATATTTGCATTAAATATCTCTGAGCCTAATATTCCTTTTTTAAAGCTAATGTTTGAAGTGGTGTCAGCGTTTGGTACAGTTGGGTTATCTATGGGAGCAACGCCAGAGTTATCATACGTTGGACGTGTTATTATTATTTTTATCATGTTTTTAGGTAAAATAGGTCCGTTAACCTTAGCGTTTTCTTTAGCTAAACCAAAACGGGAAAAAATTCGTTATCCAAATGAAGATGTATTGATTGGGTGATAAAGAGACCGCATTCTTTGTTTATCTATGAAAACAAAGAATGCGGTCTTCTTTTTTGTATTAAAACATAATAGTAGCCCCTAAAATTGTGGCGATCATCAAAAAAAATGTAAGCATTAAGATTCCTGGCAATTTTGATTGATTGCGCATTCACTCAATCCCTCCTTTTCAATTATTATCACGTTAAAGTGACTTCCTTTATATAACGTATAAGTAAGTCATTTAGATTCATTTTTTTTTGAAATATTTTAACGCACTTCCAAAAGCACACTCCTTCTTCAAGAAGGTAAAGACTGTAGTCCAACGGTTAGTGGAGGAAATAGTTCACGATATAAAGTCTTAATACTGAAAAAAGGTCATTTATAAAGTAGGGTGTAGCATTTCTATTTTATAAAAAAGTATCAGAATCCACGTTTGTCCATGGCAAAAAAACGTATATTGAATATAGTAAAATAGGAAGTCATTATGATTTCCTTTCACATCATAACGCCCTCTAATAAAGGCCCGATGCATGACAATTCCCCCAACTGTCTGGTTCGATCGGTATGTGACCATACTCTTTGTATGGTCTTTTTTACTTGTTAGATTGAAAGAAATCAATATATATAATAATTATTATAAAGAACTAAAAAAGAATAGGTCTTTATTAGTGTTTTTTAAAGTAAAGAATGTTTAGAATATTATTATAATATTATTTTATGATACTGATATAATAATATGAATATTTTGTAACTGTTCTTTTATACTTTCTAGTAAAGTATACTCTTTAATTGGGAAAAAAATACTTTTTGAATGCCCTTAGATTCGTTCATGTCAGCTTTTCTATACAGTCTATTAACCTATAGCCAAAAAGTTGTAAAAATAGATAATTAAAGTTAATAAATCCAACTTTCACTGGTAAAGTTAATGGATTGTCTCTGCTGCTACGAAACTACTAAAACTAGCAGTAGAAAATACGAAAGGGGCAATGGGATGAAAAAGTATAGTTGGTTAAAAGTTGTAACATCGTTAGCAATTACGGCAGGGGTATTAATACCATCTACTGGAGGAGCGTATGCAGCAACGGAAGAAAAAGAACAAGTAATCGTTGGATTTAAAAGTAGTGTTAATGAAAAAAGTATCACAAAAGCAAACGGTAAAATGAAAAAGAAAATGAAAGAATTACCGATTGCTGTTGCAGAAATGACTCCAAGCGAAGTTAAAAAACTTGAAAAAGATCCAAACGTAGCTTATGTAGAAGAAGATATTCGTGTTTCAGTAGCAGCAGACACGCAAGATTGGGGAATTTCCAAAGTGAAAGCTCCTACAAGCTGGGCTACTGGTTTAAGTGGTCAAGGTGTTAAGATTGCTGTAGTTGATTCTGGAGTTGCAACAAATCATCCTGACTTAAAAGTAGCTGGAGGGGCTTCATTTGTGTCCTATACATCTTCTTATAATGATGATAATGGACATGGTACGCACGTAGCAGGAATTATCGGTGCTGAAAACAATGGTACAGGTACAATTGGTGTTGCATATAATGCAGATATTTATGGTGTAAAAGTACTTGAGAGCAGCGGTTCTGGCAGCCTTTCTAGTATCATTGCTGGAATCGACTGGTCTGTAGCAAATGATATGGATATTATTAACTTAAGTTTAGGAACGTCTGTAGGCTCTACAGCATTAAAAACAGCAGTTGATCGTGCTTATCAAAGTGGAGCAGTTGTAGTGGCTGCTGCAGGAAACTCTGGAAATTCTGCTGGAACAGGGGATACAGTAAATTACCCAGCGAAATATAATTCAGTTATTGCTGTAGGAGCTACAGATCGTTATGATCGCCGTGCTTCATTCTCATCAACTGGCTCTACTGTTGAAATAGCAGCTCCCGGTGCAGCTATTCTAAGCACATACTTAAACGGTCAATATTCAACGTTAAGCGGTACGTCAATGGCTAGTCCTTATGTTGCTGGTATCCTAGCGCTATATAAACAAAAATATCCATCTTATTCAAATGCACAGTTACGTCAGTTGTTAATCAATAAATCAATTGATTTAGGACCAGCTGGTCGTGACACGCACTTTGGATACGGATTATCACAAGCTGGCACTTTTTAATTTAGATAAAGACAAAGCAGAGCCTTGGCTCTGCTTTGTTTATACTTTTTCAGATAGTGTATAAAGCTCATCGGATGATGCAGCAATCTTATCAATACGATTTGTTAATTCTGCAATAATAGAGGATATTTTGTCTAGTTCTTTTTTTGTTAGAACGCTTTGTTGTTTATTTTCTGTTGTGACACTCAAAACATTTGTGAAAAACGTTGTGATGTTATTCATATTTACCGTTGTATCTTTTGTTAACCCTGCAACTTCATCTCCAATCTCAGCTACGCTTTTGATTTGCTTTTGAATATCTTTAATGAAAGTTGAAATATTTGCAATCGATTTTTTGGTTTCCTCCGCTAATTTACGAACTTCCTGAGCAACCACAGCAAACCCTTTTCCATGTTCCCCTGCACGAGCTGATTCAATTGAAGCGTTTAAAGCAAGTAAGTTCGTTTGTTCAGCAATCGAGGTTACAATTGCCACGATTTGTGTAATTTGCTTTGATGTATCTTCTAATGTTTTCATGCGTTGCTGAATAAGAGACGTATTTTTCTGAATGTCATTAAGCATTGCTTGCTCTTGTTCGAGCTTAGTTTGACTTTCAATTGCATCTTTGGAAACCATCTCAGCTAACTCTGAACTTTTATTTGCAAATGATACAACATCCGCTGTTTGACCGCTTATTTGGCAAACAAACTGTGCTGTTTCCTCAGACAAGCTGGCTAATAAGGAAGAGGTATGGCTAATTTCATCTTGAATGAGCTTTTTCTCTTGATATAAAAGTTGTCGTTGTTCTTCAAAAGCTTCTTCATAAGCAGTTAACACAATTTGCTGTTCCAGGTTTATGAGCGTTGTAATACTTTTGATGGTTTGAATGCATGTTTCTTTCTCTTCTATCTCCTCATGGCATAAAGCAATTAATGCAATTTGTAAGTTCTGAAAAGCGCATAAATAAAAATTCGGTTCAAGACCAATTTTTACGTGCATGTGTGAAATCATTTTGCGCTTTTGGACAAATTCATCATCCACTTTGCCGTTAAACATTTCTAATATATGTTTTTGTAGCGTGTTTTTTAAGCGATCAATACTGCTGTGTTTTTCAATAATGGTAACTAAGTGTTGCTGTTCTCCAATAGCTCGGTAAAATTCATTTACAATTGAATTAAGATTTTCTTCAACTGCAGGCTGTAGCCTAACGATTCTATTAAGGTCGTCTAAGTTTAGACCAATCATTTTGATTTGTTGTTGAATTGCTAAATTAGACACTTGCATGCTTGCGTTCATTTCTTCAAGAGCAACTACTTTTTCGGTACGTGTATTTCTCCTAAACCAATTCATAAAATCACCTATTATCCTTAAAGTTGTAAGCACATATATGGGTATATAACGGTCATGGACCCTTACTATGTATTTCGGTTTACTTGTTGAAAAGCTTGAGCGTTATTTTTAAAAATGTCATGAAAATGTGATGTGCTGTCATGGAATTGTTATGTTCCATTTATCTGACTGTGATGCGTACATGATAAGGTGATACAGTGACCACTTTGATCGATAGTAGTGGGGAAAATAGGTGAAGGAGTGTGTATAATGAAAAAATTGGTTGCGTCTATGTTAATGGGAGGAGCCGTATTGTCTACACCAGTCATTGGACAAGCTGCTTCAAGCGACGAGCTATTAAAGCAAGGGATGAAAAATGAAAGCGTATATGAAGTAAAAGATATTTTAAAGCAGGAAGGATATTTAAAGGGTGAGGTTTCTACATACTTTAATTACGAAACAAAAGTAGCAGTTCAAGCTTTTCAACAAGACCATAATTTAAACGCTGATGGAATTGTTGGACCAAAGACACATCAAGAACTAGAAACAACGGGAGTTGAAGAAGGAACGTCTAGCTTGGATGAGTCTGCGGTTATTAGTAAAGCCAAATCTCTTATTGGAACACCTTATAAATGGGCAGGTACAACACCTTCTGGCTTCGATTGCAGTGGTTTTTTACAATATGTATATAAGGAAAGTGTAGGTGTAGAAATCCCGCGCACAGTGGCAGACATATATGCAGCAGGTGAAAGTGTGAAGGAACCTTCCGTAGGAGATATTGTTTATTTTGAAACGTATAAGGAAGGACCTTCTCATGCAGGGATTTATTTAGGTAATGATCAGTTTATTCATACATCTACTTCAAAAGGTGTAACAATCAGTGATAAAAACTCGAGCTATTGGAGTGAACGTTATTTAGGTGCTAAAAGAGTAAAATAGGTTGAGAAAACAGTAGAGACTTCTACTGTTTTTTTGTTTTTTAAAAGTTAAACCATTGTTCATCCTTTCTTTCTTAGAATCCAAGACAAGCGCATATTTATTGAAAAATGTGAAAAAAGTTCTATCACTTCCTCCTTACAGCTTGTATATATTGGTAAAGTAATCGTTTGAGTGTTCTAGTAAAATTCAAATGATTTCATAACTAACAAGGAGGAAAAAATATGTGGTGTTATAGCTATTATCGTCTCAAAAAGAAAATTAAGAGACTGTTATTTTCAAAAAGATTTGGTACTTTTATCGAAAACAGTACAAAAAAAGCAGTAGAAGAGGTTGTTTATTCTCAGCGGTTTCGAGACTACTTTATTCAGCTGATAAGAGAAGCAGATGTTTCACCTTTTAAGGAAATTGCACTTCAATATTTAAATGAAGAGGTTGTCATTTCAACAGTTGCGGGACCTTTGCAAGGTACGGTTACTGAAGTAGGCGATGACTATTTAAGGTTAACCGAAAGTGCTACTTCCAGTGTTTTATTACCATTTACTAGTATTATTACAATTCAAAAAGCTTAAAGAGAGGAGGGAAAAACATGTTTCAAGAAGCATTAAGAGCAAGCATTGGTTCATTTGTGCAAATTATCACCCCAGTCGATATTATTAGCGGTACATTAATTGCAGTATTTGAAGCTTCAATTGTTGTTCGTACATCAAGCTCATATGGAGAGCCTACTGATGTTACAATACCTTTTACATCTATCACATATGTTCGTATTATTAGCGGAGATGAATAAAGTGAAAGTATCGGTTATCATTCCAGCATGTAATGAAGAGGAGTCATTGCAAAGTGTCGTCCAGGAAATAAAAAAAATAGCACCTTTTGAAATTATTGTTGTTGTAAATGGAGCTACTGATAATACAGTTTTAATTGCAAAGCAAGAAGGATGTAAAGTACTAACGTACCAAGAGAAACTTGGGATTAACATTGGTCGAGCAATTGGCGCAAAAAAAGCAAAGGGAGATATCCTTTTATTTCTAGATGGAGATATTGTTGTACCTTTTGAAGAGCTAAACCAGTATGTGCAAGCTATTAAAGATGGCCATGACCTTGCGCTGAATGACTTAGAATGGACAATGAAGCGGAAAATTCGTCCTCACGTAGTGGCTGTCTCAAAATATATGCTTAATTTAAGCTTAAAAAGACCAGATTTAACGGTTCAAGCCGTTACTGCAATTCCACATGCTATAAAGCGCTCATCAGCTGAAAAAATTGGCTTTGAAAATTTAGCTCATCCCCCTTTAATGCAGACAATTGCTATCTTAAAAGGAATGTCTGTTGTATACCCTTGTTCCACAGATGTGATTTATACCAACCGAATTCGTAATACCCATAAAACCCTAGTTCCTAACTCTCCATTTCCCTTTTCTACGGAGTCAATTTTAGCTGATCATCTAAAGGCTTTTTCTCACTTAATTTATCAAAAAGGAGTAAGGGGAGGACTTACGGATGGAAATCGTAACCGTCAGATTGTATCAGAATATACACCTACGCTTCTTAAAAGAGAGAGATGTAAAACAAGTGCAATCATTCCGGTAGGAGAAGAAAGGGAAACAATTCACCTTGTCATTCAGGAAGTACAAAAAGCAGGAATTGAAGAGATTATTGTAGTAGCAAACGGATCTGATGAAATAACGATTTCAAGAGCACGCGAAGCAGGTGCAACGGTACTTGTTTACCCAAATAGGCTTGGACATAATGTTCCAAGAGCAATTGGCGCAATGTACAGTTCAGGTGATATTTGTTTGTTTATTGACGGAGACATCGTTATTTCTGCCGAAAACCTTCAACCTTTCATCCGTGCAGCTGAAAACGGGGTTGACGTTGCGCTCAATAATTTAGAGTGCTTATTAGACCAAGTGCACCCTTTACATTCTGTTAGTGCAGCAAAGTATTTTTTAAACGCTATCAGCAAGCGACCAGATTTAACTATTAACACAACAACAGCAATTCCCCATGCAATAAAAAGAGAAGTAATGGAGAAAGTCGGATATGACTCGCTCATCATTCCTCCTTTATTTCATTTGAAAAGTTTGTTAGCAGGCTTTTCAGTCAAACCAATTCACTTTGTAGACGTAGCGCGTACCAACCGCATTCGAAAAGAGCATTTAAAGACAATAGGATTGCCTCAATCAACGGAAAGAATCTTAGGAGATCATATTGAAGCAATTGCTTATCTACTGAATGAAACAACGGAAAGAGGTCTCTTTTTAAAAGATACAAGAAGACATGACATTTTGTCTGAGGTGATGCGCGATGAAAACTAAAAAAGTAGCGGTATTAGGACTTGGGTATGTGGGATTACCTTTAGCTTTATTATTTGCTAAAAAAGGATTTAATGTTATAGGTCTTGATGTTGACCGTAGCAAAGTTAACCTACTTCAGCAAGGAAAAAGCTATATTCCAGATGTATCAAATGAGGAAATTAAAAGAGAAAAAAATTTTAAAGCTCAATTTTTACAAAGCGGAATTGAAGAGTTTAAACAGTGTGAATATGTAATTGTGACAGTTCCAACACCAATTAATGATCAGCATGAGCCGGATTTAACGGCAATGATTAGCGCTTCGGAATTTTTGCAAAAAGAAATGATTGCAGGGCAAACGGCAATCTATGAGAGCTCAACTTATCCAGGTACGTTAGAAGAAGTTGTATTACCAATTCTTTTAAAATCAAACTTACAAGTAGGAACCGACTTTTATCTCGCTTATTCTCCTGAAAGAGTAGACCCGGCAAATGCGCATTATCACATTGAACAAATTCCTAAAGTGATTAGTGGATATACGGAAAAATGCTTACAAAAAGTTAGTGAATTTTATGGTAGCGTCTTTCAAAAAGTGGTTCCTGTTTCGTCACCAAACGTGGCTGAAATGTGTAAACTGTTTGAGAATATTCAGCGATTAGTTAATATTTCTCTTGTGAACGAAACGAATGTATTATGTGAACAGCTGAACATTGATTTTTATGAAGTACTTGAAGCAGCAGCAACGAAACCATTTGGATTTACTCCGTATTATCCGGGGCCTGGTATTGGTGGGCACTGTATTCCCGTAGACCCGCTTTACTTTGTATGGAAGCTAAAACAGGTTGGTTTAAAGAGTGAGCTCATTCAAGCAGCTCATGAAATTAATGAACAAATGACTGAGCATGTGGTGAGACTTGTTGAAAAGCAACTTGATAAAAATGAAAAAAATATTTTAGTCATTGGCATTGCGTATAAACGAGATGTAAACGACGTACGGGAGTCACCAGCATTGCCGATATGCAACGAGCTAATTGCAAGAGGATATAAGCTATCATATCATGATCCATATATCGACTCTTTTACGCTAAATGGTAGCAATATTCAGTCTGTAGAGCTTACTAAACAAGCCGTACAACAAGCGGATGTAGTCTTAATCTTAACGGACCATCAAAACATTGATTGGTCACTTGTGAAAACTGCTTTGAAAATAGTAGACACAAGAGGAGTATTAAGGCGTTAAAAAGGAGGGTGTAATGTGAAGAAGCTTTCGGTCATTTTAATTGTTCAAAATGATGAAGCAACAATTAGACAAGTGATTCGCAGTACTCACTGCTTAAACCCTTATGAAGTTCTTATCGTAGCCAATCAGTCAACCGATGCATCGGTTTTAATTGCAAAAGAAGAAAGCTGTGTTGTAAAAATAGAGAATGGTGAAGAAACAGCACATGAATTGCGAATGAAAATGACTCGCATGTGTAAGGGAGATGTCTTTTTATATTTGGATAGCGACTACATCATCTCAGAGAAACAAATAAAACAATTTGTTCAACCACTTTTATTTAGTCACTGTGATGTGGTTTTAAACAAATGGGATAAAGCATTTCAGCATGATTTTGGAAGATTTGAAGTCATGTGGAGCAGAGTTCTGCACGATATGTATGATAAACCTCATTATGCCAATGCGTACCTTTCTCCTCCCTATGCATTTTCGAAGGAAGTATATAGTCAATTATCTTCTGGAGTTTACACAGACCCTCTTGCTTTATTTATTGAATTGCACACTAATTCGTTTCGAATAAGTCATCACCTTTCCATTACTACTTTTGGAGAAGGAAAGTTTGTTCCTGGTGCTTATGAAAACAAACGAGCTGAATATAAAGAAAGATATAAGATGCTTTTGGACGAATATATAGCTAAAACGAATAATGTTTCAAAAGGGATCAACGGAAAAAACGATTATCAGCCATATGAAAAAATGAGCAAAGGGTGGGGCAAACTTTCCTCTTTTTATAAAGGAAAACAGCTATCAGTTGTCATACCAGTAAAGAATGAAGCCAAAACGCTACAAGAAGTGATCAAAGAGGTTCGAAAGCTTGAACCTCTTGAGGTTATAGTTATAGTTAACGGCTCTACGGATGAATCAGAGCGAATTGCTAAAAGTATGGGAGCACACACAATTGTTTATAAGAATGCGTTAGGACATGATGTGGGTAGAGCGATAGGTGCTGAGGTTTCAAAGGGAGATATCCTTTTATTTGTAGATGGAGACTTTAGTATTAAAGCCTATGATTTATATCCATTTGCAAGAGCGATAGCAGACGGCCTAGATGTAGCTTTAAATAAAAGTGAAGATGAAAAGAGCTTATCTCATAGTGTGCAGGCTTGGAAATTTCTATTGAATGAAATAAACGATAGAGGAGATTTATGGATGAGCTCCTTAACCGCAGTTCCCCATGCACTTAGTAAACAAACGGTAAATAAGATTGGTACTGATGTTCTCGCTAGTCCTCCTATGGCGATGTTAAAATGCTTTCAAAACCAATTAAGCATAGCTTCTGTTCATGATGTTAACGTAAATAAACAGAATCGTTTTCGATTTCATGATCAGCTTCCAACCAATTTCATTAGCCCAACAGCGGAGCTTATTATTAAGGAATATATGAGAGCTTTTTATTTAAGTTGATAGTGAGAATAAACCTACTTACTAACAAAATGTAAGGGGTTTATTTTTTGTTACATAATTATAATATAAAAATAACTTGTAATTATATATATTGCTACTACAATAGTGATAGAGAATACATAAAAGGAGGGAATAGCATGAAGGGTTATGCAATTGGTACATTTTTTATACGGATTGTATTAGGTTTAACATTTTTTATTCATGGTCTAAGTAAGTTCCAAGGTGGAATTGAGGGAACTGTAGGTTTTTTTGACAGCCTTGGTATTCCTGGTTTTATAGCATATGTAGTAGCAGTTATTGAATTAATTGGTGGAGTTGCTGTTATCGTCGGACTAGGTACACGAATTGTTGCAGCGCTGTTTGTTTTCGTTATGCTAGGAGCTATTTTTACAGCGAAGCTAGGAGCTCCATTCTTAGGTGGATATGAGTTAGATATTGCACTGCTAGCTATGTCTTTACATCTTGTCTTTGCAGGAAGTGGAACATTATCTTTAGATCATCTTTTGAAGAAAGAAGAAAGCTATTCGTAAAGAAGCACAGTTTAACGCTGTGCTTTTTACTATAAGAAAAAGTTAATCGTTTTCGTTTTGAAATGGTAATATTTTTATCGTTAAATGGTATTGAAAATTCTTAAAAAAAGAGTAGAATGTAGGAATAACCTTTTTAAAAAAAGGGTATAGAGAAAAGCAGGAGCTTAAGCGGGATGAATAGCGTATATTTCAAAGTAGAAAAGGAGATGTTCATATGCCAATCATTCTCAAAGATGTTGTAGTAGGGTTTTTCTCAATGGCTGCTGCAGGTATATTTGCTTTTCAAGGAATTGAAGTTGTATCTGCTGTTGTAGACTTAGTACAATCTTGGAAACAAAACTAACCATTCAACTATAAGCGAAAGCATGTAGATATAATTTCTACATGCTTTTTTTATTGCTTATCTCTTCTGATTTTAAAATAAATGAATACATATAGTAGGAGGAAACGAGCGGTTCATATGATGTATACTAGTAATAAATAAGTTTCCATGAGAATTGTACAAGGTATGACAGGGGGAAAATGATGAAGTATGGGAGATGGATAATTTTAGGGGTTGTTAGTACAAGTATGGTACTTACGGGATGTGGAAAAGAGAAGAGCATTAGTGACCATGCATCTCATTCACATCATGAAACTGAAACGATAGCGGACATTCGCGAAGAAACAAAGAGTAATGAAATTTTACCAACGTTTTTAAATGATAAAGACGAAAATATGAAAGTTGTATATCGCTCAGTTGGTAAACACAAGGAGCTTCTTGAAAAGATTCCTTGTTACTGCGGATGTGGTGATACAGCAGGTCACACAAGCAGTTACGATTGTTTTATTTATGAAAACAAGACAAGTGGAGCTGTTGTATGGGATGATCACGCAACAAGGTGTGGGATATGTCTAGACATTGCTGCGCAGTCAGTAATTGAATACAGCCAAGGTAAAAGTATAAAGCAAATTCGAAAAGATATTGATGAGAAATATAAAAAAGGATATGGAAAACCTACTCCAACTCCTGAGATATAGTAATGCCTGGAATGGAATGATAAGTATAAAATTCCTTCCAGGCATTTTATTTTCACCTAAAAATAAAATGTGTTATAATTAGAATAATTAGAAAACTCAATTTAGGAAGGAGAGGAAATGAAGTCTATGTTAGTAAAGGAATCTAAAAATCAAAAGTTGTCTGATGAATGGAAAACTTACAATTTGTTAGGTAGAGTCATCTTAATCAGTTCATTATTGCTTGTGTTTTTTGTATTATGGGTGATGTTTAGTATGCTTACAACGTAAAAACGCTGTATGGAAAGTGAGAATCCACACAGCGTTTTTTTTATTTCACTTCTTCAACCGATTGTTCTAATTCATGCACTTCAGTTTCGATGTTCTCAAGCTCTTGTTTTACTTGACTATCTGCTTCTAATGTAGGGACTTCTTCATGCGTTTCTTCCTCGATATCTGTACGTTCAGTAGTCGCAGCGGCTTCAAGTTCTTCAGTCGATGGACGAAGTGATTTTACTTTGTTTACAACTTGAACAGACTGTTCTGATACAACTTGTGAGATGCGTGCAGTACGTTGTTTTAAGTCTTGTCCTTTTGCATAGACGCTTTCTTTTACTTGCCCAGTTTTTGCTAATGCTTGATTAGCTTGATCTTGAATGCTAGCGCGGAGCTCTTTTCCAGATTTCGGAGCTACTAACAGCGCAGTTGCAACCCCCACAACGCTCCCTACAATAGTACCTACTAAAAGCTCTTTACTACCTCTGTTTACAACTTGTTTTACGTTTTCTTCTTTCATGACATATACCTCCTCTTATAATATGTAATCATATGAAGGACCTACCATTTTGTTGAATACTTCCTGTAAAACATATTGCGTTAGTTGAAAAAATCTGCCGCTTGCCGTCGGATGCTCGTACAGGTTGATGAATTTTGATTGTTATATAATATTCAACTATCCTTCCAAGAACCCTTCTTTTTTGACATGAAAATTGTAAAAAAACTTGTCTTTAAAATACGACACAATAAAACGACAAGATTCGTTTTGGATCTGTTGGATTTTTAAAAGAAAGTTTTATATGATAGAGTGTGAAATAAAATGTTTGTTGAATGTGTTGGAGGGATTTATACATATGTCTACATCAAAATATCGAACGGTTCTAGAAGCCGGACCCGGCGAACTTGAAGAATTAAAAAACAAAGCGAAGCAGGATAGCTGGCAACCTATTTATCATATCTATCCTGAGTATGGCTTAATGAATGACCCAAATGGTTTAATTCAACTTAATGGAGAATATCATGTCTTTTACCAGTGGTATCCTTATGGAGCAATTCACGGCATGAAGCATTGGGCTCATGTAAAGTCAAAAGATTTAGTGAATTGGGAAAGACTTCCTGTAGCTATTACTCCAACCGAAAAGTATGAGTCACATGGAGCGTACTCTGGAGGTGCTATTGTAAAAGAGGGAAAAGGGTTGCTTTACTATACGGGAAATGTAAAGTATGAAGATGGATCTCGTACAGCAAATCAATGCATTGCTATCTTGCATGAAGACGGGATAGTAGAAAAGTATAGTCAGAATCCTGCAGTGGAAGGCGTTCCAAATGGTTACACTGGTCATGTTCGCGATCCAAAGGTATGGAAAGAAAACGACATGTACTACATGCTTTTAGGAGCGCAGCGTGAAAACGAAACGGGAACGTTAATTGTATACGAATCAACTGATGCGCTTGATTGGCAATTTAAAGGTGAAGTGAAAACAAAACTACCTAATTTTGGCTATATGTGGGAGTGTCCTGATTACTTTAAATTAGATGGCAAAGACGTTTTTGTCTTTTCACCTCAAGGGATTCAAGCAGAAGGTCATAATTTCCATAATATCTATAATGTTATTTATGCCGTAGGCACATTTAACCTAGATGAGCTAACGTTTGATATGGAATACTATCGTGAAATCGACAAAGGTTTTGACTTTTATGCTCCTCAAACGTTTGAAGATGAAACAGGAAGGCGTTTAATGTTTTCCTGGATTGGAAATCCAGACGTAGAATATCCATCTGATCAATATGGTTGGGCTCATGCTTTATCCCTTCCTCGTGAGCTTTCGTTGGAAGGAACAGAATTAGTTCAAAAGCCTGTCTCGGAGTTAACAAAACTAAGGGACGATGCGGTTCATTTTCGCGGTCGTTTAACAGATGAAGAAGTTATTATTGATGAAGCTACGAACAATGCCTATGAAATAGATATGAGCTTCACCAATATTAATGCTTCTCAAGTAGGCTTACAGCTTTTTAACAGCAAAGAAGAGACGCTAATGCTTGTTTTTGATCGTGAAAAAGAGGAAGTGCGAGTAGATCGTTCTCGTTTTAAGCATCAATACGCTACGGATTACGGGGTTATAAGAACGGAAAAATGGTTGCCAACTTCTTCTATAGATGTTCGCATTTTCGTTGATAAAAGCATTTTAGAAGTGTATATTAACGGAGGAAAAACAGTATTTACTTCACGCGTATTTCCACAAAAAGACTCAAAGTCTGCAGTTACGGTATTTGCAAAAGGCGAAGCAAATTATCAAATTGCCTACTATGGTTTATCAAGAGGAATTTAGAGCTAAAAAGAAAGGTCAGGAATTGTTCTTGGCCTTTTAGTTTGGAATAAAACCAACTTGACACATTGGAATAATTAGTTTAATGTTTGAATACATACTGTAAAGAAGGTACCAGACTGGATAACCAGAGGTTCTTACATTAGTAGCACAAACGTGCTGATGTAAGAGCCTTTTTTTATAAAAAAGGAGATGATACATATGAAATCACTGTTAGTCGTTGGAGGAGATAATATTGAAGGGTTAATTGAAAAGTTAAAAAAAAGCGGATTTGATCATGTTTTCCATTGTAACGGAAGAAAGGCAAACATGACTAAAATTTCTATTCCAAAAAAGATAGATGCTATTTTAATTTTAACCAATTACATTAACCATAACTTATCTTTGGCAATAAAACGACAAGCACAAGAAAGAAAAATACCTGTTTATTATGCTAAGCGGTCTTGGTGGGCTATTCAAGAGGAAGTGAAGAAAATGCCTTTATACGCTGTTTCTCAAAGCTAAGAATTTAAATTCTTAGCTCTTTTTTTATTTTAAACTTGTTTTTGTTAATTTAATTGTGTACAATTAAATTAACAAAAATCAAAAAGGAGAAATGAATCAATGAAAACATTGTATGAAACAACAGTTATTAATACCGGAGGAAGAAGTGGTGAAGTGCATTCTCCAGATAATATTTTCAACTTAGAAGTTGCTGCACCTTCATCACTAGGAGGTAATGCAACAACTGAAACAAATCCAGAGCAATTGTTTGCTGCTGGCTACAGCACATGTTTTAACAGTGCTTTAGAGTTTATGTTGAAAAGACACAGCGTTGAAATTGAAAGCAGTAAGGTAACCGCTACGGTACGTCTTGGAACAGATGCTAAAGATCAAGGAGTTAAATTAGAAGTTGACTTAACGGTCCATGTTGAAGGATTAGATTTAGACAATGCCAAGAAGTATGTAGAAATGGCACATTCTTATTGTCCATATTCAAAAGCAATTAGTGGTAACGTTGATGTGAAAATTGACGTGGTTTAATTAAGTAAGCTCTGATGACAATATTCTCATCAGAGCTCTTTTTGCATTGCGGTGTAGGGAAATCGATACGTATACATTAGAAAACTTGTATAGTAGACTGAAGAATAAGAGTTAAATAAATTGGAGGGGAAATAATGTATACCGTGTTTTCAACATTTGATGTACCTGATGAAAAAGCAGAAGAAGTGATTAATATTTATAAAAAGCGCTCAAGGAAAGTTGACCAAGCACCTGGCTTTGTAGACTTTCAACTGTTACAAAATGATAAGCGTCTGGGAGAGCTGACGGTGCAGCTTACATTTGAAACGAAAGATTTTTATTTAACATGGGTGCGAAGCAAAGAGTTTAAAGAAATTCATGAGCTTGAAAAAAAATATCCAGATCAAGAATTAGCTGCTACCATTCCGAGTATACGTCAGTATAAGGTTGTGGCTACATGAAAAGCCTTCCTATAAATGAAATTGTGGAAAAGGTAACGGAAAAAATTTATGAGCAAGAGCCGTCACTTTTACAAAAATTTGGCGAACGAGGGAAGCAAAAATGCATAGAAGACAATCATTATCATATGAAATATTTACATACGTCATACTTGCTTCAAAATGAAACAGTGTTTAGTGATTATGCTCTATGGTTGAATAGTTTGTTAACGAGTAGAGGCATGAAAACGAAGCATATTATTGATAATTTTATCCTAATTGAAGAAGCTCTTTTAGACCTAGCTGGAGATGTTGATGAACCAGCTAAATCGTATCTCTCTTATTTACAAGCGGCGAATGAAGTGTTACAAGGAGCGGAGAAAAATGATTCGATTACTGACGAGAAATGATGCAGGTCACTATGTTAAACTAAGGCTTGAATCGCTTTTGGAAAGTCCGACGGCCTTTCTAAAAACTTATGCTGAAGAAGTTAGCACTCCTCAATTAGAAAAAGAAATGGGAGAGAAGCTAGCAAAAGAGCATTTTTACACATTCGGTTCTTTTCAAGATGAGCGGCTTGTCGGAATGATTACCCTTCAAGCAGAGCAACCTTTGAAGATTCGCCATAAAGGTAACCTGTTGGCAATGTATGTAGAAAAAGGTGTACGAGGAAATGGCCTTGCTAAAGGGCTTGTGCAAGTTGCGTTAGATAAAGCAAAAGAATTAGGGCTTGAACAGCTGCAGCTCACCGTTGTTTCGACGAACAAAGAAGCAATCGCACTTTATGAATCGCTTGGATTTGTGACCTATGCAGTTGAACGAAATGCACTAAAGCATAAAGGACAGTATTGGGATGAAGAGCATATGGCTTTATCGTTAAGATAAAGCTGCTTCCTTTTTTATAAACGAAAATAAGCTTTAGAATGCTAAGTAGCGAATTGCTAATTTATATAGTCAAAGATAAAACAAGCCGCATTAATGTATAATGCGGCTTGTTTTATCTGGATAGAAATAATAGTAGTATAACTGTAAAAGTTTTGCAAATTAAGACTGGGACAGCTCTTTTTGTCCAACTTTTTTGATTAAGACAAACCCGATTATAACGGAAAGAAATGCAAGAATCATGATGCAAGTAAATACCGTATGGATACCCGAAAAGAGATGCTCCTGAATGGACGCTAACGAACTTGGAGCTATCTTTTGGTGTTCAAAAGATGAATTAATCATTGAGCTATCACCGCCGTTTGCATTCACTTGAAGGTTAAACAAAGTACCAAAAACGGCAGCTCCTAGAGTCTGACTAAACGTATTTGTAAAGGTATTTAAAGAAATAGCTGTTCCACGTTTGTGTTGTGGTACAGAACCTTGAATAATCAGCATGAGTACAGGCGTAATAATCCCCATACCAAGTCCAAGAATTCCAATTGAAGCATAAATGAACCAATCAGATGCTTCCTGTGTTAATGAAAATAAAGAGGATGCTGCAATTAATAAAAAAATCGTTCCAAGCGTAATAACATATGTAGGTTTTAACTTTGAAACGAGCTGACCAGAAAAAATAGATCCAATCGTCCAGCAAACGGGCATTGGCATTAGCATAAAGCCAGCAGCTGTAGCGCTTTTTCCAAGTATACCTTGCGTAAATAAAGGAAGGTATACTGTTATGCTGATTAAAATACCACCCATGAATAGTGTTAAAAAGTTAACAGTTGTAATGGTGGAGTTCGAAAACAGGTTTAGGGGTACAAGTGGTTCAGGAGATTGTTTCTGAATCCAAATGAAAAGAATAAAAAGCACAAACGAGCTGCTAAACAAACCGATAAGTAAATTGTCGGTCCACTGCTGCGTCTGGCTTCCTGTTAAAAGCGCATAAAGCAAAGCGATAACCCCTAATGAAAAAGTAACAGCCCCTGGATAATCAATATGTCTTTTTTCTTTCAGAATTTGTTCTTTGTAATATTTCACAATCATAAACAAGGATAAAAGGCCAAACGGAACGTTTAAAAAGAAGATGTAGCGCCACGATAGCGTATCCACCAAAAATCCACCTAATAAAGGGCCAATGACCCCTGAAACACCCCACACAGCGCTAATCCAACCTTGTGCTTTTACGCGAGCCTGAGCTTCTTTATTTAAGTCGCCAATGATAGTCATTGTAATGGGCATAACAGCTCCAGCTCCTAAGCCTTGAATAGCACGAAAGACAATGAGTTGCGTCATGTTCATTGCCATTCCACATAGCATTGATCCAATTAAAAAGATAACGATGCCAACGAGTAACACGCGTTTGCGTCCCAACAAGTCAGCAAGCTTTCCATAAATGGGCGTCGACACAGCTGTTGCTAACATATAAATTGCATAGACCCAACTTACTAATTCAATGCCTGATAGATCACTTGTAATCCTAGGTGTAGCAGTACTAACGATAGTACCTTCCATCGCTGCTAGTGACGTAACAAGCATGAGTGCAATCATAATTTGTTTTTTCATAGAAGCAGCCTTCCTTTCTTAAATAACTCCAAACTTTTACAGTATACCTTATTTAATGTTATTAAACAATAAAGCTATTAAAAAATAACCAAGCACTTGGTGTGCTTGGTTATTTTGCAAGAGATTGCTTACGTTTGTAAATGAATTTTCCTACATAGTAAAATACAACAGTAAAAAGGACAATAGCTGCAATGACATATTCATTAATCATGTCCGATAATAATCCTGCAGATAAAAAAGACAAGATGGCGAAGTAAATAAGGTTTCCGGATGCTGTTCCCCATAAAAACTGGCGAAAGTGAATGGAACTAATAGCTGATACAAAGTTAATAAGGCTGGTTGGAATAAAGGGAAAGACTCGCACTTGAAAAACGTAACTCGTTCCGTTTCTTTCAATCTTTTCAAGTAAAGAAGGCTTTACTTTTTTTAATAGTGCATCTTGAAAAACATAGCGAACAAGTAAAAACACACAGGCAGCTGCTAGTATACTTGTAAACCAGCTCCATACCAATCCAAGTCCTAACCCTAGTAAATTAATATTAACTGCAATGATTAGTACAAGGGGAATCAATGTAAATGCATTTTGAACAAACATAGCAATTAGTGTAAACAATAGTGTTGTCAGCAAATTTTCTTGCAAAAATGCTGTGATGTTATCCATATCGCCAGTGCGAATTGAGTAAAACAGATCAGTGTTAATAATAAAAACGATTAATACAATAGCAAATAGAAAGAGCAAGCTTGCTTTTATCCACGTTTTAATGTGAAATCACCTTTTTTCATCAGTTAAGTTAACAAATAGTAAATAGGCTTTTATTATATCTCAGCTCTTTGAAAATGAACATTAATTTACTATATAAGAAACATTAAAGGCAAAAGAACAAGGTAAAGAAAAGGTGTGATAGGATAACAGGTAAGAAAACAATTAGGAGATAAATATGAAGGATACATATAAACATTTTGCTGAGCTATCACGATTTGAGAAAGCTGAAAGAGATTATCGAATTAGAACACAAGCGACTTCGTCTGAACTGCTAGTGCTAGCTATTCATGGTGGAAGGATTGAACAAGGAACATCAGAAGTGGCTATTGCTATTGCAGAGAAACAAAACAGCTATTATCTATTTGAAGGAATGAAAAGTGCTCAAAATCGCAAGCTGCATATCTCATCTTCTCGTTTTGATGAGCCCACTGTATTATTTATGTTGAAAAAAGCTCAATATGTTCTTAGTATTCATGGATACAAGGAGAAAAAGAAGAAGCATACGCTAATCGGTGGGTTAGATGAAGAGAGAAAGCAGCAAGTATATAACGCGTTAAAAAAAGCAGGATTTAGTGCTGAAATCGTTAATCAAGATCATTTATTATCAGGTACACATAGGCACAATGTTGTAAATAAAGGAAGGCAAAAAAAAGGCGTACAGCTTGAAATTAGCTATGAAGAAAGAGCAAACTTCTTTCTAACAAAAAATCAGTATACAAGTTCTTTTTATCGCTACGTAGCGGCGATTCAATCGGCATTTTTAGGAAACGATACACCTTAAGGTGTATCGTTTTCTTGTTTTGAGCAAATGCCATGCAAGTAATCACGAATAACAGCCTCCACTCTTTCGCTGTTTACGCGCTTACGATCGAACATCGCATGCAGTGCTAGCCCATCGATTAAGGCATAAAGCTTTTCTGATTCTAGGTCCGTGTTTATCTGTTCTTTTAATATATTTTCATTTTTTAAGTAAAGCATCATTTTTTTTATACCTGAGAAGATTCCATCGTCAATTGGCCCTTGATTTTTATATTTCTGATGTGCTGTAAAAGTAAGCCAAACCTCCATTTCAGCCATTTTTTCATCATTAGTTGGAACAATCTCTAACAGCATCTTTAACACTTTTTCTTGAGGGGGAAGGTCCTGTGAAGCAATTGAAATAATTCGCCGTTCAGCTTGTTCCTTAACCAGTTCCATGGCATAAGTTAACAGGTCATCTTGAGAAGAGAAATAATGACGTAAGGAACCTAGTGATAATTTTGCTTCCTTTGCAATGTTTCGAACAGTAGTGCCTTCCATACCTTGCTTTAAAATAACTCGCCATGTTGCTTTGGCAATTTGTTCTTTTCGTTTTTGGTGATCAACTAATTTTGGCATGACTTTATTGTAGCAATAAAAAAGGCAGGTTGCAATTTTATAATACAGTTGTATTACTAAAAAAGAAGTGCTAAAATACATTTAAATAATACAATTGTATTAGAAAAGGGGTGGGAGCTTGAATTTTATTGCTTGGATGATTGTAGGGTGCGAAATTGCTTTTTGGATAGTCATTCTGTTAGGGTTAACAACACGGTATATAGCTAAAAAGGAAAAACTGGGTTTTTTCTTTTTAGCGTTAACGCCATTTATTGACTTAATTTTATTGCTTATTACAGGGATTGATTTATATAATGGTGCGAAGGCAACGACTGCTCACGGTATTGCAGCTATTTATATTGGGGTATCTTTGGCATTTGGAAAGAGCATGATTAAATGGGCAGATGAACGTTTTTTATATTATGTGACAAAGCAAGGAGCAAAGCCAATTAGGCGATTTGGGCTCGAACATGCTAAACATGGATTAAAGGGATGGTTTCAACACTTAATAGCATACGCAATTGGAGCTGGTCTTTTAGTTGTAATCATTAACCTTTTGAATAACGCACAGCAAACTGAGGCTTTAAGTGGTATACTCCAAATATGGACTCTTGTGTTAGCCATCGATTTTTGTATTACAATGAGTTACTTTATCTGGCCACGCAAGATGAAAGCAACAATTAAACAGTAAGCTGTAGAGTGCTCATTTGTAGATGAGCATTCTTTTTTTTATAAAAGTAGGATAATAGAATTGTCTTTCATTTATCTGAAAATTTTTCAACTTATTTACGCTTCTATCCTTTATAATAGAAAACGTTAAAGAAATGATAGATAAAGGAGAAAGAGAATGGACATTTTAAGTGCAGAGTTTTTGTCAGCGCTTCTTGCTATTATTATTATTGATTTAGTTTTAGCTGGCGACAACGCAATTGTAATTGGTTTAGCAGCGAGAAAACTGCCTAAACATCAGCAGAAAAAAGTAATCATTTGGGGAACAATTGGAGCAATCGTCATTCGTATGCTTGCAACATTAGCAGTTGTTTGGTTACTAGAAATTCCCGGTTTGCTTTTGGTTGGAGGAATCTTGTTAACTATTATTGCGTACAAGCTTTTGGTTGAAGATCAAGACCATGATGTAAAGGCTGGAGATAGCATGTGGGCTGCAATTCGTACAATTATTATTGCAGATGCGTTAATGGGACTGGATAACGTATTGGCAGTTGCGGGTGCAGCTCATGGAAGCTTTTTACTAGTAGTACTTGGGTTGTTAATTTCAGTTCCTATTGTGATGTGGGGAAGTACGTTAATTTTAAAATGGGTAGAAAGATTTCCAATTATTATTACAATTGGAGCGGCAGTACTAGCTTGGACTGCTTCTAAAATGATTGTTGGTGAGCCGTTCTTACAACCGTATTTTGAAAATGGTTTTGTTAAGTATGGTTTTGAAGTACTAGTCATTGCTGCTGTAATTGGTGCAGGTAAAATGAAGCAAAGTAAAATGCAGAAGCAACCTGTAGAAGAAACCATTGAGAAGACTCAATCTTTTTCTAAGTAGAAGCAAGCTTATAATTGAAACAAAAAGAGGTGCATTTAGCACCTCTTTTTTCGTGGTTTGAATTATAGCTTTATGAGAGATGTGGACTTTTTAGCATAGCTTTATAGATGAGCTTTGTTAATTGCTGGGCACCTTCTGGAAGCAGATGAACGCCATCTTTTGTAAAATATTCTGGATGTTTGGTTCCTAAAGTATGCCAATCAACAAGCACCACGTTTTTATATTCTTTTGCTGCATTTTCTAATTTCTCATTTACTTCTGTTTCCCATTGTCGTGGCACCCGTGTGTTGACCAGGTATACATCTGCTTTTGCGAACTGTTTAAGTAGTTCATCTAGCTGTTCTTCTGTAAAGTAACCATTTGTACCAAGTTGAATAATCACTGCACTAGAAGGTTCATTATATTGAGTATACTTCTTTGCGACGTTTAAAGCTTCTGACAGCTGTCGACCAACTTTGCCATCAATTACAATATTAGGATAAGTTTCTTGCAGTGGATCGGCTAAGTTTAGCATAACTGAATCACCAATTGAGAGAACTTGAGTATAGTGAGGTTCATTTGTTGGTAATTCTTTTTGTTTCAGATGATGATCTTTGGATACTGGATTTGCTGCAGTTTTAATATGAATAGCTGCAGGTTGTTTGCTTTCTGTTTTTTTAGGTTCTAAAATCCCGGTAACACCAAGCACAAATAATAAGAAGGCCATAGCAAATACGATAGGTACAGCGACTTTCAGATGAGAACGAAAGGTAGCCGGTGATTTAAATGTTGGCAGTGCTTGCCTAAAGAAGGTTTTAAAACCTCCTTTTCGTATAGGTTGCTCAATCATTCGATAAGAAACTTCCGCAATAAGACATGTTGCTATAACCTGTAAGCTGATATGTACATAATTGAACTGCCCAAATTCAGTAGCAGGCGTTGTTAATATAATGATAGGATAGTGCCATAAATAAATGCCATACGACCGTGTACCAACCCACCGTAACGGCTTAAAAGATAACAGTTTGCCAGTTATGCTGCTAGGATGTGAAATCGTTGCGACGAGGACAGCAGCATTTAAACTAACTAAAAGCATACCTCCGCGATACATTGACGGGGCAAATTCAGTTAGTAATGAAGTGCATAGAAACACTAACAGTAAGCTTGTAAGGCCCGTAACATTTAAAATAAACTTTCCTGTGTTTGGGACATTTTTAGAAGATAAGCGATAGAGTGGCCACACGAATGCTAAGCAACAACCAATTAGCAATTCGAATGATCTTGTATCTGTGCCGTAATATACACGACTAGGATCCATACCTGGTTTATATAAAGCTCCCATTAATAATGCAGATACTATTGCTCCACAGCTTATCACTATAAGAATAGTCTTTTTCTTCTTTATAAAACGTAGTCCAATTAGTAATAAAAGTGGCCATATAATATAAAATTGTTCTTCAATTGCCAGTGACCATAAATTCTTTATTGGAGAAGGCGATTGAAAGCTATCAAAATATGAAACATCTTGAAAAATAAACCACCAGTTGCTTACATAGAGTAATCCCGCTATGGCATCCCCTTGTAAGGTAGATAAAAGAGATGGCTTGAACAAAACGGTCCAAGCAACTACGCATACAACCATGAAAAAAGCTGCAGGAAAAAGCCTTCTTATTCGGCTTGTGAAAAACGAAGAAAGGAGCAGCTTTTGGTGCTCTTCATATTGTTTTAATAAAATAGATGTAATTAAGTATCCAGATAAAACAAAGAAAATGGACACGCCTAAGAAGCCACCGCTTGCCCAACTAAAGCCATAATGATATGCAAATACAAATAAAACAGCTAGCGCTCGAAGTCCATCTAACCCATGAACGTATCGATGCTGTAGCTGAGTGTTAGCCATATTAAAGACTCCTTTACAATCTAAATTGTCATGTGTATGTAAATAATATTTTTATGAATTCTCAAAGATAACCTTTGAAAATTTCAGAACAAACCACAAGATATATGGTACAAAGAATTATTTTACCCGTAAAGTATTTTTTACCATATCGTCATAAAATGCAAGACTTTTAGCAAGAAAATATTTTTTTGTGCAAAAAAACCGGACGTACCTTTGGTAAATCCGGTTCTTTCATTTAAATTCTATAGAGGAGAGCGGACGGCTCTATCTGCATTTATTCTACCATAAACCCAGTTTGTTCCTGTACCTGTTATTGGGTCACAAGTATTTTGAATGACTGTACGAATTTGAGAAGCACTACGTCCTTGAGATGCTAGTAATGCTGCTAATCCAGCTACGTGTGGAGCTGCCATAGACGTGCCGCTTAAATAAGAGTAAGTGCTTGTAGGGTAAGTGGATAGAATACTAGAGCCTGGTGCTGCAACTTGCACCCAAGTTCCAAAGTTTGAAAAAACAGAGCGTTGATCAGAGGAAGTTGTAGAGGCAACTGCAATGACGTTTGCGTAAGCTGCAGGATAAGTGAGGGCGTTGCTACCGTTATTGCCAGCTGCCCCAATAACAACAACGCCTTGGCTAGCCGCGTAGTTAACAGCACCTTCAAGCGTAATGGTGTCTTGAGGAGATCCTAAACTCAAATTAATAACTTGTACTCCTTGGTTAACCGCATAAATAATGCCATCGGCAACCTGGCTTAGTAATCCGCTACCACTGTTTGAAAGCACTTTTACTGGCTGAATTGATGCTAAAGGAGCCATACCAGCAATGCCAGCCCCATTATTGGTTGTTGCTGCAGCAATGCCAGCTACATGAGTCCCATGACCATTAAAGTCATTTGTGTCAGTGTTATTATCAATAAAGTTATAGCCTGGAACTAATTTTGATGCAAGGTCAGGGTGATTTGGCTGGACGCCCGTATCAAGTATTGCAATTCTAATGCCAGCATTGCTTTGAGTAACATCCCATGCAGAAGGAGCACTTACTTTTTGAGGGCCGTATTGAAAGGAATAGAACGAATCGTTTGGAATATAGGAAGCTTCAAAAACGTAGTTTGGCTCTGCGTATTCAACTTCATCGAGCTCTGAGTATATTTTCATCATCTTATTAATATTTTTAGCTGTAGTAACCACTTGAAAGCCTAATGTTTCATTACAACATGAAGCTTCACATTTATATTTTTTATGAATTGAAGCAATTGTATCTTCATCAACGTCATCATTAAATTTAACAATAAATTGATTTTGGGCAAATACTGGTTGTTTAACCTTTAAAGCTTGTACCAATTTTTTAATAACAAAAAACAAAAGTGTAATTACACCAAGTGAACCTGTAGTTAAGGCAATCCATGTCAGCATAATACCAATCCTCCTAATTTTGTAACACCTTATATCATATGCGTTGCTACAAAAAAGGGATTGGACAAACTACCTGATTTCAAAAAAGAGGCTGAGACATAAAGAAATGATTTCTTCTTAAAGATGAATGAAGATGTTTCTAACCAATTTGGGTTATAAGAACATGCTCGTTTTCCACTAAGATTCATTCCATAAGTGTTTAAACTTATTTTCTGAGCAAATAAAAACTATCCGAATCATTGTAAGGTAATTCACAAAAATTCGGATAGTTAATCGGCTGAAAGACTTATGTCCTAGTGTGTATTCGTCCTATTATCTAGTGATTTCTTTAATAACTCGTGCAGGGTTTCCACCAACGACTGTGTTTGGAGGAACGTCTTTCGTTACCACGGCTCCTGATGCAATGACTGCATTATCACCAATAGTAACGCCTGGATTGATGATAGCGCGGCCCCCAATCCAAACGTTATCTCCAATGACAACTGGCTTTCCGTATTCTCTACCGCTGTTACGTTCAACAGGATCAAGCGGGTGAGTAGCTGTATAAATATGAACGCCTGGTGCGAGCATACAGTTATCACCGATAGTTACAGGACAGATATCTAAAATTAAGCAATCAAAGTTTGCATAAAAGTTTTCGCCTACATGAATGTTGTATCCATAGTCACAGCGGAAGATTGGTTCAATATAGATATTTTCTCCAGTGGAACCAAACAACTCTTTTATTAAACTCATACGGTAAGTATCATCTGTCTCAACTGCTTGATTAAATAATCTTGTTATCTTTCTTGCATGAGTGCGATCTTTAATCAATTCAGAATCTCCAGATATGTACATTTCGCCTGCAATCATTTTTTCTTTTTCTGTTGTCATTTTTTAGTCTCCCTATCCTTTTTAATTTAACGCTTTCATAGGGTAGTGTAGCGTAAAATTAAACGTTCGTTAAGTAAAATAGCTAAGAATCAACTAGCTTTTTCTTTATTCCATCGATGACAAAAAGGAGAAAAGGTAAAGCAAAGCCAATTGTGCCTGTATAAAAGGGAGAAGTAGTAAGTGTGTAACTTCCCAAAAAAGGACCATTAGGTACGAAAATATTGGAGGAAGCTAAAAATAATAATCCTAAAGGCAAAGTTAAGAAACGGTAAGTAGTTAGGTTAAAAAGCTGAGCTACTCCTAAATTTAATACAAACAGCAAAATGCTAAGCTTGAAAAAAATTGAAATAAACCAGATGATAGCTACAATTACTTCAATGCGGGTTATGAAATTTGTCACATTAATTTCTTTAGCCAATAGGTAGGTAGGAGAAAGGCGAGTAGAGGTCTGATCTACTCCTAAAACTAAAACACAAAGAAAAATAATGATAATTAAGAAAACACCGCCAATCAGTGTACCGATATAAACAGGTGTGCGCTTTTTACTCGTCCATTTAACATAAGGAAAAATCATTAAAAAAACAACGGTATCCAAAAATGGAAATGTCAAAAAGTGAACTGTAGAAATGAAAATAGGCCGCAAACCCATAGTAAAGAATGGCTGAAAGTGATCAAAGTTAATTTGTTTAGTAAGAAATAGTACGAGTAAGCTAAAGAGAGCAATGACCCATGGGAATAGGATTTCACCGGAACGTGCTAAAACCTCAAGTCCTAAGCGAACGCCAAACAACGATACGCTTAACACAAATACGTAAATGGGAACAATGGGGGTTTCAGGCATAACTTGCGTAATGATAAAGTCACCAATATTATAAAGCGTCAAAGAACCTGCTATTACGGGGAAGGTTAAAAAGATAATAGAAAATACTTTGCCAATCCATTTGCCGAGAATTTCTTCGGTGAATTCCGTAAATAGCATTGTTGGATATCGCTTTCCTAGCGCTATGTATAAAGGCAATATCCCCAAAGCGATAACAAGGGTTAAAATACTCGTAATCCAAGCATCTTGTTTTGCAATTGAAACAATAATAGATGGGATAACTAAAATAGCACTCCCGATTATGTAAAGGCTAAGTAGCACGATGAATTGCTTTTCAGAGATTTTAACATGTTTGAGCATGCTGGAAGTACCTCCTATATAAGGCATATTGTTCTTTGAACCTTATATGCTCGTTAGTATGCCTCATTCAACGTTACTTATGAATAATGTAAAAAAAGTAAAAGAAAGTAGGGCATAATAAAACAAATTAAAAAAAGACCAGCAATTCCTTTTTTTACCGCTTCACATTGTTAGAACGCGTTCGATTCATTGCACTGCGCCTATTCGCTTTCTGCGGTGCGGGATCTCAGTTCTCCCTTTCTTTCCCCCAGGAGTCGAGTATCCTACGCTCCATTCCACTCTGTTTCCAGCATTGTTTTCACAATCAAAAAAACCTGAACGATTAAAAGCAAAGAACTCTTAACCATTCAGGTATAGCAGGGACTAAACTACTTATGTCTCAGCCTCTTTTGAGGAATTGCAAATATAACTCTTACTTTATAGCCCAATGGTAAATAGCTTTAGCAACACCATCTTGATCATTAGTTTCAGTTATCCAGTCAGCCGCTTTCTTTACCACATCTTGCGCATTACCCATGGCTATGCCTACTCCAGCTTCTGTAATCATGGCGATATCGTTTAGGCTATCCCCCATGGCCATTACTTCGTTTATTGATAGATTTAAACGTTCACAAACAGTTTTTAGTGCTTTTGCTTTATTGATTCCAAGAGCGTTGATTTCAAGATTTGTTGGGCTAGAATTCGTAATCTCAAGATTTTTGTTTTTAGTTAGCGTGTTCAAAATTAGCTTTCTTGTATCATCATCATGGATGTCATACCCGAACTTTAGCCATTCATGACTTGTAATATCGGTTGGAAAATCGTCTTTCCATACCTTTTCGCTTGTAACAGCCCAAAAGGTTAAGTCATGCTTTTGCTTTAAATCCCACATCTCTTGTATGTAATCTGGTTCTAAAATCGTCCGCTCAATTAAATTGCCTTCACCGTCCCAGATTTCACTCCCGTTTACATTAATAATATAAGATGACAGCTTTAATGACTCGGCAAATTTAATACTAGTTGGGCGTGAACGTCCTGTACTTAAAACAACATGTATTCCTTTTTCTTCTGCTTCTGCTATAGCTTTTCGGTTTCCATGTGAAATTTCGCCTTTTGTATTTAATAGTGTACCATCCATATCAAGAGCAATTAACTTAATCGATGGTTTATCCATAGCGCGTCACCCTTTCAAAATACTTTTCTACTTTAAGAATAGCATGAACACACCTTGAAAAAAAGAAAGGTGCTGGGTAAAGGGTAGATCAAATGACTCATTTTTCAAAAAAATAAAAAAGTGAATTGACGAATACGAACGGAGTTTCTATAATTTTCTAGAAAAGAAATTCATGTTTTGTAAAATTGCAAACGGTTGCACAAAAAAACGATGAATACTTTTAACAATAATAAGGGGGAAAAGAGATGGGGAAAAGTGTGAAAGTACTGTTAGTATTCATCATGAGTATAGCAATTATATTTACAAGCTATACGAGTGCTCAAGCAGAAGTCAAATCGGATTACAAGCTGTATGTTATGGCTCCTTTAGGAGAAATCACAGATTGGGATCAGTTCGAACGTCAGCTTGTTCAGATGAAGAAAAATGGTGTATACGGATTAACAACAGATGTTTGGTGGGGAATTGTTGAAGCAAAAGGAGATAATCAATTTGATTGGTCTTATTATAAAAAGTATGCAAGCGCTGTGGAAGATTCAGGGCTGAAATGGGTTCCTATTTTATCTACACATCAATGTGGTGGTAACGTAGGAGATGATTGTAACTATCCGATACCTAATTGGTTATGGAAAAAAGATGACATTGAAAACATGGCATTCAAAAGTGAAAGTGGCTTTGTTAACAAAGAAGCATTAGCACCTTGGTGGGGTGGAATTGAGAAGCAGTATGGCGAATTATACCGTTCATTTGCTAAAAACTTTGCTGACTATGATGATGTTATTAGTAAAATTTATTTAAGCGGTGGACCAGCAGGCGAACTCCGCTACCCATCTTATCAGTTTGCAGACGGATGGGGTTATCCAGAGCGTGGTCAGTTACAAGCATATACAGAAGGTGCAAAAGAAGATTTTAGAGATGAAATGAAGCATCAATATAAAAACATTAAAAATCTTAACAAGGCGTGGGGAACATCATTTAAGACGTGGGATAAAATTGAACCTCCAGCTGATGGAGATGCTTTCTTTAGAAAAGGAGAAGCTTACAACACTTCATATGGAAAAGATTTCATGAAATGGTATCAAGGGGCTCTTGAAGATCACCTACAGACCATTTCAAAGCAAGCTCATAAATATTTTGATCGTACGTTTGACGTAGAAGTAGGCGCAAAAATTTCCGGTGTGCATTGGAAGATGAATGATCCTGAAATGCCACATGCTGCTGAGTACAGCACAGGTTATTATGATTATGCTAAGCTTCTAGATCAATTTAAAAAATCAAATATGGCATTAACGTTTACCTGTTTAGAAATGGGCGACCAGGATGCACAAACAGCTCCTTATTATAGTGCTCCAAAAACGTTAGTAACTCAAATTGCTACATTAGCAAACGAGCGTAACCTTTCGTTGAATGGAGAAAATGCACTTCCGATTATTAATAATGAGTGGGGATTTGATAACGCGTCTGAAATGGTATTTAACTATGACTTTGATGGGTTTACGCTTCTTCGTATGACGTATCTATTTGACGAAGCCGGCAATCCAACCAACGAACTTAGGATGTTAAAAGATAAGCTCGCGCTAGAACCCTTACCGGTTACGCTGAAGGTAAGTGGTGTACAGCTAGAAAAAGGACAAACCCTTCATGTAACGGGTAATCGAGGAGAGTTAGGACGTTGGAATACAAGC
This sequence comes from Bacillus sp. 1780r2a1, assembly GCA_024134725.1. NCBI lineage: Bacteria > Bacillati > Bacillota > Bacilli > Caryophanales > Bacillaceae > Bacillus > Bacillus sp. 1780r2a1. Next base: position 2,773,743 of record CP099863.1, on the reverse strand, counting down.
AGCTATCACTACATCTTAAAGCAAAAGTCAGACGGAATCTTTGAGGGAAATTTTGATTTAGCCGCGGATCGTCAGTACGAATTTAAGTTTTATATTAAAGATCAAGGTGGGGAAATTATTTGGCAAGATGGTGAGAACCAAAACTATCATACACCAGCAAAGGGAAAAGGGTCTTATTTAGCAACATGGTAATGGAATTGAAACAGCCGCCTATTCTTTCAAGAATAGGCGGCTGTTTTATATTGAATAGTTTCGTTTTTTATTTTGCTTGGTCTTGACTGTCGGCATGTTCTTTTGGACTTTGTTTATCATGACTAGAAGACATCATGTTTGACATGATGACATGGCCATCTCCACCGCATACTTTACACTTTATAAATGAAAGCAGCGCAAATCCAAATTTCGTTCCGCTTCCTTGGCAGTGTGGACAAACATAACGAAGAGGCATTTTGATACCATCCTTTTTTATAAATTCTTTTACATTATAATTTTTTCATATTTCTCTCACAAGGTACAAAAGGTAGAAGAGTAAGCAAGGGATTTTGCTGCTAGTTAAAAAGTCGGGGGTGTAAAATCATCGATTTTTGTTGCTTTTAGGCGAAGAGTTCAATATTTTCCACCCTTTTTGTCAATGTAATCGGTTTCAAAAAGGTTCATGCTGCACTAAAATGAGAGCATATAGGAGGTGCGGTTACATGGAGAGCCAAAGCAAATTGCAAGAAAAAGAAGTAATTTCAGTACAAAAAACAAAACAAACGCAGTCGTCAATTCGCACAAATAATCGTAAAAAGTGGAAAAAAGCAGGAATATTTACCTTGTTTGTAGGGCCCGTCTTTTTAGCATTTAGTATGATTGTTTTATATCCATTTTTATCTGGTGTTTATTACGCCTTTACAAATTGGAATGGTGTAACAGGAAATATTGAGTGGGTAGGGTTAGATAACTTTAAATACTTACTTTTTGAAGATAAGCAATTTCATGCTTCCTTCATTCTAACCGCGAAGTACACCGTTGTCGCTATTTTATTAACAAATGTGGTCGGATTTAGCCTAGCTTTACTGGTCACACAGATGCTTAAGACAAGAAATATTTTAAGAACAGTTTTCTTCTTGCCTAACTTAATTGGCGGACTATTACTGGGATTTGTATGGCAATTCATTTTTATTCGAGGTTTTTCGTCTATCGGTCAATTAACGGGTTGGTCACTTTTTGAGCTTCCTTGGTTAGGAGATGCTAATACTGCATTTTGGGGAATTGTTATTGTCAGCGTATGGCAAGGCGCAGGGTATATCATGATTATCTACGTAGCAGCTTTGCAAAACGTTCCGCAAGAGCTTCTTGAAGCAGCAAGAATTGACGGGGCAAACCGTTGGCAAACACTTCGCCATATTACACTACCAATGGTAGCACCAGCCGTCACAATTTGTTTATTCTTAACTATTTCGTCCTCATTTAAAATATTTGATGTAAACTTATCATTAACAAACGGTGGTCCGTTTAAATCAACAGAAATGTTAGCGCTTAACATTTATACAGAGGCTTTCGTTAATAACCGTTATGGTATTGGAGAAGCAAAAGCACTGATTTTCTTCTTAATCGTAGCAGGTATTACAACGCTTCAAGTTATGTATACGAAGAAGAAGGAGGTTGAATCTTAATGGGCAACAAGTATACAGGAAAGACGTTTATTATTGAAATCTTAGCAATTGTCTTAGGTTTAATCTTCCTTGCTCCGTTTTACTATGTTATTGCTAACTCATTAAAGCCGTTTGCAGAAATTTTAACCAATACATCAGCTTTACCATCGGCTTTTCAATGGCAAAACTACGTAACAGCTTTTGAAAGAATGGATTACTTACGAGTTTTCAAGAATTCACTAATTATTACAGTAGCAAGCAACCTAGTTATTGTGATCTTTTGTTCAATGGGAGCATATATGCTTGTACGTACAAAATCAAAGTTCAGTAATTTTATCTTTTTGCTCTTCGTAGCAGCCATGGTTATTCCTTTCCAATCAATTATGATTCCTTTAGTAAAAGCGGCAAGTTCATTTGGATTAATGAACAGCATTTGGGGACTAGTTGTGATGTATCTAGGATTTGGTTCTGGGTTAGCAATCTTCTTATATCACGGGTTCATTAAAGGGATACCAGTGGAATTAGAAGAAGCAGCAATTATTGATGGGTGCTCCACGTTTGGTGTATTTTGGAGAATTGTATTCCCTTTATTAAAGCCAATTACGGTAACGATTATTATCTTAAACAGCTTATGGATTTGGAACGATTTCTTATTACCATTACTTGTTCTGCAAGATCCATCATTACGTACAATTCCACTAGCAACGTTTTTCTTCTTTGGACAATACACAAAGCAGTGGGATTTAGCACTAGCAGCATTAATGTTAAGCATCATTCCATTATTAATCTTTTTCTTTTCGATGCAAAAACATATTATCAAAGGAATTACAAGTGGGTCTATTAAATAATAAACTTGGAACCTATGCTCATAATTAATGAGCATAGGTTCCAAACATAGGAGGAACCAAACATGAAACTAAAAAAACTTCCCTTAGCAGCAGGTGTACTATCAGCATCTCTTTTATTTACAGCAGCGTGCTCTAGCGATAGTTCGTCTGGAGATAATGCAAGCGGTGGCGCAAAAGGTGATCAAGTTGTTGTTGATATTTTCCAAGGAAAAGTTGAGATTGCAGATCAGCTAAAAGCATTAACGGATCAATATACAAAAGAAAATCCAAACGTAACATTCAACATTGAAACAGTTGGAGGCGGTGCAGACGGTGCAGCAGCACTAAAAGCGAAGTTTGCTTCTGGAAATGAGCCTGATATCTTCTCAAACGGTGGCTATCAAGAAGCCGTTACCTGGAAAGACAAGCTTGAAGATTTATCTGATGAGCCTTGGGTGAAAGATGCATTTGATAATACGTTAGATCCAATGACGATTGACGGCAAGGTATATGGTCAGCCGATGAACTTAGAAGGATACGGCTTTACGTATAACAAAGAGCTTTTTAAAAAAGCGGGCATTAAAGAAGTACCACAGACGTTAGATGAACTAGAAGCAGCAGCTAAGAAGTTAAAAGCAGCGGGAATCACGCCGTTTTCAATTGGATATGGTGAATGGTGGGTATTAGGAAATCATGGTTTAAACATTCCATTCTCTGCTCAAGAAGACCCTGATGCTTTTATCAAGAGCTTAAACGAAGGTACTGGAAAAATTTCAGGTAACCAGCAGTTTAAAGACTATATTAAGCTATTAGATTTAACAATTAAGTATGGAAATAAAAACTCGTTGACAACGGATTACAATACGCAAGTAACAAACTTTGCAACGGGTGAAGCAGCTATTATTCAACAAGGAAACTGGATTCAGCCAATGCTTGATAAAATTAATCCAGACTTAGATTTAGGTGTTATGCCAATGCCTCTTGGTGACGGTGGAAATGTGAAAGGGAAAATCTCAGTCGATGTACCAAGCAGCTGGGTTGTTCATAACGGTGCACCAGAAGCAGATAAAGAAGCAGCAAAAGATTTCTTAAACTGGATGGTAACATCGGAAGAAGGCAAGCGTGCACTTGTAGAAGAGTTTAAGTATGTTCCTGCATTTAAGACAATTGAAGCGGACGCAAAAGATATCGGTCCATTAGGTGCGGAAATCTTAAAGTACTCTGAAGAAGGACAAACAATGCCTTGGCAGTTTATGAAGTTCCCGGATGGTGTGAAAGAAGAATTTGGTGCTTCACTTCAAGAGTATGTTGGTGGTCAAGTAACGGAAGAAGAATTGTTTAAATCATTTGAAAGTACTTGGGATAAACTAAAAAAATAACTTAATGTATAAGAGCTTCTCCTGTAGTGGAGAAGCTTTTTATTGTACATAATACTTTACATAGGGTGGGGGGGTACATTATAATTTCAATTATGAAAGGTGGTTTTTGGATGGAAGAAAACCGTGGGTCGGAAGTAAAAGTAGATTGCCATGCAGGTAATGCAAGGCGAAGTCATCATTCTCCAGAAGTAAAGAAAAACTTAACGAGTCGCCTTAATCGAATTGAAGGACAAATTCGGGGAATTAAAGGGTTAATTGATAAGGATACGTACTGTGATGATGTCATTACGCAAATATCGGCTGTTCAGTCAGCTTTAAATAGTGTCAGTAAAATTTTATTAGAAGGTCATTTAAAGCACTGTGTTGTAGAAAGAGTACAAGAGGGCGACGAGGAAGTAGTAGATGAGTTATTAACAACAATTAAAAGATTAATGAAATAAAAAAGGAGCTGGAAAAGATGGAACAAACAGTATTATCAGTACAAGGTATGTCTTGTGGACATTGTGTAAAAGCAGTTGAAGGTGCAGTATCAGAATTAAGCGGTGTAAAAAGTGTAAAGGTTAATTTAGAATCAGCAACGGTTGAAGTTGAATATGATGAAAGTAAAGTCAGCCTTGAAACGATTAAAGAATCAATTGATGATCAAGGCTATGACGTAGCGTAAAATCGCGTGCGAATAACTTCGCACGTTCTCTTTTAAAAAGTAATATACCTATATAGGGTATATGAGGAGGGGTTCTATGAAAAGCCAAAAAGACATTACGTTACGTATAGAGGGTATGACGTGCTCAGCCTGTGCAAGCCGAATTGAAAAAAGTTTAAAGAAAATAGATGGAGTTGAAGATGCAGCTATTAACCTTGCATTAGAAAAAGCAACAATTCGCTATACACCTGAAGTAGTTCAGTCACGCGTTTTTGAAGAAAAAGTGCAGAATCTAGGATATGATGTCATTTATGAAACAGAAGAACTAGACATAACCGGGATGACCTGTGCAGCTTGTTCAAGCAGAATCGAAAAGGTATTAGGAAAGCAGCAGGGAATTGCTCATGTAAACGTGAATCTTGCATTAGAAACGGCAACTCTAAAATATAATGAAGAACAAATTGATCTATCTACCATCATTAATAGAATTGAAAAATTAGGATACGGTGCGTCTTTAAAGGCTGAAAAAAACGAAAATATCCGTGAAAAAGTAACCAATCAACAAGAGCTCAAATTTTTAATTGCAGCAATATTAAGTATCCCGCTACTTTGGGCCATGGTTAGTCACTTTTCCTTTACGGCCTTTATTCCTGTACCGCCGATGTTTTTAAATCCATGGTTTCAAATGGCCCTTGCTACGCCAGTTCAATTTCTTATCGGTGGACAGTTTTATGTTGGAGCCTATAAAGCGCTAAGGAATAAAAGTGCAAATATGGATGTTTTGGTGGCTTTAGGAACGAGCGCTGCTTATTTTTACAGCGTTTATTTATCGATTCAATCCATTGGTTCAAATGCTCATATGATTGAACTTTATTATGAAACAAGCGCAATCTTAATTACCCTTATTTTACTCGGGAAATTATTTGAAGCTAAAGCAAAAGGGCGCTCTTCAGAGGCAATTCGAACGCTTTTAAGTTTACAAGCAAAAACGGCAATTGTAGAGCGAGAAAATCAACAGGTTGAAATCCCTATTGAAGAAGTGAAGCACGGAGACGTTGTTTATGTGAAGCCAGGCGAAAAAATTCCAGTAGACGGTGAGGTAATAGAAGGACAATCTGCAATTGATGAGTCCATGCTAACAGGAGAAAGTATTCCGGTTGAAAAATCGATTGGTGATGATGTGACGGGAGCCACAGTGAACAAAAATGGCTTTTTAAAAGTAAAAGCAACAAAAGTGGGAAAAGAAACAGCCCTTGCACAAATTATAAGAGTTGTGGAAAGCGCACAAGGTTCTAAAGCCCCTATTCAACGCGTGGCTGACCGTATTTCAGGTATTTTTGTTCCCATTGTTGTAGCAATAGCAATCGTTACGTTTTTTGTTTGGTATATGGTGCTTGATCCTAGTGACTTTGCTTCAGCGCTTGAAAAAATGATTGCTGTACTTGTAATTGCCTGCCCTTGTGCATTAGGTCTAGCTACCCCAACGTCAATTATGGCAGGATCAGGTCGAGCAGCCGAACTAGGTGTTTTATTTAAAGGCGGTGAGCATCTAGAAGCAGCTCATGAAGTAGATACGATCGTGTTAGACAAAACTGGTACCGTGACAAAGGGTGAGCCACAAGTAACGGATATTGTGACGGAAACAGGCGCAAGCCAAGAAAAGCTTTTACAGCTTGTTGCCTCTGCTGAAAGTCAGTCTGAGCATCCATTAGCACGCGCCATTGTCAAAAAGGCTTCTGAACAAAATCTTAGTTTGCTAAAAATTTCAGCTTTTGAAGCAATACCTGGACATGGTATAAAAGCGATTATAGAGGATGAGGAAATTTTAGTGGGTACGAGAAAGCTTATGTCTGATTCTGGTATTGAAGTTGCGGGTGTTGAATCACTCATTTCAGAAATTGAGTCTCAGGGGAAAACGGTTATGCTAATTGCTTTAAACAGTGAATATGCAGGGTTTGTAGCAGTTGCTGATACGGTTAAAGAAACGTCAGCGAAAGCTATTAAGGCCCTAAAAGAAATGGGACTTCACGTTGTGATGATTACAGGTGATAATAAGCAAACAGCAAATGCTATTGCTAATGAAGTGGGAATTCATCATGTGCTTGCTGAAGTATTACCAGAAGAAAAAGCAGCCGAAATTCAAAAGCTGCAGGCTCAAGGGTCAAAAGTGGCAATGGTTGGTGACGGCTTAAATGATGCACCGGCTCTAGCAGTGGCTGACGTTGGAATGGCGATTGGAACCGGTACGGACGTTGCGATTGAAGCAGCAGACTTAACGCTTATGAGAGGTGACCTTACAAGCATCGTTCATGCTTTGCAAATGAGTAAAGCAACAATGCGTAACATTAAACAAAATCTCTTTTGGGCATTCGGCTACAATACTATTGGAATTCCAATTGCTGCAATAGGATTTTTGGCACCGTGGTTAGCTGGAGCAGCCATGGCGTTCAGTTCTGTATCCGTTGTGTTAAATGCGCTGCGTTTGCAGAAAATGAAGATTTAGAAGACAGACGGGAACATAAGGAATTCAGCTAATGATAAACCTGAACGATTAAAAGGAAAGAATTTTTAATCGTTCAGGTTGTTTTAATTGTGAAAACAATGTTGGGAACGAGTTTAGACAACGTAAAGAAATTTTTTCTTTTTTGAACATTTGTTCTGTTATTTCTCACCTTCTTTTTTGAATGGAGGAGGTGAAACTTTTTGCACAAAAAGAGCTCCATCCATTTGTTCGCGGGGCGTAATTAATGTTTGCATGGTTCCGCTATCTAAGAAAATTGTTTTTTTGAATATCCATTCGTTTTCCCGTTGCTTTTGTAGTTGAGAAAAATCTACAAACGTAGTAGGTGAATTCACCTTAGAGAGGTAGTCTTCCAAACTTTTTTTAGGTGGCTTGCTTAGTTTATAAGCTTGACCCGTATCTGTTATAGTTTCGCCTTCATACATAAACAGACCCATATAGTAAGAGTCATTCTGAAGGGTTTTTGATATCTTAGAGCCCATTGGTTCAAACTTTGAAAAGAACGAACGGAAATTTTTAAAAATATGCATGTTATGAGCCCAAATGATGATTTTTTCATTTGGATAAAGTTCATTGCACAACCATTCAACATTTTCACAAAGTCGTTGTTCACGCACTTTTTTATAAGTGCGATGATCTTCTGTCAGGTGATTCAGAAAATATAAGCGGTTAGCTAACGAACGCTGCATGACGTATAGATAAGTTTCTTTAGCTTGTTCTCGTTCATTAAGAAGGTGAAATTGAATTGATTTTATCAGATCGTTAACCTTTGTGATTGCTTGTTCTTTAAAATGTTTAAAGAGCTGCAACACATCGTTTGGTACTTTTTTTCGTGCCGCTGTATATTGACCAATTTTGTAGTACCACTCATATGCACCTCGTTCAATAAATTCAAATGCTTGTAGCTGTTCTTCTGTAACGAATGGCTGTAATTTTGCTACAAATCTTAAAAAGGTGTCAGGGGTTGAAGAAGGGTTTATATCAATTCCAGCTAAACGAAAATCTTGTCTTTTTAATAGATGAAAAAGGGGCTCGGTATCTTCTGTTGCCCACAAAGAATAAATACTATTTTTCATGAAAGCTCCTGGTGTTGACGCTTCTTTCAATTCATTTGCTCCGTATGCCTCAGCAAGGCCGCTTTCGAATGCCAATACGTTAAAACCCATCTCTTTATGCAAGAATGAAATTATCTTTTCTTTTAACATGGTGTGTTCACGAATGAAGTGCCCATTTTCACCAAGCCAGACAATTCGTTTATCTTGAATAACTGACTTTAAAAATGAAAAGTCTTGAGAAGCACAATCTATAGGCTCAGCTAGACGATATGAATGTGCTTCTAGCCAATTAATGACTTCCTTTTCTCTCTCTTTACTAAAAAACATGAGACACCACCCTTTGTATAAATTACCTATTTAGTATACAAAAATAGGAAGAAAATTTAAAATAATAAGATAAAAATGAAAATGATATGGTAGTATATGTATATAGTTAGTGCTTCTACTATCTAGACAAAAGGTGGAGGACAACATGATTCAAGGAATAAATCACTGCTGCTTTTCAGTATCTAATTTAGCTCAGTCAATCGGTTTTTATAAGCAGGTTCTAGGTGCCAACCTTCTTGTTACTGGCACAACCACAGCTTATTTGGATTTAAATGGTTTATGGATAGCGTTAAATGAAGAGAAACATATTCAAAGAAATGAAATTCACGATTCCTATACCCATTTTGCGTTTTCAATTAAAGCTGGAGATTTAAAATGTTTTGAGGCAAAACTAGCGGCTTATCATGTACCAATTTTAAAAGGAAGAACAAGAGATGAGCGTGATAGAGAGTCAATTTATTTCACGGACCCAGACGGGCATAAGTTTGAAGTACATACGGGCACGTTAGAAGACAGACTTCGCTATTACAAAGAAACAAAACCTCATATGGTATTCGCTGAAGAAGAGAAAGGGAAATGAAAAAGTGGCTTATGTTGAGCGGAATCTTTTTTCTAATGGTAGGAGTTGTTATAGGGTTCATATATATAAGAAAGGGTGAATCTCTTCAAATAGGAACCATTACAACTTTTCCTCACAATAAAAAAACAGTGGCAATCGAGTTAGATAATGAAAGCTCTATTAGCTCAGTTCATCTCATAGCTATACAAGTAAATAATCAAGCACATCCAAGTGGGCTAGAAATTGAGCAAATAAAAGCGAACGAAGTGATCAACTTATCAGATCAGATTGATCAACAGCTAACGCTACAAGAGGTGCATAAGAAGATAGAGCCTTCCAGTAAAAGATATATGTTAAAAATTACTCATAGCAAACCAATTGAACGAGTGGCTCTTACCTATAAGTATGTGGGAAAAACGCAAACACAAGTAATAATTTTGGATTAAAAAGTGGGAGTGTGCCAAATGATTATTAAAAACCTTGAAGTAAAGCATGAAACTATTCCGTTAAAAGTACCATTTAAAACAGCGCTCCGAACAGCCACAGAAATTGAAAGCGTTGAAGTGATTATTACGTTAGAAAATGGAATAACAGGTAGAGGAGCGGCTGCTCCAACGTATGTGATTACAGGTGATTCGTTAGAGAGCATTTTAGCAGCTCTTAAAGGGCCTATTAAAGCTGCGATAATTGGAAGAGATGTTAAAGAATTTCAACTGTTACTTCAAAGCGTACAGTCTTGCTGTATAGGAAATACTAGTGCTAAAGCTGCTGCTGATATCGCTCTTCACGACGCATATAGTAGATTGATAGAAGTTCCGCTTCATACTTACTTAGGGGGTAAAAAAACACTTTCTACCTGTATGACCATTGGTGTGGACACTCCAGAGAAGATGACGAAAGCTGCTAAATTAGCCGTAGCTGACGGCTTTCAAGTGCTTAAAATAAAGGTTGGGGCGAATCCAGAGTTAGATATTGAACGCATACAGAAAATTCACGAAGCTATTCCTTCATACATAAAGCTTCGTTTAGATGCAAATCAAGGTTGGCGTGCGAAACAAGCAGTGCAGATTATTCATGAGATGGAAAATAGAAACTTTAACATTGAGTTTATTGAACAGCCAGTTCCTTCCTATGATTTAGATGGCCTAAAGTTTGTAACTAATCAGGTTTCTACACTTATTATGGCAGATGAAAGCTTGTTTTCGGTAAAGGACGCGTTAAAGCTTGTCGCAGGGCGCTATGTAGATTTATTAAATATTAAGCTTATGAAGTGCGGTGGAATAAACGAAGCATGGAAAATTGCGAGTATTGCAGAAGCAAACGGTGTGAGTTGTATGATTGGTAGCATGATGGAACCTTGTTTTTCTGTAGGAGCGGCAGCACACTTTGCAGCAGCACATCCAAATGTTCAGTACTTTGATTTAGATGCTCCCTTGTGGTTAGATAGCGATCTGGATGTGTTAAGTTATCAAGGGGACCAAGTCATCTTATCTTCACTTCCAGGAGTGGGAGCTATGCAATCTACTTTACAAGGAAACTAAAAAAAGTGCCAGCTAATAGCATAATCTAGTTGGCATTGTTGTCTTTTTTGCTGAATGTTTGAAAATATAAGCTTGTACGTTTTTACTGCGCGTCTTTTTTTTTCTCCTCGATGATAGTTGCAATATGGTTGATAGTTTTGGTCAAGTCATCAATTTTTTTCTCAAAGCGAATGAGCAAATAAAAGGCGACCGCAATTGGAAAACCCACATTGGCGATAACATTTAACCAGCTTTCGATTAGAGGCACCTCCTTAATATGGACTTGCTATATCATATGCAGTCTTTCACAAAGGGTTCATTATGCTGAAAATAAGTTCTTATATACGTTTTTATTGTTGTTAAATGGAAAGGGGGAAGATTTTCCTTGGAGCAAGAAGTTTCCATTTTTTTAGATCCCAAAGATGTTAATAGAAAAGCATCTTATTACACATTGGGGGTTGTATTGCTTAGTACGATTGTTTACACATGGCTTTGGGGATTAGAATTTACCATTACTTTAATGTTCTTTTTTAAGTTTATTGGTTTTTATCTTTTATTGATTCTTCTTCATGAATTGCTTCATGGAATTGGTTTTTTGTGGTTTGGAAAGGTAAAGTTATCAGATTTAAAGTTTGGTTTTATTTGGAAATATATGATTTGTTACGCACACTGTAAAGTTGCCATTCCTATGCGTGCTTTTCGCATGGCACTGTTGTTACCTGTACTTCTTACAGGATTTGTTCCGCTCATTATCGGATTGGTAGTTGGCAACGGCATGCTTGTAGCAATCTCAACATTATTAGTTGGGGGTGGTGCTGGAGATTGGCTTATTTATCGTTCGATTCGCTCATTTTCTAAAGATACGCTGGTAAAAGATCATAAAGATAATATTGGTTGTACGGTTTATTTTTGTAATGAAATGAATGAAAATAAAAACATCAATATATAGATTAAAAAGCGCATGAATTTCTTCATGTGCTTTTTGTATAAAAAAATTTCAAAAAAAGACTTGAAATTTTGGATGCGTTTTCATATTATTATAAACAAAGGTAATTACTTTTAGAAAAAGATACCTATGTTATGATGTTTAGTAAATAATTATAATAAACAAGGGGATGGAAAAAATGAAATATTTTTTAGACAGTGCAATCTTAAATGAAATTACATATGCTTATGAGAATTGGGCAATTGATGGAGTGACAACTAATCCACGGCACATAATGAATAGCGGTAAACCATTTTTAACAGTGTTAGATGAGCTAGCAAAAGAGTTTGAAGGCGTTGCAAATTTTCCAATTTCAGCAGAGATCAATCCACATCTAGATGATGCGAAAGAGATGGTTCATGAAGGTAGAAAAATTGCTCAACTTTCACCAAACTTTATTATTAAAATTCCATGCACAGAGCCTGGATTGATTGCGGCAAAAGAACTTGAAAAAGACGGAATATCAACTAACGTTACGCTTGTCTTTTCTCCATCTCAGGCATTGCAACCGGCTAGAGTTGGTGCCAAATTCGTTTCTCCTTTTGTAGGCTGGAAAGAAAATAGTGGAGACGATGCGACAGCTTACATTCAAGATATTATTAAAATCTATCAAAACTATAATTACGAAACAGAAGTTATCGTAGCAGCGTTACGAAACGGTAAGCAAATTGCAGATGCGGCAAAAGCAGGTGCTCATATTGTGACATGTGGGTTTGATGTGTATAAAGAAAGCTTCTATCATCCATTTACAGATTATGGGTTAGATAAATTTAGAAAAGCATGGGATAATACAATTACCGAACAAACGGTTTTAAAGTAATATACTAGATAAATAGAAAGCTCCTCTTAGTAGCATTATCAATAATCCTTAGAGGAGCTTTTTAGATAAGCATTTTACAACAAAGGAAGCGATTGTTGATGTCTAAGTTTGAGCAGTTAAAAAGCCTGAATTCACACCTATCTTTTTATCATGTAAAAGAAAAACAATTTAAGAATTATGGGAAGGTTATCACAGACTATAATTTTGATGAAATAAAGGCTTATATGGAAGAGATACAAATTCCTAGCGAGGGAAATATATACGTAGCTTCAGACAGTATAATGGAAGAAAAATCATTAAAGAAGCAGATTGAAGCAAATTCATATGGTCAGATGCCTATCCAAATTGGTTACTGTAATGGTTTAAATACTTCTTTAAACGGGCTGGAGTATCATCAAGGTAATGAAATTAATTTTGCTGTAACCGATATGGTTTTGTTGCTAGGGAAGGTGCAAGATATTTCAGAAGGGTTATATGACTCTAAAAATGTAGACGCTTTCTTTATTCCGGAAGGGACCGCTGTAGAGCTATATGGTACAACGCTTCATTTTGCTCCATGTAAAGTAACAGATGAAGGGTTTAAAACGATTGTTATTTTGCCAAAAGGAACGAACGAACCTTTAGCTGGTGGAGTGGATAGTAAAAGTGATCAGTTGCTTTTTATGAAGAATAAATGGCTTTTAGCTCATCCAAATCGTAAAATACTCATTGATAAAGGTGCACACCCTGGAATAAAAGGTGATAATATACAAGTTAATTACTGAATATTAAAGCAAATATTGGTGTAGGGGGAATAAAACGTGCAAAATCAAAGTCCATTATTTACACTTCTGTCCTGTTTAGTGTTTATGGCACTACTCGGTTGGTGGACGTATAAAAAGACAAAGGGTACAAACACCACAACGGAAGGATACTTTTTAGCAGGGCGTGGCTTGTCCGGTGGATTTATTGCTGGAGCTTTAATTTTAACGAACTTATCTGCAGAGCAAATGATTGGGTTAAATGGTCAATCGTATGCAGCGAACATGACAAATATGGCTTGGGAAGTAACAGCGGTTATTGCAATTGTTATTATGACGCTTATCTTACTACCTCGCTATTTAGGCGGAGCATTTACAACACTACCACAGTTTTTGAGAGATCGTTATGATGAAGGCGTAAGGCGTTTAGCTGTTTTACTATTTATGTTAGGGTACGTCCTTGTTACGATTCCTTCTACTTTATATTCAGGTGCATTAGCTCTGATGAAACTGTTTGATATTCCGAGTTTACTAGGAATTTCTTATATCCAATCCGTTTGGTTGATGGTTTGGACTATTGGGATCATTGGCGCATTCTTTGCTATTTTCGGAGGAATGAAAGCCATTGCGGTTTCCGATACGTTTATTGGAATCGGTTTAATCATCGTTTGTTCCATTATTCCTTTAATCGGATTGTTTCAATTGGGCGATGGAAGTATCGGTGCGGGGCTTAAGACCATTACAACTGTACATCCAGAAAAGATGAATGCAGTTGGATCTAGTACAGATTCTGTGCCTTTTTTAACAATTTTTACAGGAATGATTTGGGCAAACCTATTTTATTGGGGAACCAATCAGTATGCAATTCAGCGTACCCTTGGAGCGGCTAATCTAGCTGAGGGACAAAAAGGAGTATTATATACAGGGTTCTTTAAACTGTTAGTTCCAGTCTTTATGATGATTCCAGGAATTATTGCCTTCCACTTATATGGAGGGGACATGAATCCTGTAGACTTGGCTTTTCCTACTTTAGTATCTAATATTTTACCTTGGTATTTACAGGGATTCTTTTTAGTGGTGCTGCTGGGAGCAGTATTTAGTACTTTTAATGCTCTTATTAACTCAGCAGCTACGATGTTTGCTTTAGACGTGTATAAACCGCTTCGTCCAAACGTAACGGATCAAAAGTTACTTAGTTTAAGTAAATGGTTCGGGGCCGTGCTAGCGCTTGTTAGTTTCTTTATTTCCCCGCTTCTCATGTTTGCTCCGGATGGACTATGGGAGTTAATTCGTCGCTTTACAGGATTCTTTAATATTCCTGTGATTGCCATTGTATTAGTCGGTATCTTTGCAAAGCGTGTGCCAGCAGTTGCTGCAAAAGTCGCGATTGGTTTTCATGTTGTTACATACTACATGCTTTTATGGGGAACCAATCATTTATTTGGATTTAAAGTAGATATTAACTTTATTCATGTTTACGCTATTCTTTTCTTTACCGAAGTAGCGATGATGTTGATTATTGGAAAGATTTCACCAAGAAAAGAAGCATGGAACTTCATTCCTAGACCAAAAGTAGATATGAAGCCGTGGAAATATTCACTGCTTGTCTCAATCGTATTACTTGGTTTAATGTTTGCATTTTACATTGTCTTTTCACCAATCGGCTTAGCCTATGCAGGTGGCGTGGTTTCTCCGTATTTCTGGCCAGCACTTTTAGGATTGTTTGTGGTTACCGCTATTTTGGGCTATGTCTCTTTGACGAGATGGAATAAAAAGTATGGACAATATGTAGAAAAAAATACAACTGTTAAGACAGATAATAAGCAGTTTCCCGCTTAATAAAAATGTAAGGTAAAGGAGAACGGCTATATGTTAAAGACAACAATGACAGGGATTTATTTAAAGGAAATTGATAACGGATTTGAGCTGTTTTTTAACAATCAACTTTTTATAAAACACACAGTTGAAAAACCTAGTATATTTGTTGGAGTTGGGGAAGAAAACATTGAAATGTATCGAGGCAATTTCAATATACAAGACTACCTGGTTGAACGCATGGGCTTAAAGTGCGCTGCAATTACTCCAACTGATAGTGGTTATACAATTCAATTCTCTACATTTAAAGGTGAAGATCCGATTCTTCTTGTTGGTATCACAGAAGAAGAAGGGCGTTTAAAGTTAGAGTATACGCAACTAGACGAATCGATCAATCGTTTTTGGCTTCGAGTTGCAGCTGATAAATTAGAAAAAGTATACGGGTGCGGAGAGCAGCTTTCACATTTTAATATGAGAGGTAAAAACTTTCCACTTTGGACTTCTGAACCTGGTGTAGGGCGCAATAAAAAAACGTATACGACGTGGCAAGCTGATGTTAAAGATAAAGCCGGAGGGGATTATTACAATACTAATTACCCTCAACCTACATTCGTTTCTACGAAAAAGTACTATTGCCATGTAGAAACAACTGCGTACGCAGATTTTGATTTTCGTAATCCGAATTTTCATGAGCTTCAGATATGGGAAATTCCTCAATACGTATTATTTGAGACGGCAGATACATATTTGGAGCTAGTTGAAAAGATGACGGCAGTTTTCGGTCGTCAGCCTGAGCTTCCTGATTGGGTGTATAATGGCGTAACTTTAGGCATTCAAGGTGGAACGGAAGTTGTTGAAGAAAAGCTAAACAAAGCGTTAGAGAAAGGTGTTAAAGTTGCTGGGGTATGGTGTCAGGACTGGCAAGGTAAACGCATTACGTCTTTTGGTAAGCGACTAATGTGGAACTGGGAATGGAATCAAGATGAATATCCGAAACTAGATCAAAAAATAGTAGAATGGAAACAAAAAGGCATACGCTTTTTAGGCTATATTAATCCTTACGTAGCGGTTGAGGGACAGTTATATAAGGAGGCAAATGAGAAAGGGTATTTAGCATTAAACGAAGCTGGTGAAACGTACTTAGTAGACTTTGGAGAGTTTTACTGTGGTGTCGTTGATTTCACCAATGAAGAAGCGACTGAGTGGTATAAAAAGGTTATTCAAACAAATATGATTGAGTTTGGGTTAGATGGTTGGATGGCTGATTTCGGAGAGTATTTGCCAACAGATGTAGTGCTTAAAAATAAGGAAGATGCGAAAAAAATGCACAACGCGTGGCCAACACTTTGGGCAAAAACAAATTATGAAGCCGTTTCTGAAGCAGGTAAACTTGGAGAAGTCGTTTATTTTATGCGAGCTGGCTATACGGGTATTCAAAAATATTGTACGCTCCTGTGGGGAGGAGATCAAAGTGTTGACTGGTCTCTGGACGACGGATTAGCTTCTGTGATACCAGCAGCACTGTCATCTGGTATGACAGGATGTGGATTACACCATAGTGACATTGGTGGTTATACAAGTCTTCATGGAAATAAGCGTTCAAAGGAACTGCTGTTAAGATGGACTGAGATGGCAGCGTTTACACCTTTTATGCGAACTCATGAAGGAAATCGTCCCGATGATTGCTTCCAATTCGACGGAGATGATGAAACGTTAGAACACTTAGCAAAAATGACGACTGTATATACAACATTGGCACCGTATACAAAGACACTTGTAAAAGAAAATGCTGATCGCGGTATACCTGTACAGCGCCCACTGTTTATGCATTATGAACAAGATCAGAAAGCTTATGATATTCAGTATCAATATTTGTATGGTCAGGATCTATTAGTAGCACCTGTACACCAAGAGTTACAGACAAAATGGGATGTGTATCTACCAGAGGATGACTGGGTTCATCTGTGGAGTGGTAAGGAGTATCAAGGTGGAGAAGTTTCAGTTGAAGCACCTATCGGTTATCCACCAGTTTTTTATCGTAAAAGTTCAGAATGGAAAGCTTTATTTGAAAAAATTTCTACTCTGTAAAAAAAACAGAAAAAACTGCCGGTTTCTTCAGCAGTTTTTTCTGTTTAGTTAAAAAAGATCACTAAAAGGTAGTGATGTATGATATAATCATTATGATGAATGAGAGAAACAAGGAATAAAGGGGAAAAGTTTATGTTAAATACATCTGTTTTATATTTGCCAATCGGGAGAAAAACATTTGATATTGAAGTGGCAGAACAATATCGCAAGCAAAGTGAAAATTGGCTGCAAGCATCTTGTGCCAAAGTTATAGCACCAAATGAAATTCTTACATCTGTAGAAGAGTTAGAAGACTTTCTACAATCAATTCGTCATGAGTCAATTGATACTTTACTATATCAAAGCGTAACGTTTGCCGATGGAGAGTTTATGGTGAAAACGCTTGAATATTTTACAAATCCTGTTGTGGTATGGTCTGTTCGAGAACCAAGTGTTGGCGGTCGCTTGCGACTAAACTCGTTAACAGGTGGCAATAGTACAAGTAACGTACTTAGAAATCATAACCATCCATTCTCATTTGTATTTGGAAACCCTGATGAAGAACAGCTGCAGCGCAAGTTAACTAAACAGCTTAGCGTAATGCGTGTCATTCAATCATTAAAAGATATGAAGGTTGGAGTAGTCGGAGATTATCCACCTGGATTCTTCTTCTCTCAAGCCGATGAAGATGAACTGCATCAAGCATTTGGTGTTACCTTAAAAAAAGTAGATTTGCAAAAAGCATTTAAAGAATGTATTCATATTCCAAAGTCAGAATGGGTTGGAGAAGTAGATCGTGCTGAACAACAAGTAATAGGGCTGCAGCGCGATGATGAAACCGTGCAAAAGTTTGCTCAATTTTCTACTTATATAAAACGAGAGATTGAGAAGGAAGGTTTTACATCACTTGCTATGCGATGTTGGCCAGATTTTTTCAATGATCTAGGAGCAGCACCGTGCTCAACTCTGTCTCAGTTCACAGAGGATGGAATGGTAACATCATGCGAATCTGATATTCATGGATCAATTTCCATGTTTATCTTAAGAGAATTAGCAAACGGAAACGCTCCATATTTGGGAGACTTAGTTCACATTGATGAAGAGAAAAATTCAGCTGTATTTTGGCACTGTGGAGCTGGTGCTTATTCGTTAGCTCGTCCAGATACTGGAGCTACAGCTGGTGTTCATCCTAACAGAAAGATTGGCTTGGCAATGGACTTTGGGTTAAAAGCTGGAGAAGTAACGATGTTCCGAGTAAGTCATACACCAGACGGTTATCGTTTATTAATTATGAAAGGAACGGCGCTTGACGTTGAACAGCCTTTTACCGGTACGTCAGTTGAAGTAGAATTAGCTACGGATGTAACGGAGACTTTATATGATTTAATGCATGCAGGTTACGAGCCACATTTTGCATTAGTATACGGTGACGTAGTAGATGAACTTAAAGAGTTAGGAAGAATTTTAAACATCCAAACCAATTTATATACTGGATGTTAAAAGTTTATAAGAAAAGGGTGATAAAAGAAAGTGAAAGCAATTATAGATCCTACCAAAAACATTGCGCTATATTTGCAGGTTAAAGATATTCTTGTAAAGCGTATTCAAGAGAAAGTATGGCCTCCTAATACACTAATTCCAACTGAACAAGAATTGATGGAAGAGTTTGAAGTTAGTCGTACAACCTTACGTCAAGCAATCACAATGCTTGTGCAAGACGGTCTGCTGGAGAAAAAGCAGGGGAAAGGAACGATTGTCAAAACACAGCCATTAATAGGGGGAAGCTTAGGTAAGTTGAAAGGATTTGCAGAAGAAGCAATTGAAAGAGGGTTAACGCCTGAATCAAAGTTAATTCGAGCAGAATTTAAAAAAGATCTTTATTATGAAAAAACAAAGTTGGGGATAGCTGATGATGAAGAAATTCTAGTCATTGAGCGCGTACGGTTTGCTGATGAAGTGCCAATTGCGATTGAAAGATCTTGTTGGCCGGTTCATATCGGAAAAATTTTAAATAAAGAGGATTTAAATAGAGCTAAATTTTATGAAGTCTTAGAAAGTGAAGGGATTTTATTAAAACGTGCAAAAGAAAAGATATCTGCAATGAATGCTACCATTTATGAAGCAGATTTATTAGGTATTAGAGCGGGAGAATCTCTCTTGGAAATGACAAGGTTGAGCTTTGGTTTTGATGATAAGCCTATTGAGTTTACAACTACAAAGTTTCGTAGTGACAAGTACCATTATGATATTGAATTAACGAGATAACAAACATTTTGGGGAGTGGGAGACATGGTAAATACGGCAAGCGTAAAGCAATATGGGTTATATGTAGATGGAGAATGGATTGAGACTAAAAAAGAAATGGATGTTCTTGATAAATATACGCAAGAAACAGCTGCAAGAATAGCAGTTGCCGAAAAACATCACGTTAATCAAGCTGTTCAGGGAGCAAAGAAAGCACTTGAAACCTCATTTTCACCATATGCGCGATACGAAGTATTAATGAAGGTGGCTGAATTGTTAGTAGCCAGAAAAGAAGAATTTGCACAAATATTAGCGATGGAGGTCGGTAAACCAATTCGTGAATCAAGAGGCGAAGTAGAACGTGCTGCTCAAACACTGCAGCTATCTGCTGAAGAAGCTAAGCGTATTCATGGAGATGGAGTTCCTGTTGAATCCGCAGCTGGCTCTGAAAATCGAATGGCATTTACGGTTCGCGTGCCGGTTGGCGTTATCGCTGCGATTACACCGTTTAACGTACCGCTCAATTTGGTGTGTCATAAGATTGGACCAGCACTAGCAGCTGGAAATACTGTTGTACTAAAACCTGCTGAGGTAACCCCTATTTGTGCATTAAAGTTAGCAGCTTTATTTGAGGAAGCAGGATTACCTACAGGCCGCTTACAAGTTGTAACCGGAGATGGTGAACAAATTGGTACATGGCTATTAGATAATCCAGACGTTAATATGTTCACTTTTACTGGTAGTCCCCGCGTTGGAGAGTTCATTCGCTCAAAAGCAGGTCTGCGAAAAGTGGCGCTGGAACTAGGAAACAATTCAGCAACGGTTGTTCATAGCGATGCTAATATAGAACAAGCTGCTTCTCTAATTTCTCAGAAAAGCTTTAATAATGCAGGTCAAGTGTGTATTTCTGTGCAGCGCGTGTATGTACATGAAGCCGTTTATACAGCATTTATTGAAAAGCTTAAAGAAAAAACAGCAAAGTTAATTGTAGGAAATCCAATGAGCGAAGAAACTGATATCGGCCCGATGATTCGCTTAAAAGAAGTTGAGAGAGTCGACGCTTGGGTTCAAGAAGCAAAGAGTCAAGGGGCAACTGTTGAAATAGGCGGAAAAGCAAGCGGTTCCTTTTATTTACCAACGGTTTTAACTAACGTAAAGGATGATATGAAGGTTTGCCGTCAAGAAATATTTGGCCCTGTGGTTGCTGTTGCGACATATACTGAAATTGATGAAGTAATTGCTAGAGTGAATGATTCAGAATATGGTCTTCAAGCAGGCTTATTTACAAACGATTTAAGCTTTGCGATGAAAGCTGCTCGTGAAATTGAAGTTGGTGGTTTAATTGTTAACGATGCTTCAGCTTACCGAGTGGATCATATGCCGTATGGTGGTGTGAAAAACAGCGGTAGTGGTAAAGAAGGACCAAAATACGCAATAGAAGAAATGACGGAAGAGCGTATCATCGTTTTAAATCTATAATAACAGCAGAGGCCTATGTATAAACAAGGCCTCTACTTCTGTATAAAAACATAATAGTGAAGGTGCAAACAATGGAATTTTTATTTGTATTAATCCCGATATTTGGAATATTTGCGCTTGGATTTATTGGACAAAAGCGGATTGGATTTGATACGAAATCCATTTCCACAATGGCTTTATACTTAATGTCTCCTGTTTTAGTGTTCCGAACCTTTTATACGACTGTGTTTAACCAAGAGTATGTGTATTTTATTTTATATACGTTTGGCCTTTGTTTCCTACTGATTAGCGTGGTATTTATCTTATCGTGGATAAATCGCTACACAAACTCACAAACGTGTGGAATGATTCTAGCTTCTGCTTTTATGAATAATGGAAATTACGGCACGCCGGTTGTATTATTACTTTTTGGCGCAACGGGGCTTGAGTCGGCTATTATACTGATGGTTATTCAGCAGCTCGTGATGTGTACAATTGGTGTATATTATGCTGCTAAAGGAGGGAAAGGGACAAGTGGAATAAAAGAGTCACTGCGTGCGGTTAAGCGAATGCCAATTATATATGGTGCAATTGTTGGAGTAATGTTTCAGCTCTTACATATAGAACTTAGTAAGCCAGTTTATCAAGCAGTTGATTTAGTTGCTAATGCCGCTATCCCGACAATTATGATTGTGCTGGGAATGCAGCTTGCTACTATATCCGTTCGAAATTTAGCCAAGAAGAAACTATCTTTCTCCCTTGCTATTAAGCTAGCTATTTCCCCGGTTATTGCATACGTTTTAACGTTGTTTCTCCCGGTTGATGACGTGACAAAGCAAATTATGATTATCATGGCTGCTATGCCTACAGCTGCCAATACAACGATGTATGCCATGCAATTCGACACGGAACCGGAGTTTGTCTCGGTTGCTACACTATTCAGCACGTCTTTAAGCTTAGTGACGTTACCCATTGTGTTTTGGATTGTACTGTAGATATAAGTTAAAAGCTGAAAGGATAGATAATATGCAGAAGCAACAGTCCTATGTAATCAAAAAATACGTTAAGTGGCTTTTCATACTTACATTTATCGTTTTTCTTTTCATGTATTTACTCTATGGTTTTTCGCACTATGTAACCGGAGTTTGTTTTTTAATTTCATTTGTGACGGGTGTTTCATTTTTAATGAGAGAATATACGACTTATTTAGATCATTAAGATTCGATGCACTAACAACAGTTTACTTATATGTTACTATATTCATAGTGGAAAATTATAGGGGGATGATTGATGAATCAATTATTTACTTTATTTTTTTCCGATTTGTTAGCTACTATTCCGCTTTTTATAAGTATAAATCTTTTAAGAGTATAGGTTTACTAATAGGTAAAAAAGACATGGCATAAGCCATGTCTTCTTAATAATAGTAACCATATGGTGGATAGTAAGGGTATGGTGGATAAGGGTATGGGCCGAAGCCGCCACCGTAAAGAGAGCTAGCAAGTAATCCTCCAGCTAATCCCCCTAAGAACGGAGCTCCAAAGATAAATGGTCCTCCGAAAGGACGTCCGAATGGTCTGCCAAATGGACGACCGAAGCCGCCTGGTCTGCCATAAGGTCTGCGAAAATCGTGCTCAGTGTATACGTGTTGGTTTTGATACATAACAATACCTCCTTTTTCTTTAGAAGTATATGCAACAGCCTACAAAACGTTTGGGCAGTAATCTTGTTTAGGTAGATTATTTTTAAAAAAACATAAAGGAGAAAAAGCTATGAATTCATATTCGGTAACAAAGGCAGTTGAAAGTGATTTTTTATCATTTTCAGAGCTGAAAAATCAAGTGCAGAAGCTTCATATTAAAGGAAGGCCTGATTTATATGAAAAGAAGGATTCAACCTTGTCCCGTGGTGAATATCAAAAATGGCTTGAATCGGCTGAAACAGAATTACTAGTCGTACGAGATACAGAGAAGTCTGTCGTTGGATATGTGATCCTTGATTTTAAAAAGGCAGGAGATACTAATCCCATTTTAAAAAACCGGTGCACTTTATTCATTCGAAGCATCGGTATTAGTGAGGATCATCAAAGCAAAGGAATTGGTAAGCTATTAATGAATGAAATCGTTAAATACGGCAGAGAAAAGTCAGTAGATGCTATTGAACTAAACGTATTAGAATTCAATGATCGCGCGATTCAATTTTATGAAAATATAGGATTTACTACTAAAAGTCGTCAGATGGAACTGTTGTTTTAAAAAAGGAAGCGCTCAGTATGGTTATATTGAGCGCTTTTATTTTATCTATTTTGTGCAAGCTCCAGTAAAAAATCATCAAATTTTAGGGAGTGCTGACTATTATCCGTGCGTTTTCGAATAGCAAGGCTGCTATTCGCTACTTCTTGATCGCCAATAATTACGATATAAGGAGCTTTTCTTAGCGTGGCTTCCCTAATTTTAAGGCCAATCTTTTCTTTTCGGCTATCAACTTCAACCCGTCTTCCATGCTGACGTAAGCGCTGTGCAACTTCATTTGCGTAGTCTATATGAGCATCAGCAATCGGCAGAATTTTCACTTGAACAGGTGCAAGCCAAAGAGGGAAGTCTCCACCGTAATGCTCGATTAAAATACCCATAAATCGTTCGATTGAACCGTAAACTGCGCGATGAATCATTACTGGGCGATGAGGGGTGTTATCTTCTCCGATATATGTGCAGTCAAATTTTTCAGGCATTTGAAAATCGAGTTGAACTGTTCCACACTGCCAGCTTCGGCCAAGGGAGTCTAAAATATGAAAATCAATTTTAGGTCCGTAGAACGCTCCGTCTCCTCTATTAATTTCGTAAGCTAATCCTCGTGCTTTTAAGACATTTTCAAGAGACGCTTCCGCTTGTTCCCACATGCTTAAATCTCCCATGTATTTTTCAGGGCGTGTTGAAAGTTCAACTTTATATTCAAAGTCGAACTGTTCATAAAATTCATGAACTAGCTTCAAGACACCATTAAGCTCTGCTTCGATTTGAGCAGGCGTAACAAATAAGTGTGCGTCATCCTGCGTAAATGAGCGAACGCGAAACAAACCGTTTAAAGATCCAGATAGTTCATGTCTGTGTACGAGTCCAAGTTCAGCATAACGAACCGGAAGCTCTCGGTAGCTTCTACGTTTGCTGTTAAACAATAAAATTGCACCGGGGCAGTTCATTGGCTTTAGGGCATAGCTCTGTTCATCTACGTTTGAAAAATACATATTTTCTTGATAGTGGTCCCAGTGTCCAGATTGTTCCCATAAATGTTGCTTCATCATAACGGGTGTTTGAATCTCCGCATATTCAGCTTGAATATGCTTTTGTTTCCAATCGTTAACGAGTTCGTTTCGAATAGACATGCCGTTTGGTAAGAAAAATGGCATGCCGGGTGCTTCTTCCAGAGTCAAAAAGAGTTCAAGCTCTTTTCCTAGCTGCTGATGGTTTTGTTTTTCAAGTTTTGCGTTTCTCATGTTTTTTCCTCCCAATAATTAAATAAAAAAACGCACTCATCCCAAAAGAAGGGACGAGTGCGGTCGTGGTACCACCCTAATTTCACGACAAATAAGCGTCGTGCTCAAAAATGATAACGGATCTCCCGATTACGGATAGTTTGCAAAGCATTTCCCCGCAATAGCTCAAAGATGGTAAATCAACTTTGCTTTTAAAGGGCTCACAGCCAAAGGCCCCAGTCTCTGGATAAAAGGTAAAAGAAGATTCGTATTCTTATCAACGCCATCTATAAAATTGTATAAAAAAACGCACTCATCCCAAAAGAAGGGACGAGTGCGGTCGTGGTACCACCCTAATTTCACGACAAATAAGCGTCGTGCTCAAAAACGATAACGGATTTCCCGATTACGGATAGTCTGCAAAGCATTTCCCCGCAATAGCTCAAAGGTGGTAAATCAACTTTGTTTCTAAAGGGCTTGCAGCCAAAGGCCCTAGTCTCTGAGTAGAAATGAAAAGTTATTCATGTCCTTATCAATGCTTACGGATGATTATAATGGATGGATTTTCCTTAAGTCAAGAGAGATTTTAAAAAAAAGGAAAATAAAGATAAAATAACCCAGTTAAAGTTAATTATGGTATGATGAGCAATATATTCGGAAGAGAGAAATAAGGGAGTGCAAGTCATGATTCAATTTCCACGTTTAAAACATACCGTAACGATAGGCGTAACCGCTCCTTCTTCAGGTATTCCAGAAGCTTTACATCATATGTTTCGATCAACTTGTGACAAAATGGAAGAGCGAGGGTACAAGATTCAATGCCACCAAACTGTTTGGACGCAAATGAAAGCAAAATCTGCTTCGGCGAAAGTGAGAGCTCGCGAATTGATGAGCCTGTTAGAAGATTCAGCAGTCGATCTGATTATACCGCCTTGGGGCGGAGAACTTTTGATTGAGATTTTAGAGCATCTTCCATTTCAAGAGATTAAACCAAAGTGGGTTTTAGGCTATTCTGATACAAGCTTATTCTTGCTTGCTCTGACACTTCAAACCGGTATCGCAACCGCTCATGGTCCAAACTTAGTCGATTTGCGAGGCGAGTACTGGGATGAGACGACTAAGATGTGGGAACGAGTATTAAAACTTGAAGAAGGAAAGAGCATTACGCAGTACTCTTCTACTAATTTTCAAAAAGAATGGCAGCACAATAATCCATCTCCCTGCGTCTTTCATTTAACCGAACCTACCGAGTGGAAAACAGTTGGAAACAAAGAGGTTGTGATTGAAGGAAGGTTACTTGGTGGATGTATTGACGTAATCCGTCATGTAGTTGGCACACCGTTTGGGAATGTTAAAAGATTTCAGCAAAAGTTTATACATGGTGGAAAGCTTATATGGTATTTTGAAAACTGCGAGTTATCAGCCACAGATCTGAGGCGTACCCTCGTTCAAATGAAGCTAGCAGGTTGGTTTAATTATTGTAGCGGCATACTTTTTGGTCGAAGCGCTGCTAACCATCCAGTCGGAGGCTATACAGGTGAAGATGTGTATGAAGATCTTTTTAAAGAGCATGAAGTACCTATTGCATATGATCTTGACTTTGGACATATGCCGCCTCAGCTTACGCTTGTGAACGGTGCTTTTGCGAAGGTTGAAATTAAAAATGGAAAAGGTTATATAAAACAAACATTTAAAAACTAACAGAGGTTGCATAACGCAACCTCTGTTAATTTTTATGGCTGTAAGTCGAGCATAGCTCCATAATATTGTGAAGCGGTTGTGAAACAAATAAAGGCACAAAGCTCGCTAATCTCCTTATCGTTAAAAGCTTCTTTTAAAACAACAAATGCAGTATCAGGAACGCTTTCTTTTTCTTTTAAAAAAACGTCTGTAAAGGCAATCGCCAGCATGGTTTTCTCATCTTGTTGTTTCCAATTTGGCGCACCTTTTGCTTTACAATAAGCGCAGCCATTTTTTTCAGCTAATACGCGCCTTACTTCTTCCTTTAGCTGTGTTGATAGACTAAGAGTTTTTTCTAACTCATCACCTAAATCACTCCATTTATTCATGATATCTACGTTATGACCTAATAGCCGTTGAAAAGGCGTAAATCCAACTCTAGAAAGTTCAATTCTTGACATATTTTACATCCTCCTTTCATTTTTCTAGTATAGCGTAACGGAAAAAAACAAACCTTTTCATTTGGAATTTATCTTTATCATATAATTTTTATATGTAACAAAAAAAGCATATAAAGATTACAATTGAAAATAGTTTATTCGCAAAGTAAAAATTATCCGAAAAGGTTATTTATTTAGATTATTTTGATATATTCCTAGTTTTTTCTAAAAAGTTATAGTATCCTGTTGGTAGAAAGGTTCATTTTTTGTAAAAAAATGATAGATTTTTAGGGAAAATGGTATAAAGGGGAATCGGTCAGATGGAAGAAAGAACAGGGAGAAAACAAAAGTATCGGCGGATGAAAAAAAGAGGGGTTTTTACTATTCTAGCTTTGTTACTTATGGGTTACTTTGTTATTACCAATATGAATCGTTCAGAACCTGTCAGTAAAAATGTTGCTTCGACGGAAACAGAACAACCTAAAAAAGAGCAAAAAGAAGAAGTAAAAGAGAAAAAAGCAGCATCCGTCAAGAATGAAAAAGAAACAACGATTAAAATTAGTGCAGCGGGAGACTTTACACTTGGTACAGACGAAAGTTTTCCATATCAACAGTCGTTTCCGCATGAAGCAGATAAAAATGGATTACCGTATTTTGTAGAACATATTAAAGACTTATTTGAAAACGATGACTTTACGACAGTTAATCTTGAAACAACGCTAACTAACTCGACGCAAAAAGCAGCCAAAACCTTTCGTTTTAAAGGAGATCCGTCCTACGTTAATATCTTAAAGTTAGGAAATATTGAAGCTGTAAACTTGGCAAATAATCATATTTTTGATTATCTAGATCAAGGGTATGAGGATACGATGAAAACATTAGATGAAAATGATATCGGTTACTTTGGTTATGATAACGAGTACATAACAGAGGTTAAGGGTGTTAAGATTGGTGCACTTGGGTATGAAGGTTGGGATTCAAATGTGGAAACAGCCAAAAAAGAAGTCAAGGCTGGCATAAAGCGCTTGCGCAAAGAAGGTGCAGAGATTGTTATTGTACATTACCATTGGGGTATTGAAAAAAGTCCTGTGCCAACACAAACTCAGCAAGAGCTAGCTCGCTACACGATCGATAACGGTGCAGACTTAATTCTAGGACATCATCCACATGTTGTTCAAGGCATTGAAGAGTATAAGGGAAAGTTCATTGTATATAGCCTAGGAAACTTTATGTTTGGTGGAAATCGCAATCCAAGTGATAAAGATACGTTTGTTTTTCAGCAAACGTTTCATTTGAAAGGCGGAGAGCTAACGAATAAAAAGGAAATTCAGGTTATTCCATTTAGCATTTCATCCGTAGCATCAAGAAATAACTATCAGCCAGCACCTTTACAAGGAGCTGAAGCAAGTCGAGTGAAAAATAAAATTATTAATTTATCTGCTCAAATTACAGATTCAAACTGGCTTGTTTATGAAGGCGGAGAATAAGAAAAAGCTGATACGTTGGTATCAGCTTATTTTATATTTGAAAATCCGTTTATAAATGTTTGAATCATGACAGTTAGGCTAGTGTTAGCATCGAGGTCTAGCTGAAATCCTCGCTGTTGTTCAATAAAGGTAAAGCCATGGAGTAAGCTTCTTAATCCACGTACAAGGTGAATTTTAGTAACTTTATCGATAGAATAAGCATCCATTGACTTAGTCACAATCTGCACAACGGCTTCTTGATGAGTTTTAAGCTCTGGGTCATCAGGGTTTGAAACGCGAAACATTGCCTCATACAAACCGGGAGATTGTCTCGCAAAATTTACGTAAGCAAAGCTAAGAGAGAGAATAGCTCTTTCACCAGATTGACCAATCGCTGCTTCAGCCATTACTTTATATAATTGTTGTAGTCCATAAATTGCAAGGCGCTGTCGCAAATCTGCTAGATTGGCAATATGATTATATAAAGAAGGAGTCTTAATATTTAATGATTTTGCTAACTTTCCAAGCGTTAAATTATCATGTCCTTCTTCAGTTATTAGTGATAATGAAGCTTGCAGTATAGTAGATAAGTTAATACCTGCACGAGGTGACATGAGGTGTCCTCCTATTTTAAAATGTATTTTCAGCTCTTTGAATCGCTTTCATCATGGCTTCATATGGATCTGTTATGCATGTACCATGTCCGACAGCTAGAAGCTTTGGGTGTAAAGATGCTAACTGTTTAGCACTATTAAGTGACCGATTTTTATCCCACGTTGCAAATGCAGGAAAAGGAAATGTAAGCTTTAGCGTTCCCGCAACGGCTATCCCACCTTTTGTTTGAAAAGCATCTCCTGCAATTAAAAAGCGATTTCGCTCATCAAATAAAGAGATAGAGCCAGGAGTATGCCCGGGGCTTGAGATAACTTTTAAAGAGCCAACGGTATTTTGTTCATAGAGTAAGCGGTCTGGAGAACTTTTTATTTTGGTTGATATTCCCCCCTTAATAGGCAGCATCCCTTCATCATCTAGCAAGCGTTTATCTCCATTGAGTAAAAGAGAATCTCGAGCAGATATACAGAGCTGAGCGTCAGGAAACTCTTTTTTTAGTATATCTACGGATCCAACATGATCGTCATGACCATGAGTTAGTAAGATAGTTGTCAGGGGTTTAGAAAGGGATTTAATGACTTCAATTATTTTTGGACCATGTGAAGCCAATCCTGTATCAATAAGTGTTAGTTCAGTTTCTTCTTCAATAATGTAGCAATTAATAGGGAATAAGTTCGGAAAAAAAGTTAATTGATAAAGCGTATCAAATTGAGTTACTTTCATCTATTTATCAGCTCCCATCAAGAATAAACTAATAATATTAGCTATAAAACTAATAATATTAGTTTGTTCTCAGATTTTCAAGTATTAAGGTAAATATTTCTTCCTAAAGACCTACACAAAATTAATTAATTCATATAAAATGGATAATTATAGGAAAAGGGGTGCGGAATGAAATTTCTTATAACGTTTGGAACATTTATTTTTACAACTAGTTTATTAATGCTAATAGGAGAGCTATTTTCAATATCAATTCTTCGCTTTAACTATGAATATATGAATGATGATAAGGGTTTTGAGATAAGTGTTGGATCAATTATGCCATTTGTCATAGGGATAGCTATGGGAGCTATTGTAGAAAAGCTGTATGAGCATAGCGTAAAGAAACATGCATAGAAAAGGAGAGGAGAACTTTGGAATTTATCTTTACAACTGTTGTTATTGCTGGTTTATTAGTTTCAAATCTATACGTTGTCCAAAAGAGAAAGAAACTAGGGTTAAAAGGAATTAAAAGTGCGTTAACTCCCATTTGCTTTTCTCTGATTGCTTTATGGCAGTTAGCGGCGTATTGGTTTCAGTTTTTAGGTGTGGTAAGCGTAGCTCTTACAATTATATTGCTGTTAGCTGGTGCTTATTTCACCAAGTATTCAATTATTGAAGGACCAACGAGTTGAGAGGAATGTGGCATGGAGCTACATTTCTCTTTTTTAGGAGTGAGTGGAAATGAAGTTGTGTTTAAAGCTTTTATCTATGAAAGATGAAGAAGCTTTATATCAGTTTGAAGTCATCAACCGTACGTATTTTGAACAGCATGTTCCCTCTAGAGGTGAAGACTATTATTCACAAAGTGGATTTCATGAAAGGATGCGTGCGCTTGTGCTTGAACAGGAGCAAACAGGTTCCTTATTTTATCTGATAAAAGATGAGCATCATGGTATTATTGGACGAATCAATGTAGTTGATATTCATGATGAAGCGGGAAAGCTAGGTTATCGCATTGGAGAAGAACATGTTGGTCAAAAAATTGCAACAGAGGCAGTAAGATTACTTTTAGATAAGCTAGTAGCACGCAAGCAGGTAAAATCCCTGCAAGCTAAGACAACAGTGACAAACGTTGCTTCACAGAAAGTATTGGAGAAGAATGGGTTTTTAGCTCAAAAAAGTGTAGAGAATAACAGTGCAGCCAATCCTTCTTTGTCTTTCATTTATTATAAATGGAGCCAATGAGTTTCTCTGCTAAATCCATGAAGAGCTTAAAAATCTTTTGTTTTTGTCGATATATATAGTGTCAAAAATCGCTTTATTTTATGAAAGAGACGATTCCGACGTATTTTAACTCTCATCTGTTTCTATAACAACATGATGATATAGGAGGAAGTATAAGACTTATGGATATCGTTTCAAGTACATATTCTCTGCCGTTGGTTATACTGTCAATTATCATTGCTATTATTGACTCATTTGCAGCATTAAATATTGGCGCACGTATATACAAAGCAAAAGGGATGTCAAAGTGGCTTTGGCTAACAGCAGGAGGAGTTGCAATGGGCGGTGGCATATGGTCCATGCACTTTATTGCAATGCTTGCATTTCATCTAAGTATTCCTGTGAGTTATAAGCTATTAGTTGTTGTTTTGTCCATCTTGCCAGCTGTAATAGCGTCTGGTTTAGCGCTTTATATAGTTGGTCAAAAAAACGTCAGTACTAGACAAGTTATTATTGGCGGAGCTGTGGTTGCAGCAGGTATTTCAGCGATGCATTATATTGGGATGGAAGCGATGGATATGGCGGCGGAAATTATCTATGATCCTTTGCTATGGATTCTATCCGTTATCATTGCTTTTATTGCTTCTGTTGTAGCAATACGCTTATTATGCTATGCGCGGATAAATGAAGGCAAGCCTCATTTTTGGTGGCAAAAGGGGTTAAGCGCACTAATCATGGGAGCAGCTATTTCAGGGATGCACTATACGGGAATGGCCGCGGCAACTTTTACCCATACTCATGATTATCAGCTGATTACGTCGTCTTTAAATCATGTGATTTTAGCTTATTCGATTGGGATTAGTACATTGCTGATATTAGGTATTACCTTAATTAGCACGTTAATTGATCGCAAGTTTGAATCGCAAACACTTCAATCTGAGCGTAAGTTTCGGTCCGTTATTGAATCCGCGATGGATGCTATTGTTTTATCAGATGCATATGGGACAATTATTTCTTGGAATAAAGGTGCTGAGCATATGTTTGGCTATAAGGAAAGTGAAGCGTTGGGGCAAAACCTTAGACTTATTATTCCACCTCGTTTTCAACAAGCCCATGCAGATGGAATGAAGCGTTATTTAAAAAGCAAATCACCGCAAGTCATTGGGAAAACGGTTGAACTAGTAGGGGTCAAAAAAAGAGACATAGAATTTCCAATCGAGCTTTCTTTAGCAAGCTGGCAGGAAGATGAACAAACATATTTCAGTAGTATTATTCGAGATATTACAGAGCGAAAGCAAGCAGCAGATAAAATAAATGAAATGGTCTATTTAGACCCTCTAACAGGATTGCCGAATCGCCATTTATTAAATGACCGCTTAACCCAAGCTATTGATCAAGCAGTCATTAACAAGTATATAATCGGCGTAATGTTTATTGATTTAGATCGCTTTAAGTATGTCAACGATACGTTAGGTCATGCTGTGGGAGATGAACTTTTAATTCACGCAGCGTCGAGGATGAAAAAACTTTTAGACAAAATAGATACGCTTAGCCGTCAAGGCGGAGATGAATTTATTATTGTATTACCGAATACAACAAGTGATAGTATTGCAAAGCTCGCAAAACATTTGTTAGAAGCGTTTAGCGAGTCATTCATTGTTAACGAACATGAAATATTTATCACACCATCGATTGGAATCTCATGTTATCCAACCGATGGACGAAATATTGAGTCATTAATTAAAAATGCAGACACGGCTATGTATCGTGCAAAAGAACAAGGGAAGAATAATTTTCAGTTTTACACACCTGATATGAATGAAATCGTCTCAACAAAGATGAAGCTTGAAATTGGAATGAGAAAAGCGCTAGAGAGGAAAGAGTTTGTGCTACACTACCAGCCTCAAGTTGATATCTTAACAGGAAATACAATTGGAGTAGAAGCACTTGTACGTTGGCAACACCCGGAATGGGGACACATTTCTCCAGGCGAATTCATTCCCATAGCTGAAGAAACAGGGCTTATTATTCCAATCGGAAAGTGGGTTCTTGAAGAAGCTTGTCGTCAAAATAAGGAATGGCAGGAGGAATATAATATTCCCCTGCGAATGTCAGTAAACATCTCTTCGAGGCAGTTTCAGCAAACAAACCTTGTTCAGATGGTAAAACAAACGCTAGAGGAAAGTAGATTAGCCCCTGAGTATCTTGAGCTTGAACTAACCGAAAGTATCATTCAAGACTCAAAGCATGCAATTAAAACGATGCATGAGTTAAAAAAAATGGGGATTCACCTATCAATTGATGACTTTGGAACAGGCTATTCTTCTCTTAGTTATTTAAAGTTATTTCCAATCGATACGCTGAAAATCGATCAGTCCTTTACAAAAAATATCTTTGAAAACTCAAAAGATGCCGCTTTAGTCGAGACAATTATAAATATGGCTAATAATATGGATTTGAAAGTAATTGCTGAAGGTGTAGAAACGGAAGAACAGTTAAGCTTTTTACGTCAAAAGCATTGTGATGAAGCACAAGGATATCTTTTTAGTCGACCGATTACTCCAGCTGAACTCTCAGAGCAATTTCATAAAAGGCAAACAGTATCCTAACAAGTAAAGAACCTCCCTTGAAAAGGGAGGTTTTATTGCAGATGAAAATCAAGAGATTTCATCTCAATGCCATTTACAAGTAACGTTAAAGTATGTAAGCCGCTATAGTGTTTACGCGTAGATAAATCTTTAAAGGAAAGCTTTCTTTCATAGTGTTTAGATAAATGCTTTTTGACTTGGAATTCTGCTAGCTTAAACACTTTTCTTGTGCGATTACCCCTTGACTTTACATAGTCTACTGCATATTCAATACGGATTTTCTCTTCTATTTCGCCATATAGATCAAATTGAAACGTTAAAGAATTTCCAACTATCACTTCATTAGCTGAAAGTTGAAAATTTGAGATAGTCACTTGATGACTTTGATTAAAGCCAAAAAGGTGTAGAGCCTTAGGGTGACCGTTCTTCAATAGCGTTCGACATGCATGCTTTAAAATCCAATCCGTATGTGGATGCGTATTAAGGTTAGCCTCAGTAAAATCTAAAAGAAGATGAGAATGCGTTTTAGAAATATCATTTAAATTATTTGCGACGCTTTTACGTACGTATAAAGAAGGGTCTTGAAGTAAGTTATTTAACACTGGAAAAATTGGAGTTGGATCTTTTTTAAAGGACACAATGGATATTCCCCAAGGAAGGCGAGGACGACAACCTTCACTAGCAAGGCGACGAACATGTTCATTTTTATGGGTGGACCACGTCAAAAATTGTTTCATCATACGCTTTTGATCTTTCAGTAAAAAGGGTCGCACTGCAAACTCGGAAGTAGAATAAGTCGTGAAAACAGCAAGTGCTTCCATTGATGTATTCCATTCATTCAAACCATACTGTTCTACATAGTCTGGAAAAATAATTCCTGCCAGCTGTCCCTTAAATTCAGGGGCAACTTTATATAAAACAGCAAGTGCTCCCTGATAATCTAAAGCTAAATGCTTATGTAGCATTATAGTAATGTGCCTCATTCTGTCTTTTAATGATTGATTGTCCCACTCTTTATGAAAGACACTTGATACAAAAGCATCTTTTGGAAACGAAGAATAAGCTGCTTTTATCGAATAGGCCAGCTTGTTAACAAAATGTTTATTGTAGATATTTCTTTGCTCAGCCATTGGTACACCTCTTCTATATAAATTGATAAAGTAAGGTAGAGACAGTATTCTTAAAATAAACGCCCTCGTAGCTCAGAAGGGAAGAGCGCCGGAAAACATTGTAGCCACCGGGTCGCAAGGTAAGGGTTTCAGAAGCACCGAAAAGCAAAATAAGCTGAAACGGGTGAAATTCCTGTTGGTGAAACTCCGTAGGGAAGCGTGTTCCCCCGAACCTAAGCTTACGAAAGGAGTGCGGGTTCGAATCCCGTCGAGGGCATAAAAAAAGCAGAGAATTTCTCTGCTAATTACCACTCTTTGGGTTCATAGTTTAATTCTTTAAACAGCTGGTTACGCTCTTTTTTTGTTAAATCACGCCATTGACCAACCGGTAAATTATTTAAGTGGATATTCATAATACGTGTACGCTGTAGGCGTAATACCTGGTAACCTAGCACTTCACACATGCGACGAATTTGACGGTTAAGCCCTTGGGTTAAAATGATTTGAAATTCATATTTCGACAACTGTGTTACTTTACACGGCAGTGTTTTTGTTCCTAAAATATGTACACCCTCTGACATGTTTTTAACAAATTCCGGAGTGATAGGCTTGTCTACAGATACCACATACTCTTTTTCATGCTGATTTTCTGCACGTAGAATTTCGTTTATAATGTCATTATCATTTGTTAAAAGAATAAGGCCATCTGAATCTTTATCCAATCGTCCTACGTGGTGAATACGTAGCGGATGGTTGACAAGGTCAATGATGTTTCCCTTTACTTTCTTCTCGCTTGTACTTGTAATACCAACTGGCTTATTTAAAGCAATATATACGTTATTACGAGCAATACGAAGCTGTTCTCCACTTACTCGTACATCATCGCCAGGATATACTTGGTCACCAATCTTTGCTTTCTTACCATTAATGGTTACGCGACCTTCGCTAATTAATTTATCTGCACCGCGTCTAGAAGCTTTCCCAGATTCGCTAATGAATTTATTAACTCGCAGTTTCATCACATCCATATCTTCATTCATTTTACTTTAAAGTAATGCCTTAATATCTTATCATGCCAAGGGAATTCCGTCATTAGTTGTTCTTTTTATTATTAACAAATTTCATCTGTTTTTAACAGTGAAAAAAGGATGGAGAAAACTGTTAGCATGCTTTATGTACATTTAGCCATGCTAATAAGTGAGGTGCCAAGCGAGGCTTTCTCGTTAAAGGTAAGTATCCTAACTTTGAGGTGATAAGAATGAGTTATAAAGATCAATTAGATCCGCACTCAGAACTTTTTAGCCACAACTGGACAAGACCAAAGCGCTCGAAATCGCAGGTAAATGGACATACTCAAATGTCACAAACAAACATTATTCTGCGAAGTAACGCGAAAGCGCATCGTTGGTAAGGATGCTATTCTCTATGCAAAAGGCGCACATAGCGCCTTTTGTTAATTCAGTGAAAGTGGAGGGATGATAAACAATGAATCAAAAAAGTCGTGTAGAAGCGGAAAAAGCTAAATATTTCTCTTCTCAAATTATGAAAAAGCCAGGTCACTCCGATGGTGTCTACGAAGAGTTTTCAAGCGAGCTTGATCAAGCGGATTTAAAAGCTCAAGAACGTGCAAAAGCTGCGGATGAACGTCAAAGTCATTAATAAATAAAATAGCTGCCGTTTGGCAGCTATTTAATCGTCACTTAGTTATTCTCCTTGTGCACCACCAAGTGTTTTTTGGTGAGCATGTTCCGCTTCATTTCCGTTCTCTCTAAGCTTAGCTGCTTTATCATCAACTAGCTTCGATTGATCTACTTCTTGTGAGGGAGTTAATTTTTTCTTAGACAATAAAATCACCGCCTTTCGATTACACTTTTAGCTTTTCTAAAACTCAATAAAATATCAGCCTAAAATAAAAAAGACTCCCAGATGGAAGTCTTTTATTTTCTCAAAAGTAGATAAATGAAATATGGTGCACCAATCAATGCGACAATAATTCCAGCTGGAATCCCTTCAGAAGTCAGCAAGTTACGCCCAATTGTATCAGCTACTAAAAGGAAAAAGCCACCCATTAAAATAGCAACAGGAATAAATAGCTGGTTTCTCGGTCCTACAAGGCTTTTAGCAAGGTGAGGGGCTATTAATCCAATAAATGCAATTCCACCCGTTACAGATACTGCAGAAGCTGCAAGGGCTACAGCGGCAAGTAATAGTGTAATTCGTTCTTTTTCAATAGAGATTCCAACACCGATGGCCGTATGCTCATTGAGTGATAAAATATTAAGTCTGTTAGCTTTGTATAAAACAAAAGGGATTAACACAATTAGCCAAGGCAAAAGAGCTAGAACAAACGGCCAGTCTGCCCCCCAGATGTTTCCGGCTAACCATTTTGCAATAAAGTCAACCTTTTGACGTTCAGCGGAAGAGATTAAGACAATCATCGCTCCCGATAGAGCCATGGAAAATCCAACGCCAGTTAGAACTAACTTAGTAGGGGCGAGGCCTACATTTTTTTCGTAGGCAAATGCATAAATCAAGGCTGCTGTCATAATTGCTCCAATAAATCCAACAAAGGGAATCATATATACAAATGAGCCAGGATCAATTGGAAAGAATAAGAAAAATAAAGCCACACCTACTCCAGCACCTGAATTAATGCCGATAATACCTGGCTCTGCTAAATCATTTCGAGTAATGCTTTGTAAGATAGCTCCTGATAAAGCAAGCGCCATACCAGCTAGTAAAGTAATAACGATACGAGGCAGACGGATTGAAAATAAGATAAATTCTTCTTTAAACGTACCTTGTCCAAATAGAGTCGGAAGCAAGTGGTCAAAGGGTAAAGCCGCATAGCCTAATCCCATACTAACAGCAACTGTTAGCAAAATAAGAGCTGTTAGTAAAAATAAAATAAATAGCTGTTTTTTTCGTAGTGTAGGATGGATCATCGGATTGCGTGACCTCCTTTTTTAATAATAAACAAAAAGAAAGGGAGGCCAATCATTGATACAACTGCAATAATAGATGTTTCGTACGGAGCGTTAATTGTACGTGCTAGCGTATCCGCAAATAACATGAAGGATGATCCAATAAGTACAGACATCGGGATGATAAACCGGTAATCTGTTCCCACAATCGCCCTTACGATATGAGGAATCATCAAACCAATAAAAACAAGGTTACCGGCTAAAGCAACCGATGAACCAGCTAACAATACAATGACTCCAAACAAAATGACTTTAATCTTAGTGGTGTGCTGTCCTAGCCCTGTCGCTACTTCATCACTCAAGCTAAGGATGGTCAGCTGTCTAGAAAGAGCAAGTGCGATAAGTGTACCTACTATAATAAATGGAATTACAATCGATAATTGATTCCAAGATGTCAAAGTAAGTCCACCGGAAGTCCACATAGACACATCTTTTGAAATATTAAAGTAAATGCCAATTCCATCGGCGATTGCGTATAGGAAAGTGGAAACTGCCGCACCAGCTAATACAATGCGAAGAGGAGAAAATCCGCCTCTTTTTAAAGAGCCAATTCCAAATACCAGCCCAGCACCAACACCAGCTCCAATAAAACATGCAATCATAATCCAAAAATAGTTAGCAGATGGAATGAGAGCAATTGTAAGAGCAAGCGCAGCTTTAGCACCCGCTGTTAATCCAAGTAAACCAGGATCTGCAAGTGGATTCCTTGTCATTCCTTGCATGATGCCACCTGATACTGAAAGAGCAATACCCACAAAAATAGCCGCTACTTCCCGAGGAAGGCGAAGTTCGCGAATAATTAAGATTTGATCATTTGTACTAGTTGAGGTAAGCGCTAACCAAACATCTTTGATAGAAATATCAGCTGCCCCAAAGACCATTGAAATAATAAACATTCCAATAAAGATTAAAAATCCAATAATGAGTTTGAATATAAAGGGAATAAATGGTTTTTTGTTCGTTGTCATGAGCCTCTCATCTTTTCTTTTATAGAATAAAGCAAAAGGAATTCTTAAAGTAAGAATTCCTTTTTATGATTGTATTACTGCTGTAAGAATTTTTCTTTAAAGAAGTTTAATTGATATTCTAATGAAATTGGATCATTAAAATAAAACTCTTTTGCATTTGCTTCAAACAGTTGATTATTCTTTACAGCAGGAATGTTTTTGTACGTATCCGTTTCTTGGAATGACGTATCTCCATCTGCATTTTTACTGAAGATTACGTAGTCACCAGCATAATCAGAAAGAACCTCTGGTGAAATTGCATAGTAACCATCTTTTAATGCCATTTCTTTTACTTTTTCAGGCATTTTTAATTCCATTTCTTGATATAAAATTTCTGTACCACGTGCCCAATTATCACCGAATACATAGAGTTGCTTGTCAAAGTTTTCAATAACTGAAACAGTTGCATCTTCACCAATTTTTGCTTTAATATCTTTACCAGCTGCTTTTGCATCAGCTTTGAAATCATCAATCCATGTTTGAGCTTCTGTTTCTTTGTTTAAAGCTTTACCAATTTCTAAGTGCTGAGTTAAGTAATCTACTTTTCCATACGTATACGTAACGGTTGGAGCAATTTCTTGTAGTTTATCAATGTTCTTTGTTGTAGATAAACCAATGATTAAATCTGGGTTTAATTCAATGATTTTTTCTAAGTCGTCTTCTGTTACAACTTCCGCATCTTTTAGCTGGTCTTTAAAGCGAGGATTGTCTTTTGACCATGAATCTACTCCAACTACGTTTGTATCTAAAGCTAAAACGTTTCCAACAAATGAAGCAAGAACAACTACGCGCTTAGGATCAGCAGGAACTTCAATTGGTCCATTTTCAGATTCGTATGTAACAGTATCTGATTTTTTATCTTTTGCTTCATTACCTTGACTTTCGTTTGCGTTACCGCAAGCGCTAATAATGAGCACGAGTAAAAGCATAAAGGGAAGTAATAATTTTTTCATGTTGCTAGTCTCCTTCTATAGTAAATTATACGTAATACACATCGGTTTATTTGTTCTAGGATCTCGTCCAATTTCAGCATCGATTTGGAAGACTTCCTTTAAAACGTCTTGCTGCATGACTTCTTCGCACGTACCCGCTTTTATAATTTCGCCATCTTTCATTGCGATAATGTAATCTGCAAAACGGGCAGCTTGGTTTAAATCATGCAAAACCATGATAACAGTGCGCTCTTGCTCTTTGTTGAGTTTCTGTAAAAGCTCAAGTACTTCAAGCTGATGCGCCATATCGAGATAAGTAGTGGGTTCGTCTAAAAAGATTATATCAGTTTCCTGAGCTAATGCCATTGCAATCCAAACGCGCTGACGCTGGCCACCGGATAAGGCATCAACAGGACGGTACTTATAGTCTAGTGTTCCTGTTACTTCAAGTGCCCAGTCAATAACTTCGTAATCTTTCTTTGTTAAGCGACCAAAACCTTTTTGATAAGGGAATCGTCCATAAGATACGAGCTCTCCTACGGTGAGTCCGTTGGCGCTTTCAGGAGACTGAGGAAGGATTGCTATTTTCTTTGCAAGCTCTTTCGTATTTTCTTTTGCAATACTAGATCCGTCTAATAATACGGTGCCAGATTGATGAGGAATTAAGCGTGTAATAGCTTTCAACAGCGTTGACTTTCCACAGCCATTTGAACCAATAATAGTGGTGATTTTTTTATCAGGAATTTGAACACTCAAATTTTTTACGATTACCCGTTCACCATATCCAATGTTAAGCTCTTCTGTATGTAGGCGAACCATGGCGAAACCTCCAGTGCAAAAGTGTTAATTAGAATGGTGATAATGATTATCATTTCTAATTCATTTTTACTATAATAGTCTGTTTGAGTTCTGTCAATCATTATTTTATTTGTCAATTCAATTAAAAAGATGTATATTTAAATGAGAATGATAATCAATGATGATTACTAGGAGTGAGCGAATCGTGAAAAACTCAGAGCTTTATGATGTAACCGTAATTGGCGGTGGACCAGCTGGGCTATACTCTACCTTTTATAGTGGGCTTCGTGAAATGAAAACGAAATTAATTGAATTTCAGCCTCGTTTAGGAGGGAAAGTCCACGTTTATCCCGAGAAAATGATATGGGACGTGGGAGGTTTAACCCCGACTCCTGGAGCCCAATTAATTGAGCAGCTTGTAGCTCAAGGATTAACGTTTGATCCAACAGTTGTATTAAACGAGAAAATTGAATCTATCTCTCGAAATAATGAGGGACATTTTTTATTAATGGGTTCTTCGGGCGAAATACATCAATCTAAAACAGTAATCATAGCGGTAGGTGGCGGGATTTTGAATCCGCAAAAGTTAGAAATTGAAGGAGCAGAGCGTTTTGAGATTTCAAATTTAAATTATACTGTAAAATCACTGCAACGCTTTAAAGATAAAGTCGTAATTGTTTCGGGAGGAGGAAATTCAGCCATTGACTGGGCTAATGAATTAGAGCCTGTGGCGAAAAAAGTGTACTTAACATACCGAAAAGACTGTTTATCTGGTCATGAGTCACAGGTGACCCAGTTAATGAATAGTTCTGCAACTTGTATGTTAAATACATCAATTAGCAAGTTAATAGCTGATGGAAACAGTGAAAAAATTGCTAAAGTGGAGCTTATCAATCATTTAACTGGAGAAGTTACATATTTACCAATTGACGAAGTAATCATTAATCATGGGTACGAGCGAGACACATCATTACTTCAGAACAGTGAGCTTTCAATTGAAATGATTCATGACTACTATATTGCGGGAAACTCGTCAAGCGAAACAACTGTGCCCGGCTTATATGCAGCAGGCGATATTTTGCAGCATGAAGGAAAAGTAAACTTAATTGCCGGTGCGTTTCAAGATGCAGCAAACGCTGTAAATCGGGCAAAGCTGTTTATTGAGCCTAATGCTAATAAAGTCGCAATGGTTTCTTCTCATAACGAAGTGTTCAAAAAGCGCAATAGAGAGCTAGTAAAGCAAATGTTACAAGCGTAAGAGGTGGCTACATATATAGTAGCCACCTTTTTTTCGTGTAATTGTATCGTGACAAACTACTAGACAATTTCATATAATTTTATAAGTAAGCGCTTACAATTAGTAGGGAGATGAAGGGAATGGCGAACACAGAGAAATATAAATTTGAAACAAAAGCGGTTCATGGCAAATATGAATCAAGCATGCATCATGACAG
The DNA here is from genome assembly GCA_024134725.1 of Bacillus sp. 1780r2a1. Taxonomy (NCBI): domain Bacteria; kingdom Bacillati; phylum Bacillota; class Bacilli; order Caryophanales; family Bacillaceae; genus Bacillus; species Bacillus sp. 1780r2a1. Next base: position 2,732,678 of record CP099863.1, on the reverse strand, counting down.
CCTTGCTACACCGCTATATCAAACATCCACTTTTACCTTTTCAAGCTTAAACCAAGGAGCAAGGCGTTTTGCGGGAGAAGAGAGTGGATATGTCTATTCAAGATTAGCAAATCCCACCGTAGCAGAGTTTGAAAGTCGAATGGCAGAGCTGGAAGAAGGTGAAGAAGCGCTAGCATTTAGTTCAGGAATGGCTGCTGTATCTGCAGCTTTAATTGGTTTAACAAAGGCTGGAGATCATATTCTTTGTTCAAAAGGTCTTTACGGCTGTACGTTTGGTTTATTGGAGCTATTAAATGAAAAATATGGCATTACACATTCTTTTTCAACCTTTCTAACAGTAGAAGAAATCAAAGCTAGCATTACTGATAAAACCGCGTGCATTTATATTGAAACACCGATTAATCCTACTATGCAGGTCATTGATTTAACCCTTTTAGTGTCAGTAGCAAAAGAACATGGAGTTCCAGTTATCGTTGATAATACATTTTTAACGCCATATTTGCAAAAGCCGTTAACTCTTGGATGTGACCTTGTTATACACAGCGCCACTAAATATATTGGTGGGCATGGTGATGTTGTGGCAGGCGTAATGGTTGGAGAAGCAAGCCTGATTCAAAGCATAAGAAAGACTGTTCAAAAAGATATTGGTGGAATTCTTGCACCTTTTGATGCGTGGCTATTAATTAGAGGTTTAAAAACCTTGCCTGTTAGAGTGGATCGACATTGTGAAAATGCAGAGAAAATTGTTGAAAAGCTGAAAATACATCCAAAAGTAAAAACGGTATATTATCCAGAAATAAAAGGGAGATTAGAAAAACAAATGGAAAGGAGCGGAGGGGTGTTAGCCTTTGAATTGAATGGATCAGAGGAATCTGTGAAGGAGTTTATGAATGAATTAAGCCTAATCTCCATTGCAGTTAGCTTAGGTGATACAGAAACTTTAATTCAACACCCTGCTTCAATGACGCACGCGGTTGTTCCTGAAGGTATCAGAAAGGAAATGGGCATATCAAACAAGCTATTGCGCCTATCTGTAGGCTTAGAATTTTGGGAAGATATATGGAAAGACTTAGAAAATGCACTTGATAAAATTAGCTAATTATGTAAGGAGGAAAAGACCTTTTTAATAGGGTCTTTTTTGTTTTGTCAAGAATTTTGTTCTCAAAATAAAAAGTTATGTTGAAATATACATATTCACTAGTTATAATGGTGTACATGCTTCTAATGAACGTTTTTAAATTATTCTGAAAAATATTTTCGGAAAGTAATTTCAACCAAGAAATACGGAGGGTTTTAGTTGTCAAATAAAATACCATTTTCATTTATTGTTGTAATTGGTCTTATGTTATTCGCTCTATTTTTTGGAGCGGGAAATTTAATTTTTCCAGCTATGCTTGGTCAATCAGCTGGTACTAATTTATGGTCCGCAAATGCTGGTTTTTTACTTACAGGGGTAGGTCTTCCTTTAATCGGGGTAATGGCCCTTGGGTTTTCAGGCAAAGATGATTTGCAATCTTTAGCTAGTCGAGCACACCCTGTTTTTGGTCTTGTGTTTACGATTATCCTTTATTTAGCTATCGGTCCACTTTTTGCAATCCCTCGAGCGGGAACAGTTTCTTATGAAATTGGCGTTAAGCCGTTTTTATCAGAAAGCGTAGGAGGCTTACCTCTATTAATTTTCACCATTATTTTCTTTGGGCTTGCGTGCTTCTTTTCACTTAAGCCAGGAAAGATTGTCGATATTATTGGAAAGGTGTTAACACCTGTTAAAATTGGTTCTATTGGTATTTTAGTTGTTGTAGCGATTGTAGCTCCAATCGGTGAATTTAGAGCTCCTCTAGAAGCGTATGAAACCAATTCATTCTTCAAAGGCTTTCAAGAGGGATATCTAACGATGGATACGCTAGCTTCATTTGTATTCGGTATTATGATTATTAATGCTATCCGTGATAAAGGGGCTACGACTAGGAAGCAAATCATTGCGGTATGCGGAGCAGCAACTCTTATCACAGCGACAGTATTAGGCGTTTTTTATACTGCTCTTGCTTACATGGGAGCAGCAAGCGTATCTGAGTTAGGCTATTTAGATAATGGTGGGTCTGTGCTCGCTAGCGTATCAAATTATTATTTTGGTTCATTTGGAGGCGTGTTTCTAGGTATTATGATTACCGTAGCATGCTTAACAACAAGCATTGGACTAATCATTGCTTGTTCTACTTTTTTTCACCAGCTATTTCCTAAAGTTAGCTATAAAGCAATTGCTGTTATTCTATCTGCCTTTAGTGCACTTGTTGCTAATATCGGTTTAACACAGCTAATTGCAGTTTCTGTACCAGTACTAACGGCTATTTATCCACTTGCCATTGTACTTATTGTGCTTACATTTTTGCATCCTTTATTTAAAGGACATCCTGTTGTATACCAAGGAAGCTTACTTTTAACATTCATTGTAAGTTTATTTGATGGATTGGGTGCTGCTGGGGTGAAAATGCAGGCTGTAGATTCAGCTTTTACACAATTATTACCTCTATATGATGTGGGGCTAGGATGGGTTGTTCCAGCCATCATTGGGGGCATCGTGGGATATGTTGTTGTATTGCTACGAGCGGGAACAGTTTTAAATAGACCAAGTAAATAGAAATGAAAAGAGCATGCTGAAGAGCATGCTTTTTCTGTTACACCCACTCTAAAAACTCCAAGCGATTACCAAAAGGATCATTTACATAAATGCGGTTAGCGTTTAGTAACTTTTCATCTTGGATAAAGGGAACGTGATGAGTTGTAAGGTGCTTTTTCAAAGCAAATAAATTTTCAACTTCAAAAGCAGGGTGTGCTTTTTGGGCAGGTATAAATGTTTGTTCAATTCCAATATGAAGTTCACAGTTGTTGAGTGTAAACCATACTCCACCATTTTTTTGAAGTTCAGTCGGTTTTTGAACTTCTTGAAAACCAAGAAGTTCATGAAAAAAACGCCGGGCTTCATTTTCACTATTAGGTGGAGCAGCAAGCTGAACGTGATCAATGCGTTTAAGAGAATAAACCAATGAATCGCCTCCATTTAAACTCACTTCTTTCTTCTATAATTTAGTATAGTGGATAGTTCTATTGTGTAGTAGAAAGAAAAAGTAGCGCACAATAATAAGAAATTCTTATGAAAAGACTAATTTTTTAGAAAATTTATTGATTTCTGTTTTCTTTTCGTGTTACCCTTTTAAAAAGGAATTTAAATGGAAATTTTCCTAAAACATCGATAGAAGGGAAGGCAGCTATGAATCCGGAAGTAAATCAGGTTGAGAAAAAAGGAATTATAGTAAGGGTATTAGACTCTATTGAAAGGATTGGGAATAAACTTCCACACCCCGCAGTATTATTTGCTGTTTTTGCGATGAGCATTATGATTGTTTCATGGGCTGTAAGTGTATTCGACGTAACGACTGTCCATCCTGGAACAGGTGAAGAACTTCCAATTAGAAATATGGTTTCTAAAGAAGGGATTCAGTTTATTTTTACATCAATGCTATCCAATTTCACAGAGTTTCAGCCTCTTGGTTTAGTACTAGCTATGATGCTTGGTATCGGAGTGGCTGATAAGGTTGGACTAATTGAAACATTTATTAAAAAGACTATTATAAATGCACCTAAAAGTGTTATTACATACGCAATTGTTTTTGCAGGAGTGCTTGGTAATTTAGCAGCAGATGCGGCGTTTGTCATTATTCCTCCGCTTGCGGCAACCGTTTTTTATACGCTAGGAAGGCATCCTTTTGCTGGTTTAGCAGCTGGCTTTGCGGGAGTAGGTGCAGGGTTCAGTGCTAACTTGGTCATTTCAGGTAATGATGCTTTATTATCCGGAATTGCAAATGAAGTAGTGAAAACGGTGAGCGATACGGCAACGGTAACACCTGTTGATAACTGGTTTTTTAATGCGGCATCTGTAGCGCTTGTTGTTCTTGTCGGTGGACTTGTAACAGAAAAAATTATTGAGCCAAGACTTGGTACGTACAAAGGGAATAAAGCATCTGTGATGTCAAAGGTATCCAACCTTGAAGTCAAAGGGCTTCGAAATGCCGGTATTGTAGGGTTTCTTTACATAGGAATGATTGCTATGATGACTGTTCCAAAAAGTGGGCTGTTAAGAAGCGATGAAGGTACTATTATTCCAAGTCCATTTTTAGATGGTATTGTACCAATTACGCTCATTTTCTTTCTGTTAATTGGAATGGCTTATGGATTTACAGTAGGAAATCTAAAGTCTATTTCCGATGTTCCTAACTTAATGGCAGAGTCAATGAAAGACATGGCAGGCTTTATCGTCTTAATTTTTGCGGCTTCTCAGTTTATTGCGTACTTTAACTGGACGAACATTGGTACGTGGATTGCTGTAAGTGGAGCTGAGATACTAACAGGAATTGGGCTAACAGGACTGCCTGTTATCATCGGATTCATCTTTTTGACTGCAGTATTGAATTTATTTATCTTTAGCGGGTCTGCCCAGTGGGCTTTAATGGCTCCTATCTTTATCCCGATGTTAATGTTGCTTGATTATCATCCGGCATATGTGCAAATGGCTTACCGAATTGCCGATTCGTCCACTAATGTTATTACGCCATTAAATCCGTATTTTCCAATTATCTTGGCATTAATGAAAGATTATGATAAAAGGTCAGGAATTGGCTCTCTCATTTCATTAATGCTCCCGTATAGCGTAGTCATTTTGGTTGCCTGGACTTTATTCTTTCTCATTTGGAATCTTTTTGGGCTTCCGATTGGGCCGGGGATTGAGATGTTTATCAATAAATAAAAAAGTCGCTGTGTAAAGCGACTTTTTTATTTGTCATCACCGCATTTTGGAGATAATGCCATTAGGATCTTGGCAGTAGCTTCATGTCCATAAAAATCGTATCCCATACCCCATCTTTTTCAGTGAAGCGTGTGTGAAAGCCCCTTGATTGCCAAAATGCAAAGCCACCAGGAAGGAATGGGTGAGTGTGTAAGCTTAAGACATCATACGTCCCTTGACTAAAAGACAGTGCTTGTTGAAAGAGCTGTTTGCCAATTCCACAGCGGCGATACTTTTCGTCAACATAACACTTAACAATTTCAGCTGTGTTTTCTGGATAAAAGTCGTTCAGGTGACTAAAACGACGGTCATATGGATAAACACAAATGGTTCCAATTACTTCATTGGTAGGTGAAAAAGCAGCGAAGAAAGCTGTTTTTTCTTTATGTAAGTAGTGCATTTCAAAGTTTGCTAAATCTGGAGAAAGGACATCCTTATTCAGCATGGGAAACAGTTGACTGCGCATTTTAACTAAAAAAGCAACAACTTGTTTTGCGTCTGTAGTGGTGACTTGCTTAATAGCGACAGTAGATAGCATAAAATTTCTCCTTAGACTAAAAAAATTCCGTGTATGGTGAGAGTATACACCATTTCTTTGTAAAAAAGATTAGTATTTTCTGAAAAATAACTTTAAATATTCTATAAATTAGATTATAGTCTAATTAGATAAATATCTAACTAGGAGTGTTTATATGCAGTTGAAACGTATTGTGGACTTTCATAAAACAATGGGAGATCCGACGCGAATTCGTATTCTAAGTTTACTAAAGTCAGGACCTCTGAACGGGCAAGCAATTGCAGGCAAGCTAGGACTAAAACCGCCAACGATTACGCACCACATGGCAAAGCTTCGAGATATTGGACTGATTAAAGAACGAAGAGACAAAAATACGATTTATTTTTATCTCAATGTAAAAGCACTAGAAGCAAGCGCAACGGCTATTTTAACGATTGTAAATGAAGAGGTGATTGAAACAGTGGAAGAAAATGATCGTTTTAAAATTTTAAAGACCTTTTTTACTGCTGATGGAAAGCTGACAAATTTACCAGCACAGCGTAAAAAGCGTATGGTTGTGCTTGAAAAGATTATCAGTGATCTTAAGTATGGAATTGTTTATGAAGAAAAAGAACTGAATGAGTATTTAAAAAAGTTTCATGATGATTACGCAACGTTAAGGCGTGAATTAATCATGAATCATTATATGTATCGAAAAGATAATCAATATGAAATGAACCCTAAAGAGCTATGGGGTAAGATGTAAGCTAGTTTAATCAACTAGCTTTTATTTCACACAACTAATTAGATAATTATCTAATTAGTTAAAGGGGATAGAAAGATGATTTATTTATTAAAAGTTGAGAAAGCATATCGAAGTTTATTTTTAGCAGGGATTGTGAACGGAGTAGGAGATCGTTTCAGCCAAGTAGCGTTGTTAGCTTTGCTTTTAGAATATACGGAATCTGGCCTAGCAGTAGGTACAGCACTTGGCATTAGGGTTCTTCCGTTTCTTTTTTTTGGCCCCTTAGGAGGAGCGCTTGCGGATCGTTTTTCAAAGCCAATGATTTTAATTGTTACAGACCTCATTCGAATTCCGTTTGCTTTAGCTTTTATATGGGTAAACGATTCTTCAATGATTTGGCTTGTTTATGTAAGTACGTTTGTATTAGCAGCGGGAGAAGCTATCTATGCTCCTACAAGAAAGGCTTTAATACCTACTGTTATTCATTCGAACCGTATTGTAAAGGTTAATAGTTTAGAGCAAGTATTATTAGGAATTGTATTAGTTGGTGGCTCTCTTATTGGTGGCTTTGCTTCTTTTTATATAGGAAGTGATGTCACGTTTATATTAAATGCGTGTTCTTTTTTATTTGCCAGTTTAATTGTATACAAACTAGTAGATAGAGGTGGACAACAAGTAAATTCGAAACCAACAGAATCCATTACAATTTCTGCTGTTTATTCAATTATTACGTCTTCGGTAGCTTTAATTTTGGTTTTTTGCTTTGAACTTTTTGTACCTATCTTTAATGGAATTGATAACGTACTCATTAGCGTGTATGCTGTTCAAGAATTTAACATAGAAAGCTGGGGGGTAGGCTTGTTTTACGGAGGACTTGGGATGGGGCTAATGCTTAGCTTTATTGTGGCGAATCGAATCCGAAAATATCTGTTGATTTGTGGATTAGTCTCTCTTGGAGTAGAAGGCATTTTCTTAATGATGATAAGTAACACCTATTCCTGGCAGCTAGCGTTTTGCTTTTATTTGGTTCTAGCATTCTTTTCAGGTATTAGCAATGCTTGTCTGGATTCAGTTGTTATGAGAGTGACGCCTTTACAACATCAAGGAAAGGTATTTGGTATGTTTACAACCATTTCCAACGTAACTCTGGGTTTATCTATGTTTGGAGCAGGCTTATTATTGACAGTAATAGATAGTCGAACACTTGGATTAATTGGTGGGATGGGATATGTAATCATCAGTGTAGGGTTAGTATGTATTTATATCATAAGGACTCTTAAGCAAAAAAAAACTCCTTTAATATAACATAATGAGTTGAAAGGCTGCTCAATTATTTTAGTAGCTTTTTTAGTTAATTAGGACCTATTAGTTTCTAAATATTGTTATTTATAGTTAAAATGTATTATTTTGCTTTATTTTGTAAAAAATTATGAAAATTTAGTTTATTATAGAATGTGAAGGGATACATTCCACCTATTAAAAAGGAGCGTGAAGTAGATGAAGGTGTTAAAAAGTTTTTTTGCTATTATGCTAGTCTTTAGTGTTATTGCACCAGTAGGATCTGCAGAAGTGCCAGGAGTGAATCGCTCGATGAAGCAAGGAGCGACGAAAGGCCTTGTGTCTGTGTCACACCCTTTAGCAGCTAAAGTAGGGAAAGAAGTGTTAGAAAATGGTGGTAACGCCGTCGATGCAGCCGTAGCTATTCAGCTTTCTTTAAACGTTGTTGAGCCAATGATGTCAGGTATTGGTGGCGGCGGATTTATGATGATTTACGATGAGAAAGAAAACGATATTGAAATGATTGACGGTCGTGAAATGGCGCCAGCTAATGTAACATCGAAATTGTTCTTAGATGAAAAAGGAAAGCCTGTACCTTTTAGCAAGAGACACACAACTGGAAAGGCAGTTGGAGTTCCTGGTACAGCAAAAGTATTAGAACAAGCCCTTGCAGATCATGGGACAATGACATTTGAAAAGCTAATTGAACCAGCTATTAAACAAGCGGATAAAGGTGTTAAGGTCAATTGGTCGATGGCACAGTATATTAATGAAAATAAGTCGAAGTTGAAAAATAATAAAGCAGCAGCCGAAATTTTCCTTCAAAATGGCGAACCCCTTGAAGAAGGAGATTTACTCCTACAAAAAGATCTTGCTAAAACGTTTAGAATTTTACAAGAGGATGGTCCTGCAGCTTTTTATGAAGGAGATATTGCGAAAGCTTTAGCTGAAGAAGTACAAGCTAAAGAAGGAACGATGACTGAAGAAGATTTGAAAAATTATACAGTTAAGAAAAGAGAGCCTGTAGCTACTACATACAGAGGTTATGATGTTATTAGTGCAGCACCGCCAAGCTCAGGTGGATTAACGGTGTTACAAATTTTAAAGCTGATGGAAGGTTATGATGTTAAAAAAATGGGAGCAAACTCTCCTCAGTACCTTCATTATTTAACAGAAGCGATGCACTTAGCGTACGCAGATCGCGCAGCTTATATGGCTGACGAAGATTTTTACGCTGTACCTAAAGAAGGCTTACTAAACGAAGAATATTTAAATGAGCGTCGTAAGCTTATTAACAAAAATCGTTCAACACCTGAGGTGAAAGAAGGAGATCCTTGGAAGTATCAAGGTGGGGAGAAAGAAAAGAAAGAAGTCGTGAAAGAAGAAACGCCAATCGGACAAACCACCCATTTTTCAGTAGTAGATAAGTGGGGAAATATGGTTTCGTATACAACTACTATTGAACAAGTATTTGGGTCAGGTATTATGGTACCTGGATATGGCTTTATGCTTAATAATGAAATGACGGACTTTGATGCAACACCAGGTGGAGTTAACGAAGTAGAGCCAGGCAAGCGACCACGGAGCAGTATGTCCCCAACATTTTTAGGAAAAGATGGAAAGCCGTTTATGGCAATTGGTTCACCAGGAGGCCCAACAATTATTGCATCAGTCGCTGAAACAATTATGAATGTTGTAGATCACGAGATGCCTATTCAAGAAGCAATTTTAACACCGCGTATTTATTCAGCAGCTTATCCAACCGTTAGATGGGAGCCTGATATTGATCAAAATACGCGATTAGAACTAATGGCTAAAGGGCATGCTTTTGAAGAAACAGCGCAGCATATTGGAAATGTCCAAGCAGCTATTCTCGATCGAGAAACCGGAAAGATGTACGGTGGGGCTGACAACACGCGCGAAGGAACCGTTTTAGGAGTGGATCGCTTTTCCTATAAAGCAAAACAGCCCAAGCCAATTCAAGAACAAAAAGAGGGGCCGTTCACAGTAAAAGTGAATAATGTCAAGTACCCATATACGCATGACCAGCTTAAGCTCATCGATGGCAAGCCTTATGTACAAGCTGATAAACTGCTACTTGGTTTGGGGCTTTTAAAAACGAGCGATTTGAAGCTGTATAAGCCAACGAAACACTCCTACTTACCGGCTGCTACTACTGCAGTAGGAGCAGGATTTGAAGTGAAGTGGGACGAAAAGAAAAAAGAGCTTTCTTTAGAGAGGGACCCTGTAGAAATTGATAATCCAATTGATGATGAAGATGGAGACATTATCACGAACTAAAGTTTAGTATTAAAAGAGACCAAGATATAAGTAGGTAAGCCCCTACTATACCTGAACAATTAAGAGTTATGAATTCTTAATTGTTCAGGCTTTTTGTTGTTTATAAAAAACAGTTTGAAAATAGTATGGAATAGAGCGTAGGACATTCGACTCCTTCTGGAACTAGAGTAAAACCTGAGATCCTGCAGCGCAGTGGAATAAACGTGTTCAGATAAAAGAGGTGAAAACAGCTAGTGTTCGTTTTTTAGAAGCAATCATGTTGTTATATCTCAAACTCTTTTGTTACAGGAATGTAAAAGCTTTAAACGTTAAAATGAAGTTCATAAATTCGCCATGAACTTATCTGTACGTTTCTCCAAAATCATGTATAATGATTCTTAATCTTTGCTATACATTATAGTAAAAACCATTAAGTGATAGTTTAAAAGGGGGTGATTCCATGGGGCAGGGAGACATAGCAGACGAAGCAGATTTGCAAGTATGGTTAATGTAATAAAAGTAGCGTGCATTAAAAAGAGATTGAAAGTTACACTTATGCACCTGGAATCACCTTTATACATAAAGGTGTAATCCAGTCGATACTTTTATAAAACAGGAGGTGTTCTCTTATTCTGCTTTTTGCCAGAATAAGAAAACGTATTGATTACACTTAATTTACTATTAGTTGCGCTTTTAATTGGTTTAACCGCGTTCTTCGTAGCGGCTGAGTTTGCCATTGTAAAACTTCGTAGTTCAAAGGTCGATCAGCTGATTGCTGAAGGGCGCAGAGGGGCACTTGCAGCCCAAAGGGTAACCACACATCTTGACGAGTATCTATCTGCCTGTCAGTTAGGTATAACAATTACAGCGTTAGGGTTAGGTTGGTTAGGAGAGCCGACTGTTGAGAAAATCTTAAATCCAATCTTTGCTGATTTTGGTTTTTCATCAACTCTGTCACATTTATTATCCTTTGCAATTGCCTTTGCCATTGTTACGTTCCTGCACGTTGTAGTAGGAGAACTAGCTCCGAAAACAGTTGCTATTCAAAAAGCAGAAACGGTAACACTGTTATTAGCGCCAGCTCTTATTTGGTTTTATCGTTTAATGTATCCTTTCATCTGGTTATTAAATGGATCAGCACGTATTTTAGTTGGTCTTTTCGGACTAAAGCCAGCTTCTGAACATGAAATTGCGCATAGCGAAGAAGAGCTTCGTATTATTTTGTCAGAAAGCTATGAAGGTGGAGAAATTAACCAAGCCGAATATAAATATGTAAATAATATATTTGAATTCGATAATCGCGTTGCACGTGAAATTATGGTGCCAAGAACAGAGATGATTGTGGTATCCAATGAAGATACAATAGAAGAATTTTTAAAAATAGCAGTAGAAGAACGCTATACGCGTTATCCAATTGTAGCAGAAGGAGATAAAGATCAAATCATTGGCCTAATTAACCTGAAAGAAGTTTTAAATGATGTGGTCATCCACAACCACTTAAAGCAAGAGAAGGTTGAGCGATATATGAAGCCAATTATTCAGGTTATTGAATCTATTCCAATTCACGACTTACTGTTAACAATGCAGAAGAATCGTACGCAAATGGCTGCTTTAATTGATGAATACGGCGGTACGTCTGGACTTGTTACAATTGAAGATATTCTTGAAGAAATCGTTGGAGAAATTCAAGATGAATTTGATGCTGAAGAAGTTCAAGAAGTTCGTAGAGTATCAGATAATCACTACCTTTTAAATGCCAAAGTTCTAGTTCAAGAGGTAAATGACTTATTAGGCATTCATCTCGAAGAAGAAGAAGTTGATACAATTGGTGGTTGGATTTTAACGCAAAAAACTGATATTGAGCTTCATGATTGTATCGTTTACGAGGGATATGAGTTTAAGGTGAATGATGTAGACGGATTGCAAATAAAAGAAGTAGAAGTAATGAAGTTGCAAGAAGACGTAGCTGAAGTATAATAAAAAACCAGCTTGACTATAGGGTCAAGCTGGTTTTTTTATATGTGATTTCTGCGCTTCCAATCTTCATAAAAATGCAGCAACGTTTGGTGTATCCCCTGGAGTGCCATGAGGACTAAGTAAAGCATCATAAATAGCACGATTTCACCTGTGAAATATGGAATGATAGCGATTATCGCCAATCAAACATAAAACATTTTATCTTTCATTCTCTTTCTACCTTTTCAATAGAACGAAGCTGTAATGAGCCACTTTGCAGCTTCTTCTAAATTTGTAGCAACATAATGAGGAAAGTCTTTCGTTTGTTTATGCTTATGCTCAGCAAGTGATTGTTTTCCTGCACCTGTCTGCACTAAAATTGTTGTTGCTCCTACTTTCCTTCCAGCTTCAATGTCCGACCACCGATCTCCAATTACCACACATTTTGATAAGTCTAACTGATGCTTACGGGCAGCTTCTATAAGCATGCCGATACTCGGCTTTCTGCATGTGCATCCCGCAGTGTGATGATGGGGACAAATGCAAAAGTCGTCAAACCCAAATGAAGTCAATTCGTTTATAAACTCATTTTTGGTTGCTTCTCCGCTTGAAATTCCAGGCTGGTTGGTAAAAGCAAATAGTTTAATATTGTGCTCTTTTAATAAATGAATGGTTTTTAATGAAAAAGAAAACAACGTAAAGTCTTTTGGGTAATGAACTGTATCGTCGCCTCCTATTGTGCCATCACGATCAATAAAAACTGCTTGAATACACGGAGCCATCAAGAAACCTCTTTTCTATTAAACTATTTTCATCTTATATGAATATGGATAATTGTTCAATTAATGGAATATTAAGTTGACAATTTTAACTATGAAATGTAATATATAGTTAACAAAAGTAATATATATATTGCAAAGTGGAAAAGGTGGTTGTTTGAAAAATAAAGTTAAATTTGCCCGCATTGAAAAAGGAATAACACAGGCAGACCTTGCACAAAAAGTAAATGTAACAAGGCAAACAATTGGATTAATTGAAAAAGGTAAATATAATCCTACCCTTCAGCTCTGCGTTAATATTGCAAAAGAACTTGACAAAACGTTAAATGATTTGTTTTGGGAGGAGGAATAACAATGAAAGATTCGTGGTTATCATATGTGCTTCCTAACGATGAGTACAAAGCTCAAAAAGTGGTTTATTTTCTAGGTGAAGGCTCGTTGTTGATGTGTGTTTCATGTGGTATCTTAGTCGTAGGAACCCACTCTCTACCAGAATGGAATCTGCCAGCTCAGTGGATTGCAGGGGTACCTATCTTACTGTTTGTAGCGTACGTATTTATTCGATATATTTTTTCTGGGATTGAGTATGCAAATGTAATGTCTGAAGATGCGTTTAAAAAAGAAAAAAAGCGAATCATGGTAAGGTCAGCGAGTTTTATGATCATCTTTTCAGTGCTCTATCTTGTTTCTGTAGGTCTGCAGTTACTTGGTGAACAGCTGTTTGACTTCATGATCGTTGTATTTGCAGGTTTATTCATTTTTCTAGCCGAATACACCTCGTTAAAACGCTCCTATTTAAAAAACAAAGAACTCTTAGATTAATGAAATAATGAGTGTGAAAAATAAACGAAGAAAAAAAGAAATGCAGGCTATACTTAGGCCTGTATTTTTATATGATAAAAAAATTGAATATTTCGTTTTATTTATTTGTAGTCCTAACTCATTGCTTGAATCCTTGGAGTAAGATAAGATATGTTCATATGAAAGGTGTGAATAGAAAGTGATAGTACGTACTGAAGAAGAAAAGCAAGGCTTAATGAAAATTGGAAAGATCCTTGCTGAGATAAGAGATACGTTAGTAAAAGAAACGAAGCCTGGAGTTACAACAGGTGAACTAGATGAACTAGCTAAAGAACTTTTTGAAAAACATGGAGCAATTTCTGCCCCAAAGGAATTATTTGATTTTCCAGGCTATTCTTGTATTAGTGTAAACGAAGAGGTAGCTCACGGCATTCCTGGAAAGCGCGTGATTAAAGAGGGAGATCTTGTTAATATTGATGTTTCAGGCTCTAAGGACGGTTATTTTGCTGATACGGGTATTTCATTTGTTGTTGGAGACAATAATAAGTTTTTGGAGAAGCTTTGTAAAGCAACAAAAGAAGTATTTGATGAGGGACTGAAAAAGTTTAAAGCTGGCGGTAAGCTTAGTAATGTTGGGCGAGCTGTTCATAACAGTGCGCGAAAACGTGGATACACGGTTATTACAAACCTAACGGGTCACGGGGTAGGACATTCACTTCGCGATAAACCAGATCACGTTCATAACTACTATGAACCAAGAGACCGCACTCTTTTAAAAGATGGAATGGTTATTGCGTATGAACCGTTTGTATCAACAAATGCTGAAGAAGCATATCAGTTGGATGACGGCTGGACGCTAGCGACAAATGACGGGAGCTTTGTTGCACAAATTGAACATACGATTATTGTGACAAAAGGTCAACCAATTGTTGTAACAGAATAAAAGCAGATGCATATGCATCTGCTTTTTTATTTATAGAATAAGCTGCAATAAACTCCATAGTCCAAATCCTACTATAATATAGCCGGATAACTTGTTTATCCAGCTTAGCCTTTGAGGCGTGAATGCTGATTTAAATATGCCAACTCCTAGGCTAAGTGACAGCCACCATAATCCTGAACCGATAAAGACTCCAACAACCATTTGCAACGCGCTAGGTAATGAAAACGATTCATTACTTAAACCGATACCTGAAAAAATACCGATAAAAAACAGGACCGTCATTGGATTTGTAACAGTAAGAATTAATATAGAAAAGAAGGATTCAAACAGCTGTGTGCTTTTTTGTGCAACAGCAGCTTTTTCTGCAGGTCGAGAACGAAATGTTTGTACCCCTAAATAACATAAAAAAGGCCACCGATTAACTGCAGCCATATTTTTTGACTTAACAAAAAGCTGCTACTAAGCCATATAAAGCATCTGCTTTAGCAGCGCCTAATCCTGATACAAAGCCATGCAGTTTTTCTTTTGTTAAAGTACGATTAATGCATAAGATACCAATTGGGCCAACAGGTGCTGCGACTGAAACCCCAATTGCTAAGCCTTTGATTAAATAATGCAAGTCCATTAAGTCATACTCCTCTAAATGTAATTCCTTTATCATAACAGCATACAGATAAGAGGAAAAGCACAATATATGTAAAAAAAGAATAGAACAAAAATCGTTCTATTCTCTCTAACTAAAATGAATTTAGTCGATTTAAATTAGTAGCCCCATTTACCGTGGCGTTTGCTGCTTTTTTTATAAGAGCATCTTTCTTTCTTGTCGTAGCTGTGTTTCTTTTTATCACAAGTTTTTTTGCCAGTTCTTTTGTCATCGTGCTTGTAATCTTTTTTGTAAGAATCTTTTTCGTAGCAGTAGCATTTAAACTCTTTCTTACCATAATCTTTTTTACCTTTACGGTGTTTGTCGTGTTTTCTACACATTGACAATCATCTCCCAGTTGTTTTATTAGTAGAAGCTCTAATGCATTCTACTTAATATAAGATATGAAAAACAGGACAACCTGGTATATGCAAAAGCCCTTATTGAGTAGAAAAGGGCGAGTCCATTTTTACTTAATTATCATGAGTTAATTGATTGACATTGACATGATGAAAGCGAATTTGATATAATTATCTCGAATTAAAGATATTTGATATGAAAATAAAATGATACTATAAACATAATCCCATTTAGGAGGAATTAGAATGAATGAATTAAAAGGTATTCATCACGTGACAGCTATTACGAGTAGTGCTGAAAAAAATTATGAGTTTTTCACGTATGTACTAGGGATGCGCTTGGTGAAAAAAACAGTCAACCAGGACGATATTCAAACCTATCATTTGTTTTTTGCAGATGATAAAGGAAGTGCTGGAACTGATATGACGTTTTTTGACTTCCCAGGAATTCCAAAAGGATCTCATGGTACGAATGAAATTTTTAAAACATCATTTCGTGTTCCAAACAATGAAGCACTTCAATATTGGGAAAAGCGATTTAATCGTTTAGGTGTTCATCACGGTGGTATTCAAGAACTATTCGGAAAGAAAATTTTATCTTTTGTGGACTTTGATGATCAGCAATACCAATTAATTTCTGATGAAGGAAATGCGGGAGTAGCCTCTGGCACACCTTGGCAAAAGGGCCCGATTCCATTAGAATACGCAATTACTGGACTTGGTCCAATCTTTGTACGCGTTGCTAATTTCGATTTCTTCAAGGAAGTATTAGAGAAAGTATTATTATTCCGACAAGTAGACCAAAAAGGTGACTTGTATTTATTTGAAGTTGGAGAAGGTGGAAACGGTGCTCAAGTAGTCGTTGAACATAATACAACTTTACCAGAAGGTATTCAAGGATACGGAACCGTTCACCACGTAGCGTTTCGAGTGAATGATCGTCAAGTGCTTGAAGAGTGGATTGATCGACTTGCAAGCTTTAGATTTCCAACATCAGGCTATGTGGATCGTCACTTCTTTGAATCTTTATATGCTCGCGTTTCTCCTGGTATTTTATTTGAATTTGCAACCGATGGTCCAGGATTTATGGGAGATGAAGAGTATGAAACATTAGGTGAAAAACTTTCACTTCCTCCATTTTTAGAGCCTAAACGTGAACAAATTGAAAAGCTTGTACGACCAATTGAAACAGTTCGTAGTACAAAAATATTTGAGAAAGAGTATGAGTAAAAGCAGCTTCCAATGGAAGCTGCTTTTTTTACGTCATTGTCAGAAGAACTGACGTATAATAGAAAGAGAAGGTGTGGAGGTGTTGATTATTAATAAAAAGAAAATGATTTTATTTGCTGTTTCCATTATGATTGCAGCACTGAATATGAGGCCAGCCATTAATTCAATTTCCCCTATTTTACAGGAGCTTACATCAGCGCTTCAAATGAATGCATCTACGGCCAGCCTTTTGACAGCTGTGCCTGTATTGTGTATGGGGGTGTTTTCCCCACTTGCTGCAGGTTTGGGTCAAAAATTTGGGCTAGAGCGTATTATTGGATATGCACTTTGCTTGATTGGACTTGGAACAGTTTTGCGTTTTTTTACATATTCAACCAGTTTTTTAATTATGACCTCCCTTATAGCAGGGATAGGCATTGCTGCTATGGGGCCGCTTTTGTCTGGCTTTATAAAAAAATATTTTAATGAGCATGTACCTTTTATGATTAGCCTTTATACAGCTGCATTGACAGCGGGAGCAGTGGCCGCTTCATGGCTTTCAGTTTCAATTTATGAAAGCACAAATTCTTGGAGAGTGACGTTGAGTATTTGGGTACTATTTGCTATCATAGCTATTCCGGTTTGGTGGCACTGGATTTTGAAGAATAGCAAAGCTTCCTCTAATCTTTCGATACACGAAGAAGTAAAGCCAATTCCTTGGAATAGCAAACGTGCGTGGTTACTAACATTATCTTTTGGCTGTATGGCGATGATCTTTTATTCAGCAACAGCATGGATTGCTCCATTAATTGAATCTCAAGGCTATTCGAAGCAGTACGCTGCAAGTATTCTGACGCTCTTTACGGCAACTCAAATTCCAGTAGGATTTTTATTACCAGTTTTACTAAAAAAAGTGACGTCACGCCTTTTTTGGCTCTGGTTTGCTGCTGGGATGGAAGCGTTAGGTCTACTTTTATTAGCTCTTGAAGTTGTTCCGTGGGTGGGCGCAATCTTTATTGGTATCGGTGCTGGAACGCTATTTCCGCTAAACTTGCTATTGCCCATTGATTTATCCAAAAATGCTGATGAAGCTGCCGGCTTGTCAGCAATGACCCAGTCAGCTGGCTATATCATCGGCGCATTGGGGCCAATTATCATCGGAACTTTAGTTGATTTAACTGGTCAATTTTACTCTACGTATGTTTTTTTACTCGTTGTAATATTTATAATGAGTATTATTCAGTGGTTCGCTATGAGGTCAGTTGCTAGACATAGAGGATAGTATATATATTAAATAAATAGAATAAAATCATAAGAAAAAAGTGGACTCTATATATAGAGTCCACTTTTTTCTTACCGTTGATCAGAGATAGTCGCGTTGTTGTTGGCTGCTTGCAGAGCAGGGATATTGTTATATGGAGGTCCGGTAGTTGTACCTGCTAAGAGCACAATATCAAATTCATTTGGAGGAGTGCCCCATGAGTTTCCAAGAAAAGTCGTAAAAGCACCATCCACTAAAAAACCACCTTTAGTATTGTATACAACATTGTTATTAATAGCACCTGTTGTATTCGGATTAATGTACATTCCCGTTCGTAAAGAATAAAAAGTATTGCCTTCTAAGAGGATATTAGATGCTCCAACCTGAGAAACAACGGCACGATTAACAACCCAGTTTGACATTGGCAGTGGTTGAGGGGGGCCGTAAATTGTATTATTTAGTAGGCGAATATTGCTACCACCAACTTGAATAAACTCCACTGCATATGGAATAGGGCTAGTCAGCGTTAATCCGTCCACCGTAACGCCACTGGCTGTAACTAAAAGAGGGATGACAGCAGCTTGTAATAATAAGACAGGATTATTTTCTCCAAGTAGAGTAATATTAACCTTGTTCACGTTGATTTGAGAGGTAATTGGATACGTTCCCTCTAAAATATGAACAGTACCTCCGACATTTACAGCTGCAATGCCTTGAGGAATGGTTCCAAACGGGCTTCCAAGACTGCCGTTACCTCCTACGGCACCTGCTCTTACATAAATATTATTAGGGTCCACTAATTGGCTGATTTCATTATCAAGAGCAATCTGGACGCTTTGAACTGTCGGGTAGCCTAAAGCAGGCCGGTTAGTAATTAACCCTTGTAAGACCTGGTCTTGTTGTGCAAGAGTTAACGAATTAAATGCTGTTAAATTTAAGCCAAGTGCAGGGTTAGTAATGGCAATGCGCATTTCCGCAATAGTTTGAGCACTGTTAACAGCTGCTAAAGTTGGATCGGGTGATATAGGAGGACCTACTTTAATTAGCATAATTGAAGCGCTAACGTTTGTTTGTGTTCCTCCAGAAGCATTATCTAAGTTTACTGGGGCCGCACTTGTATGGTTTCGTACCGATAGCTGGTCACCTACGAGTGCAGAAATAATGACCATTCCGATATTTCCAGCAGACGTTCCAGCAGCAGGTGTTTCTGTGCCGTAAATACTTCCAGGAACAAGAGTGTTATTTTGGTATAATGCGAATTGATTAGAGGTTGTTCCGTTTACGATAAACCAAACTGCATATGTTCCAGGATTTTGAATAGTAATTGGTGTAGTGCTAGTGCTATGAGAGATGCCTAGCAACGCTCCGTTTGAACTAAACGGAATATCACTTTCAACAGGTATATTTTGATTACCAGTATTGAAGACATAACCGTAGTTTGGAGTTGGAATGACAGGCGGGGAAGGGGGACAGCATTTTCCGAGCTTTTTTGCTTTTTTACTCAATGGTATAACATCCTTTGCATTTTTTATACTATTTTATGTTAAAAAATGTAAAATTGTGATCCTTGTCCTTAGAAATAAGGCTCGTAAATGGAAAAATTAAGCCAAATGCAGTATTTAAATATCGGCTGGAATAAAAAAACAGGACCTATATCAAATATCTTCTAATTTAGTTTTCTTTTATAATAATAGTAGAAGCACAATCCTAGTTATGCATCTACTATTCTTGTAGGAGGAAGTGCAATGAAAAAAACGTACGCAGTATTATCTCTAGCAGGGCTACTTGCCCTAGCAAGCAGCCCTTTATCTGCATCTGCTAATATTCATTCAGAAACATCTGTTCATCAAGATATATCTCACCCTATCAATCACTCAGTGTTAAAAAAAGCTAAACCTGAGGAGGTCGGAATGTCGTCTGCAAAGCTAAGAGAAGTGGATGCCATGATTGAACAAGAAATTAAAAGTGGCTTTCCAGGTGCCGTATTATTGGTTGTGAAAAATGGTAAGGTTGTGAAAAATACTGCTTATGGTTATGCTAAAAAATATAATGGTTCCACACTACTAAAACATCCTGAAAAAATGAAGGAAGATACAATGTTTGATTTAGCTTCTAATACGAAAATGTATGCGGTAAATTTTGCTCTCCAAAAGCTAGTTAGCGAAGGGAAACTGAATTTAAATGAAAAGGTTCAAACATACCTATCAGACTTTAAAGACCAGCCAGAAGATGTTATTAAAGGAAAGAATCAAATGAAAGTGATTGATTTACTGCATCATAGCGGGGGATTTCCGCCAGACCCACAATACTTCCATCCAAAAGCCAGTGCTTTATACTCCCAGGACAGAGCAAAAACTATAAACTTAATTTCCAAAACACCTCTTCAATACGAGCCGGGAACAAAGAACGTATACAGCGACGTTGACTATATGCTCCTTGGCATTATTGTTGAGAGAATTACCAATCAGCGTTTAGATTATTACGTAGAAAATGAAATTTATCGACCATTGGGCTTAAAGCATACACTGTTTAATCCGCTACAAAAAGGGTTTAAGTCTAAAAACTTTGCGGCAACTGAACTACAGGGTAATACGCGAGATGGTGTTATAAGTTTTCCGAATGTTCGAACATATACATTGCAAGGAGAAGTTCATGACGAAAAAGCATACTATTCAATGGGAGGTATTTCGGGACACGCTGGTTTGTTCTCAACAACAAATGATTTAGCTGTTTTATTACAAGTAATGTTAAACGGGGGAGGATATGGTCGCCAGCGATTATTTGATGAGAAAACCATTCAAGTCTTTACAGAGCCATCACCTATGAATTCTACGTATGCGCTTGGGTGGAGAAGAAATGGGGATGAAAGCATGGAATGGATGTTTGGTCCTCATGCAAGTCGAGATGCAATTGGTCATACTGGTTGGGTTGGTACGGTTACCATTATCGACCGTGAAAAAGATTTAGGTATTGTTTTATTAACGAATAAGAAACATTCACCACTTGTTAATCCTTCGGAAAATCCGAATCGCTTTGAAGGAGACGTGTTTGAAACTGGTCAATATGGAAGCGTTATAACAGGCGTTTACGAAGCCATTAAATAGAGAGATAAGAAAGAAGGAGATGAGATTAATCAGCTTCTTCTTTTTTTTTTTTTTTTTGAAAACGCATTCAAAAAAACATTGAACTGTAGTAAAGGTTTTGGTAAGATTAATTTAGTTAATTTTACTAAAAAAAAGTAAATAGAATCAACTTATCGACGGCTACATAATAAGCAAGGAGTCTTTTTTCCTTAAACTATTTGGTCTATACCAATTTTCGTGTGCTATCATAAAAGCAAATAGAAGTTTTTATAGGGAGTGGCTAATTTATGGCAACGATTAAAGATATTGCACAGCAAGCAGGTGTTTCAATTGCTACCGTATCTAGAATTTTAAATAGTGATCAAACACTATCCGTCGCTGATGATACGCGGAAGCGAGTGATAAACACTGCAAAAAGCTTAAATTATCAGTCGTCAAAAAGAAAAAACATGGCACATTCAAAGTTAACAGAGACTCGTTCTATCGGTTTAATTCTAACAACATCACCAAAAGATGAAGTGAATGATCCATATTTTTTATCTATTCGATTAGGCATTGAAAGTATTTGTGAAGCTTATCAATTTAAGGTGGAAAACGTGTTTGTGGTTGGTGAAAATGAAATCCCTAAAGGCGGACTTAATCATTTAGACGGCTTAATTGTGATAGGGGCAATTGATGAAAAAGATTTAACTTCATTTTATTACAATAAAAATAGGCTAATCTTTGTGGACTATGCTCCTGAAGATACAGGTTTTGACGTAGTAACCTCTGATTTCGAAGCTGCAACTAGAGGTTTGATTGAAAAACTGGAAGAAATGAAGCATAAAGATATCGCTTTTATTGGTGGAAAAGTGATTACAAAGCGTCTCAGTGACAGTGCTGGAGAGCATCACTCTGAAAGCCGTCAAAAAACATATGAGCGAGTGATGAAGGAAAAAGGAAACTTTAATTCACGCTACATAAAAGTGGCAGGATGGGATCCAATTCACGGATATGAGATGACAAAAGAGTTAATTGAACAGGGCAGCATGCCGACTGCAATTATTGCAGCGAGTGACCCTTTAGCTATTGGCGCTTTAAAAGCGCTTAATGAAGCATGTATTTCTGTGCCAAAGGAAGTATCAGTTGTTAGTTTTGATGATATTAGTGCAGCTGCTTATTTAACTCCAAGCTTATCTACGGTGAAAATTTATACAGAGGAAATGGGGAAAACAGCGGTAAAGCTTTTACACGATCGGTTAAAAGGAAGAGAATTACCGATTAAAGTAATGTTACCTACGAGCTTTATTGCTCGGGAAAGTATAGCAGAAAAAACCAAATAATAACAAAGCTAGGGGAGCGGTAGACAAATGGGTATTATATTTGATGAAAAGAATAAGGTTTTTCACTTGAAAGCGAAAGATACCAGCTACGCAATGGGGCTTGTTCGTGATAATTACTTAGCTCATTTTTACTGGGGAAGAAAAATCAATAACTACAACCATACAAACCAGATTCAGCCGCTAGACCGTTCATTTTCTCCGAATCCATATCAAGGAGACCGCACTTTTTCACTGGATTGGTTGCCTCAAGAGTACCCTCAGCATGGTAACGGTGATTTTCGTTCACCCGCTTATCAAGTTGAGCTGCCGAATGGTACAGTGGTTACGGATTTACGTTATAAAGAGCATCGGATTTATAAAGGGAAACCGAACTTAGAAGAACTACCAGCTACATATATTCATTCCGATGATGAAGCAGAGACGCTTGAAATTTTGCTAGAAGACAGCGTCATTGGTTTACATGTAACGTTACAATATACGGTTTTTGAAAACTATAATGCGATTACGCGGGCGATAAAGTTTGAAAATCAAGGGAAAGAATCAATAAAGTTAATTCGTGCTCTCAGTGCTAATGTTGATTTTCGAGATGCAGAATTTGATATGCTTTCGTTGCCAGGAGCATGGGGAAAAGAACGGCATGTTGAGCGTCAGTCATTGCATACGGGTATTCAATCTGTTGGTAGTATAAGAGGAGCAAGCAGTCATCAGCAGAACCCTTTTCTTGCTCTACTTCGTAAAGATACGACTGAATATTCAGGAGAAGTATACGGATTTAACTTTGTTTACAGCGGAAATTTCTTAGCTCAAATAGAAGTAGATCAATTTTCAACGGCGCGTTTATCAGTAGGTATTCATCCTCATAATTTTACGTGGTTACTAGAAAAAGAACAAACTTTTCAAACGCCAGAAGTTGTGATGGTGTATTCATCTGCTGGTTTGTCGGAGATGTCTCACACATTTCACCACCTTTATAAAAACCATCTACTGCGTGGCGAATTTAAAACGAAAGATCGGCCAATTCTGGTTAATAATTGGGAAGCTACTTACTTTGACTTTGATGCGGAGAAAGTGGAGCAAATTGCCAAGGTAGGTAGTGAACTCGGCATGGAGCTATTTGTGCTTGATGATGGTTGGTTTAAAAAGCGCAACTCAGATACAACATCACTTGGAGATTGGTTCGTTGATAATGAAAAGCTTCCTGCCGGTCTAGAAGATGTAGCCAAACGTGTGAACAACGTCAATATGGAGTTCGGTTTATGGTTTGAACCTGAAATGGTTTCAAAAGATAGTGACTTATATAGAGAACATCCAGATTGGTGCTTGCACGTACCGAACCGTCATCGAACAGAAAGCCGAGAGCAGCTCGTTCTGGATTTTTCCAGGGAAGATGTACGCACTGAAATTACAAAACGTATCTCAGCTATTCTTTCAAAGGTTCCAATTACGTATGTTAAATGGGATATGAACCGTCACTTAACAGAAGTGGGTTCTGCGCTTCTTCCTGCTGAGCGTCAAAAAGAAACGTCCCATCGTCATATTTTAGGCGTATATAAAATGATGGAAGACCTTACAACTGCGTTTCCTCATATTTTATTTGAAAGCTGTTCTGGTGGTGGAGGACGCTTCGACCCAGGAATGCTTTATTATATGCCGCAAACGTGGACCAGCGATAACACGGATGCAGTGGAGCGCTTAAAAATTCAGTATGGAACAAGCCTTGTCTACCCAATTGTATCCATGGGAGCACACGTATCTGATATTCCGAATCACCAAGTTCACCGTTATGCACCGTTAAAGATGCGCGGTGATGTAGCGATGGCTGGAAACCTTGGTTATGAATTAGATTTAACGAAGTTAACAGACGAAGAGAAACAAGCTGTAAAAGAGCAAATTGTGGAATACAAAGAAATTCGAAGACTCATTCAATACGGTGATTTTTATCGACTTTTGAGTCCGTTTGAAGGAAATGAAACGGCATGGTTGTTTACGGATGAAGCAAAAGAAGAAGTAGTGGTATTTTATTATCGTGTACTTGCTGAGCCAGCAACACCGCTGCGTTCAATCAAGCTCCATGGATTAGCTTCAGACAAGTCATATGAATTAATAGGAACGGATAACGTATACGGAGGCGATGAGCTTATGTATAGCGGAATTCATGTACCTATTTCCTTGCAAGGTGACTTTCAAAGCTATGTATGGAAATTTAAAGCAAAAAGATAAAGAAGGGGAGATTGAGATATAAGTAGCTCAGCTCTTCCTATGCCTGAACAATTAAAAGCTTACAACTTTTAATCGTTCAGGTTTTTTTGTGGAGTGGGAAAAATCGGTTTGGAAATAAAGTGAAATGGAGCGTCGTGTCTGGAACTTCTCCTCGCAAAAAGCGAGTGCTCAAACTTTTTTTTGTGATGGTTATTCTCCACTATTTAGTAGGAGTATGGTAAACTATTTAGCGAGAAAAGATTTTGTTAGTAAGATTGGAGATGCAAGATCATGTTAACGAATCATGATAGTCAACAGCCCATGAGTCGTTCTGAACGAAGAAAACAAGCTCAGCCAAAGAAAAAAACTCAAACGTTTCAAAATCGACTTTTAAATGGATTAATTGGAATTGTCTCAATATGGATTTTATATTTACTAGTTAAAATTTTGTTTTTAGTTCAATGAGCAACAGATACAGTTGCTCTTTTTCATTTGGTTAAAAAGGAGAGAATATGATGCAAAGAGAGTTTGCGCAAAGTATAGCAGCTGGTTCAAAAAGCCGCTTGCTGCTCGTTTTAATTTTAGGAGGGTTGGGTGCATTTGGTCCTTTTACAATTGATATGTATTTACCAGCTCTTCCCACAATCGCAAAAGAACTTGATGCGACAACATCTTTAGTTCAAATGAGTTTAACAGCCTGCTTGATTGGGCTAGCATTTGGCCAACTATTAATGGGTCCTTTTAGCGATATTAAAGGTCGAAAAAAACCGCTCGTTATTTCAATTATTATCTACACAATTGCTTCAGCTTTATGTGTTGTGGCACCTTCTATTTGGCTGTTTATTGCCCTTCGCTTTATTCAAGGAGCTGCAGGGGCGGCTGGTATGGTCATTTCAAGGGCTAGCGTCCGAGACTTATTTTCAGGAACGGACTTAACCAAATTTTTTGCAATGTTGATGCTTGTTAACGGGTTAGCACCTATTGTGGCACCCATCGCAGGTGGTCAAGTACTGGAGTTTGTATCATGGCGAGGAGTATTCGGCGTTTTAACTGCAATTGGCATAGTTATGTTAATTAGCGTTATGGTTGGTCTGGATGAAACGCTACCACCTGAACGCCGTAAAACAGGGGGCTTTAGAGAGATTTTACAAACGTTCGGAAGCCTAGTGAAAGATAAAACATTTGTAGGTTACGCGTTGACGCAAGGGTTGGTAATGAGCGCCATGTTTGCTTACATTTCGGGCTCAACATTTGTTCTTCAAGAAATTTATGGGCTATCTCCACAAATGTTTAGTGGAGTATTTGCTATTAATGGTGTAGGTTTAATTATCGCCACGCAGGTGACAGGACGTTTGGCAGGGAAAATTTCTGAAAGTACATTGTTAACGTATGGTTTGATTCAAGCTACAATTGGGAGCATTAGCTTAGTACTCGCTATTCTATTGACAGACTCTGTCTTGCTTCTATGTATCTTTTTATTTTTATCAGTAACAAGTGTTGGGATTGTTAACACAACGGTATTTTCATTAGCCATGCAAACTCAAGGAAAACAAGCAGGGAGTGCAGCTGCTTTGTTAGGTTTACTGCCATTTTTATTAGGAGGATCTGTAGCGCCATTGGTGGGAGCATTTGGAAAAAATACGGATTTGGCGATGGGAATTGTCATTGCAATTTGTGAGTTACTTGCTTTATGTGCTTATATGTTGCTCGTTAAGAAAAAACGATAATGGTCTTAAAAATTGCGCTTTACATACCGTAAAGCGCAATTTTTTTGGTTGAAATCACTTTTAATTTATGGTGCATATGCTGTAAAAAGAACTTTACGACGGGGCGTGAAATGGATGGATAATGGACAATTGGAAGTAGTTGGGGCTGCAATTGCCGCTATCGGAACCATAACGGCCGCGGTTGGAAGCACACCTTTTTGGTGGCTTTCAGAACAAGCTAAGTACAATTTAAACCTTTGGGGGAACTTGCTACAGGGAACAGGTAACGCATTAGAAGCAGATGGGCAAGAAGGAGTTTCTCTCGAAAAGATTGGAAACGAAATTCAAGCGGTTGGAAACTCCACCATTGTAGCAGGCCTTCTTTTATTAGAAGAAGGAGAAACACAAACTCGTCTTACGATTGCTGGTAACCTGATGCAAGCTTTAGGAGGAGCTGCTGCATTAGGAGACGAGTTAAAGGATGACTCAAATATTGGAGAGGTATATAGCATCGTCGGAAATATTATGCAAATTATTGGGAATTCGATGCAGGCTCTAGGCGATGGCTATGATTTAAGAGCAGAAAAACTAGAAGAAGCAGCGGAGATAGGTGATAGTTCTGGTGAAGATAATGATAAAGGGGAAGTATTAAACGTATTTGGAAGCTGGATTCAAGCAGGCGGATCCGTACTGTCGTTCATCGGTCAGGTTATAGAAGAAGAGGAAGAATAGAGAAAGCACCAAGTTTCTAACTAAAGATAGAAGCTGCGGTGCTTTTTGCCATATTTATAAAGTTCTTTGAAGCTTGACTAAGGTAGGAATCCTTGACGTGAGCAAATACAAGCGTACGCGTAGCGTGCTCTAGTTTTATATAGCGAATCATGGAAGGATTGTCACGTTTAATAACCATTTCAGGAACAAGGGTAACTCCAAGGCCGTTCAAAACTAATGATTGAGCTGTTTCAATACTACTTGTTTCATAAGCTACTGCTGGTTGGAACTGGTGATTTGCACATAAAGAGAGTACCTTTGAGCGGAAATCAAACCCGCTTTTTAATAAGACGAATGGGCAATTTTTGTAATCTGTTAAGCGATTCGATAAAGGTGGTAGCCAATTGGGCGAATTCTTTGGAACGGCAAGGTAGAGAGCTTCTGTTAAAAAAGGTTCATATTTTAAGCGTTCATCTTTAATCGGAAGCGATAGCAAAGCAAAATCTACTTTAGTGTTGACTAATAAATTCAGTATATTTTCGCTTGAGTCTTCCACAAACTTTACTTTTACAGTTTGATACTCATGCATAAACTGCTTTAGTAAAGGCGGAAGAAGATGCCCACCTGTGATAGGGGTAACGCCAATTGTGATACTATTTTCTTTTATGTTTTTGGAATCCTCTAGCTCTTTTTGTAAATTGTCATGCATACGTAAAATAGCTTGTGCTCTTACAACAAACAGCTTGCCTTTCTCTGTTATTTCAATACCAGTTGAATAACGATTAAATAATAAAATACCCAGCTCATCTTCTAGCTTGGAGATTTGTTTACTTAAAGAAGGCTGAGCGATATGTAAATTCGCAGCAGCTTTCGTAAAGCTTTTCATCTTGTAGACTTCTATTACATATTGAAATAAGCGTATCTCCATTTTTCCCTCCATAGTTTTAAACTATCAGTATAATAGCTACCATATATTAGCCATTAAATCATTTAGTATGTAGGATAAATATAACAAATATTTCTAAAAAGGGGTTAGTTAAAAATGAACTCAATAAATGTTTGGAATCCTTCTTTATATGACCAAAAGATGCAGTTTGTTTCAAAGTATGGTGAAAGTTTAATTGATATTCTTTCTCCTAGAGAAGGTGAACGGATTTTAGATTTAGGATGCGGTACAGGTGATTTAACTGCAAAAATTGCTGAGCATAATGCGTTAGTCACGGGTATAGACTATTCCGAAGAAATGATTAATGCTGCTAGAAACAAGTATTCACACATACAATTTAATATCGGAGAAGGACAGTCATTCGTAGTTAATCAACCATACGATGCGATTTTTTCAAATGCAGCGCTTCACTGGATGAAAGATGCTAAAGGTGTATTATCATCAGTTCACCAAGCTTTAAAACCGAAAGGGCGATTTGTTGCCGAATTCGGTGGGAAAGGTAATATTCAAAGCATTATTGAGAGCATTTCGTATTTTCTACAACATGAATATAGCATTGATGCAAAGGAAAGGAACCCTTGGTATTTTCCTAGTATAGGAGAATATAGCGTGTTGCTTGAAGAGACCGGGTTTAAAGTGCTCTTTGCACAGCACTTTAACCGCATTACACCGTTAGCTGATGGTGAGGACGGTATGCAGCAATGGTTAGAAAGTTTTGCTGGTGATTTTGTGACAGGCCTTAGTCATAGTGAGAAGAAACACCTTTTTGGACAAGTCACTAAGCATCTTAAGCCACAGCTGTATATAAAAGGTCGGTTTGAAGCCGATTATCAACGTATTCGAATAGTGGCAATAAGAGAATGAAATATTCCATCTATAAACTAGAGGATGGAACATAAGTATTTCAGTCAATAATCTATCCGAATTGTCGACAGTTAACGCTGTTTGATAGTTCGGACGTTTTTGGTTGGTTCGGAAGATAATTTAGAAAAAGAGTGTCTGTAGCGCAATGTAACGCAATTGTTCTTACAACCTAACTATTATAATAAAGTAATGCTTTGTCTTTGAGAAGGAATCATATTGTTATGTCTTATCTCCTTTTTGTTTAAATATCATTATTAACTTTCCTGAAGTCTCATATTAATATTTTTAATACAACTAATAAATTATCTGTATTTTACTAATTTTGAATTTTAGTG
This sequence comes from Bacillus sp. 1780r2a1, assembly GCA_024134725.1. Classification (NCBI taxonomy): domain Bacteria; kingdom Bacillati; phylum Bacillota; class Bacilli; order Caryophanales; family Bacillaceae; genus Bacillus; species Bacillus sp. 1780r2a1. Next base: position 2,703,922 of record CP099863.1, on the reverse strand, counting down.
TAAAATCAATTAAAAAAATAGGAATAGTAGAGATTAAGAGATTTTTAGAGAAATATTCGTCAGAATAATGAAATCATTTTGTATAATTTGTATACATACTAAGCTTTATATTCCTTTGTGAGGTGGATATTTTTGCAACTTCAGGTTACAAACAGTCCTTTTAATCAAGAGCAGGTAGAATTACTTAACAAATTACTACCAACGCTAACAGAATCCCAAAAAAGTTGGCTAGGTGGATACTTGGCTGCAAGCGGTTCAGCATCAGCACCCGCACCCGCTGTTGAACCAGCGCAGAGTGTACCAGCTACTCAGCCGGTGTCTAAAGATGTAACAATTCTTTATGGATCTCAAACAGGAAATGCTCAAAACCTAGCAGGTCAAACAGGTAAAACATTAGAAGCAAAAGGTTTTAATGTTAAAGTCGCGTCTATGAGCGAGTTTAAACCAAATACCCTTAAAAAACTTGAGAATTTACTTATTGTGGTAAGCACTCATGGAGAAGGAGAGCCACCTGATAACGCGCTTTCTTTCCATGAATTTTTACACGGAAAACGCGCTCCAAAGCTTGATAATTTACGATTTTCAGTTCTTTCTCTTGGAGACAGTTCCTATGAGTTTTTCTGTCAAACAGGAAAAGAGTTTGATCAGCGCTTAGAAGAGCTAGGGGGTACGCACTTATATCCACGAGTTGACTGCGATTTAGATTATGAAGAACTAGCAGCAGAGTGGACAGAAGGTGTTTTAAATGGTTTAAGTGAGGGGAGCGGTGTTCAAGAGGCTGCTGTGGCAGTAGAAGAAACATCGGCACAGCCATCAACTTATTCTAGAACGAACCCATTTAAAGCTGAAGTACTAGAAAACTTAAACTTAAATGGTCGCGGATCAAATAAAGAAACGCGTCACTTAGAGTTATCTTTAGAAGGTTCTGGATTAACGTTTGAACCTGGTGATAGCTTGGGTGTTTATCCAGAGAATGATCCTGAACTTGTTGATTTGTTAATTTCAGAGCTAGGTTTCAATCCAGATGAAGTAGTAAAGGTGAACAAACAAGGCGATGTGCGTTCTCTACGTGAGGCGCTAATTTCAAACTTTGAAATTACTACATTAACAAAGCCGTTGCTTGAACAAGTTGCAAAGCTTACAGGAAATGAAGAGCTCCATGCGCTTATCAGTGATAGCACAAAAGTAAAAGAGTACGTTTATGGGCGTGACCTTTTAGATCTTGTTAAAGACTTCGGCCCTCTTGGCGTTTCAGTTGAAGACTTTGTTACTTTATTGCGTAAGTTGCCAGCACGGTTGTATTCCATTGCAAGCAGTTTAGAAGCTAATCCTGATGAAGTGCACTTAACAATTGGAGCTGTGCGCTACGATTCACATGGAAGAGAGCGTAAAGGCGTATGTTCTATTTTATGCGCAGAACGCTTACAGCCAGGTGATACTTTACCTGTTTATATTCAGCATAATCAAAACTTTAAACTTCCAAGTAATCCTGAAACGCCAATTATTATGGTTGGTCCAGGAACAGGAGTTGCACCGTTCCGTTCGTTTATGCAAGAGCGCGAAGAGGTCGGTGCAGAAGGTAAGTCATGGATGTTCTTTGGGGACCAGCATTTCGTGACGGACTTTTTATACCAAACGGAGTGGCAACAGTGGCTAAAAGCCGGTGTACTTACTAAGATGGATGTTGCATTTTCACGTGATACAGCTGAAAAAGTATATGTTCAGCATCGTATGAAAAAGCATAGTAAAGAGCTTTTTGAATGGTTAGAAGAAGGTGCAGTGGTTTATATTTGCGGAGATGAAAAGCATATGGCACATGACGTGCACAATACGCTGATTGATATTATTGAACAAGAAGGCAACGTAAGCCGTGAACAAGCAGAACAATATTTAGCTAATATGCAGCAGCAAAAGCGCTATCAGCGCGACGTATATTGAGGATTGAAAGGAGAGTTTCAACATGGTTAACAAAATTTTAAAAGCGCCCGAAGGTCCTCCAAGTGACGTTGAGCGCATAAAAGAAGAAAGTAATTATCTGCGCGGTACGTTGAAGGAATCGATGCTTGAGCCGATTAGCTCAGGGATTTCAGATGATGACAATCGCTTAATGAAATTTCATGGAAGCTATTTGCAAGATGATCGTGACCTTCGCAATGAGCGTCAGAAACAAAAGCTAGAGCCAGCTTACCAATTTATGCTTCGTGTTCGTACACCAGGCGGAGTTTCAACGCCAGAACAATGGCTTGTTATGGATGATTTAGCTCAAAAATATGGAAACGGCACGCTTAAGTTGACAACGCGTCAAGCTTTTCAAATGCATGGGATTCTAAAGTGGAACATGAAGCAAACGATTCAAGATATCCATGCATCAATGCTTGATACAATTGCAGCATGTGGTGACGTTAATCGTAACGTGATGTGCAACCCAAATCCTTACCAATCTGACATTCATGAAGAAGTATTTGAATGGTCAAAGCAACTCAGCGACTATCTGTTACCACGTACGCGAGCATATCATGAGCTTTGGTTAGATGAAGAAAAAGTCGCTTCAACGCCTGAAGTTGATGAAGAGCTTGAACCAATGTATGGGCCGTTATACTTACCTCGTAAATTCAAAATCGGGATTGCGGTGCCACCATCAAATGACATTGACGTTTATTCTCAAGATTTAGGCTTTATTGCAATTGTTGAAGAAGGTAAGCTAGTTGGCTTTAACGTTGCAATCGGAGGCGGTATGGGAATGACGCACGGAGATAAGCAAACATACCCGCAATTGGCAAAAGTGATTGGTTTCTGTACCCCAGACCAAATTCTTGAAGTAGCTGAAAAAATTATTACAATTCAGCGTGACTACGGTAACCGCTCTGTACGTAAATACGCGCGCTTTAAGTATACGGTTGATCGCTTAGGGTTAGATACGGTCGTTGAAGAGTTAGAAAATCGTTTAGGGTGGAAGCTTGAAGAAGCGAAAAACTTTCACTTTGACCATAACGGTGATCGCTATGGATGGGAAAAAGGTGTCAGAGGAAAATGGCATTTTACACTATTTGTTCAAGGGGGCCGCGTAACGGATTACGATGGTTATTCGTTAATGACTGGGTTGCGTGAGATTGCGAAAGTGCATACTGGAGATTTCCGCTTAACAGCCAATCAAAATTTAGTTATTGCTAATATATCAAGCCAAAACAAAAAGCAAATTAGTGAATTAATTGAACAATATGGATTAACAGATGGTAAGCATTATTCCGCACTTCGCCGTAGTTCACTGGCTTGTGTATCGTTACCTACCTGTGGATTAGCGATGGCAGAAGCAGAGCGCTACTTGCCGACTCTTATTGAGAAAATTGATGGAATTTTAGATGAAAATGGTCTTCGCAATCAAGAGATTACGATTCGTATGACTGGCTGTCCAAATGGATGTGCTAGACCTGCACTTGGTGAGATTGCCTTTATCGGTAAAGCGCCTGGAAAATACAATATGTACCTAGGAGCTGCTTTTGACGGTAGTCGCTTAAGTAAAATATATCGTGAGAATATCGGTGAAAGCGAAATTTTAAGCGAGCTACGTGTACTAATTAGCCGCTATGCAAAAGAGCGTCATGATGGTGAACACTTCGGTGACTTTGTTGTGCGTGTTGGGGTTGTGCAGGCCGTAACGGACGGTACGAATTTCCACAGCTAAAAAGGAAAAAGACAGAGAATGTTCTCTGTCTTTTTTTTTTTGAGTTCATGAACCGAATGAGGAGCCTGTACATATACTAAAAAGACAAGTCGGTTTAAAAGGAGAACTTGTAATGCCAATCAATGACCCTATTCAATTTTTAGATGTTCGATATGAAGCTATCTTTTATCATTCTTTTGTAAGTCTAAGCACCATACTTCCTCAGTTGATTAAAATAAGAGATTCGATTGCAATCAATCAATTTAAGGCGCTAACAGGAACGTTATTAACGTTATTTACAGCAAGAGTATCTGTAAGTGCTGAACAAATTAATTTTTTGCAACAGGCTACTAACGAAATTAATAATGTTCTATCCGACGCATCTATCTCAAGACAGCTAATAGGAGATTACGTATTAGTCTACCTGGAACGATGGTTGTTTCTAATAAATCATATAACAAATTTCAAACCTGAAATCAGTGTAGAAATACATATGATTTTTAGTGAAATGAAAAATATTGTTCGACAGTATTCCGTATGAGAAAGGGCCTCTCCCTTGGGAGAGGCCCTTTCTCATGTTAAAATAAATGAATTAACTAAAAGGAGAGTGAAAGTCCCTGAAAGAATTTACGCAGCGAGTTATTCAAATTATTCAAAATATCCCTAGTGGGTATATTATGACATATGGACAAATTGCAAAGGAAGCAGGAAATCCAAGGGCAGCGAGACAAGTAGCTCGCATTCTGCACTCTATGAGTCAAAAGCATAATTTACCGTGGCATCGTGTTGTAAATGCAAAAGGTGAGATTGTAATTAAAAATGAAGAAGGTGTTTGGACTCAAAGGACTCTTTTAGAGAAAGAAGGAATTTCTGTCCAAGAAGGAAAAGTAGCAGTAGAGCAGTATTGCTTTGATAAAAAAGCATAATAGTTCGTGCATTAGCTTGAAAAAAGAGAAAGTAGCACGTACCTTCTCTTTTTTAATAAAACGTATTATCTTCAATCCAATATTCGTATTCCTCAGCTTCTTCATCACTTAGCTTTTTACCGTTTATGTAGACTTCATGCCACTCGTATACTTGCTTATGAATATATGTATAAAATAGGATACGTACATGCTCTTTCTCCGAATAGTCATAGCCTTTAAACTGAATAATATGATGGTTATCTTCTTTTTTAATATACGTCCACGTTGGATGATCCGTAAATGCTTCTAACGTTATGCCTTCATCGCTGTACCTCATAATGTCTTTGGCATTTGTTTTAGTAGGCAAATAGGATAGACCATAATCAGCTCCAATACTAAAAGCAATAACAAGTGCGTTTAATCCAATTAAACTACCGATGTGTGTGCCACCTTTATCTTTTAAATAAAGAATTTGTTTTTCTTCTGGAAGGTCCATAGCGGACTGTACCAGTTTAAAAGCATGCTTATAGTACCAACGATTAGCATTTATCCCTATTACGACGGCAATCACCAAATAAAAAAGTACTTCAACCAGAAATGGAACATCAACGATATATGTTGCAACAAGCAGTGGGATATCAATGAGCGCAATAATTAAAAAGAGTTTGTATAACTTCCGGTAGGCAAGCCAGAATGGGAAAAATAAAAATGCCATCCAGTTCCAGCTGTTATTTTCAGCCGGGTCTGCAACCGAGCTCCATTTTGTATGGTAGTAAGAGGTATTGGTTTGCACTACTTTATGCTGAGCATCAAGTGATAAAGGATGGGTTGTGGAATCTTTCATCTAAGTCCTCCTTTCTTTTTTTCTTTCTCATCCAATCTAGAATACGCCATTCATACAAATGAAACAAGTATGTTTATCTGTTTAATAGGTAGTTTTTAGTCCGTATAGTAGGTTGCTTTCTTCAAATTAAAAAATAGTATAGGGAAAATGTTTTTCAGTGTATAATAGATACACTGTAAGAGTAATAAGTAAAGGCAGGAACATATATGAAAACGAAATGGAAAATGAGGATACGCACAAAGATTTTAGGTGGCTATTTCTTTATTGTTTGTAGCTTATTTATAGCTATTATTCTTTTAAATAACCAAATTAAGTCTTTGCAACAAGAGCGAAATTTTATTATTGATCATGATATTCAAATTCATGAGTTAACAGGCCGAATCGAAAATAGTTTGTTGAATATGGAAACCGGTCAACGAGGCTATGTGCTCACAGGGGACTCAGTTTATCTAGCACCTTATGAACAAGGACAATCTCAATGGCTAGATGACTATAATAAGTTATATCAGCTATTAGATGATAATTCTCAACGAGAGAAGCTAAAGGAAATAAAGTCAACGATTGAAAGTTGGATTGAAAACGCTGGAGAACCAACAATTAAATGGCAGCAAGAAGGTAACACCAAAGAGCTAGAGTCGTTTTTCGAAGTAGATTCCGGCCGTCGCTACATGGATGAAATGCGAAGTCAGTTTAGTTCGTTTCGTGAAGCGGAAAAAGCAATGACCGAACAAAGAGCAGCAGAATTAGATAACCAAAATAAAAATATTACTCTAGGCATGTATGGTCTCCTTTTATTTGTAGCCTTATTTTCAATGATAATGGGCCTTTTTTTATCAAAGTCGATTGTTAATACAATGAAAGAAGTGACAAATACAATCAGGGAAATTGCTACATCAAAAAACCAGTTGAATACACGGATTGCCGTGAAAACAAATGACGAAATAAAAGAGCTGGGAGATGCAACTAATGAGCTGCTAGATAGTGTAGAAAAGCGAAATTGGCTTCAAACAAATCTTGCAGAAGTTGTGACGATGTATCAAGGCATCACGTCTGTCCGTACATTAGCGGAACAGTTTTTAATAACAGTCTCTAAAATAACGGGTGCTTCATATGGCGCCTTTTACATTCGAAATGATGAGCACGATAAGATTGAGTTTGTAAAGGAAGCCAGCATTGCTGATCGATTTGAAGACGTAGGAAGAGAATCATTTAAAATGGGACAAGGGCTTATTGGACAGTGTGCATTAGAGAAGAAACAGTTATATTTAACAGATTTACCTGAAGGGTATCAGTTGATTGGATCAGGCTTAGGTGCAACCGTACCTAAGAGTGTGTTTATTGCCCCTGTTTTATTTGAAGGTGAAGTTATTGCAGTTATAGAATTAGCAAGTTTAGAAAACTTTACTGCGCTTGAAAAAGAGCTTATGAATCTGGTGATTGAGACGTTTGGATTGACGATAAATAGCGTTACGAGACGAATGGAAATTGCTCGATTACTGTCAGAATCTCAAGCAATGACTGAAGAACTTCAAGCACAATCCGAAGAGCTTCAAACGCAGTCCGAAGAGCTACAGATGCAATCCGAAGAGCTTCAAACCATTAATGAACAGCTAGAGGAGCGCACGCGAGACGCAGAACATCAGTCTGAAGAGCTTTTGGTCGCTAAAAAAGAGCTAGAAGAAAAAGCAACTCAACTTGAATTAAATTCACAATACAAGTCTGAGTTTTTAGCAAATATGTCTCATGAGCTGCGTACCCCTCTTAATAGTATATTAATTTTATCAGAGATGCTTGCAGAAAATGGAGACAACAGGCTTACAGGTGAAGAAGAAGAATATGCGCGTATTATTCATTCTTCAGGCAGTGATTTATTGGGGTTAATTAACGATATCTTAGACCTATCAAAAGTAGAAGCAGGAAAGCTAGAGCTACTTTTAAGCGAAGTAAATATGAGCGAGCTTCCACAACAGCTAGAGCGTCAGTTTGCTCATGTATCGGAAAAGAAAAATGTAGCTTTTCATGTATACAAAGAAGATGATGTACCGAATCTGTTTATAACAGATGAAAAGCGTGTTCAACAAATTTTGAAGAACTTGCTGTCCAATGCTTTTAAATTTACTCATCAAGGAGAAGTATCTATTTTTATTCGACGAGCAAGTGAAAGCATCTCTCATCCAATAAAGAAATTGGTGGATTCAAACTGTTGGCTCGAGTTTGAAGTAAGAGATACGGGAATTGGTATTCCTAAAGAAAAGCATGAACTGATCTTTGAAGCTTTTCAACAAGCGGATGGTGCCACGGTTCGTAAGTACGGTGGTACAGGTTTAGGGTTGTCTATTTGTAGCGAATTTGCAAAGCTTTTAGGTGGTTTTATTACGCTTCATAGTGAAGTAAGCAAAGGAAGTTCATTTACGCTTTATTTACCAAGCTTAATTAATGGAGCTGTGGATTATACTCAGCTAGAAGAAGCGTACAGCCAAGTGGCAGTAACGTTTAATGAAGTAGAAGTTATGGAAGAACAGCCGGAAAGCACAATTGAAGATCAAGAAGAAAATACTTCGGCTAAAAACGACTCAAACGTATTCAAAGGAAAGAAAGTACTAATTGTTGATGATGATCAGCGAAATATTTTCGCTTTACAAACAGCATTGAAAAAACAAGGAATGGACATCATCACGGCTCAAAATGGCCTTGAGTGTTTAGAAATTGTAGAGTCAAAAGAGCATCATATTGACTTAGTTCTAATGGACATTATGATGCCATATATGGATGGATACGAAACAATGCAAAAGATTCGTCAAGAGTTGGAACTAAATGATTTGCCAATTATTGCATTAACCGCAAAAGCGATGAAAAATGATCGGGAAAAATGCTTAGAAGCAGGGGCGTCTGACTATATTAGCAAGCCGTTAGATCTTAGTCAGCTATTTTCGGTGATGCGCGTGTGGTTAGCAAACTGAGTAAGTAATGAAAAAGGATGTTACGTATGGATACAAATCAACTAGAAGTAAACGAGGCATCATATAAATCAAATCTAGAGCTGGAGTTGCTATTAGAGGCGATTTATCGACTATCTGGATTTGATTTTAGAAAATATGCCCAGTCCTCTGTATATCGACGAATTCAAAACCGAATGAACATTGATGGCATTCCAACGATTTCGAGAGTAATTGAAAAAGTTGTGCATGACGAGGAATTTCTAGAGCAAATTTTAAACGATTTATCAATTAATGTAACAGAGATGTTTAGAAACCCAACGTTTTTTAAAGCATTTCGTACGAAAGTCGTTCCCTTACTAAAACAGCATAAAGAAATTCGAATTTGGCATGCTGGCTGTGCAACGGGTGAAGAAGTCTTTTCAATGGCTATTCTGTTACAAGAAGAGGGATTGATTGATAAATCAGTTATATATGCAACAGATATGAACGAAGAAGTCCTTCAAAAGGCAAGACAAGGAACATTTTCGCTTCGCAAAATGAAAGATTATACCAAAAACTATATACAAGCTGGTGGAACCGAAGCATTTTCACAATATTACCAAACCGATCATCTCTATGCTTATTTTCACCGAAGTTTATTGAAAAACATTATCTTCGCACAGCATAATTTGGTAACGGATCAGTCATTCAATGAATTTCACGTTATCATTTGCCGCAACGTGCTCATTTATTTTACAAATGAGCTTCAAGAGCAAGTATATGATTTGTTTTCAGAAAGTTTATGTGAAGGTGGATTTTTAGGACTTGGAGATAAAGAGACGCTGCGTTTCTCAGCTGGAGCTGAATTGTATGAAGAATTTGTAGGAAATGAGCGAATTTATCGAAAAAAAGTCACATAAAAAAGGTCGAGAGCGTGCTCTCGACCTTTTTAAATAGCTTTAGCTTGAACAAGCAGTAAACACATGTCATCAGGTTGATTTTCACGCTGTTCGGGAGGAAGAATTTGATCCATGATAATGGAGGTGTCTTCCCACTTTTGAGAGGTAATTAATTTTAGCTGTTCAGTTGCCTCCACTTCGGAAGGTCCCATCGCCTCTAACGCACCATCTGTAAATAATAAGAGCTGAACGTCCTCTTCAAATGATACTATAAACTTATTGACGATAATGTCATCAAAAAAACCAACGGCACAGCTTCCTCGCTCCAACGGCAAAACGTCCTTCCCATCAATCAACATAAAGCCCGGAGGATGCCCTGCGTTTACGTATTCGACTGTTTTATTCTTTGTATCAATCACAATATAAATACCCGTGAAATAATAAGGAATATGATCTTTTTCAGTATGAAGTAGAGTCATATAGCGATTTAATTCTTTAATTACAAGCTCAGGGTCAACAAGAAGTTTAATGGCTTCTCTGAGAACAGATGAGATAAACATACATACAAGAGAAGCTGAAATTCCGTGCCCCATCATATCAAATAAGATAATTCCATATCGATGCTTATCAATTTTATGACAGTAATACATGTCACCTGCTAGCTTAAAAGATGGTAAATAGGACACGTCCATTTTAATATCATCTTCTTTTAATAATTGACTAAGAAGGTTTCGCTGAACGTTTGTAGCTAAATCAAGCTCTGTTTGAATCTTCTTTTCGTGCTCAGAGTGCCAGTCAAGCTCTGATTTCAGCCGAAGCGCAACTCGTATGCGAGCTAGCAATTCTACTTTGTTAATGGGCTTGGTAATATAGTCGCTTCCTCCAGCGTCCAGCGCTTCAACAAGCTTGGAAGAGTCCTCAAGAGCCGTGACGAAAATAATGGGGATGTTCCTCAAACGCTCGACGGTTTGAATACGGCGACACGCTTCAATACCATCGATTTCAGGCATCATAATGTCTAATAGAATTAAATCAACAGGCGGTGTTTTTGCATGAAGTTCATCCACTTTTAGATAGGTGAAAAGCTCTTGTGCTGATGTTAGTGATACGGTATCAGTATAGCCGGCACCTTTTAAAATTTTATCAATTACAAATAAGTTGACGGAATTATCGTCTACCAATAAAATGGCCATTCTTTATCTTTCCCCTTATCTTGTTTGAAGACTATTCAGTTTTCAAGCATACATTTTCTTTTAAGCTATATTATACAAAACTTATAAAGCTTATGGTATTAACATCCCTTAATGTGAGTAATAAAAATTTTCTTCCACGGAAATAAAGGAGATTATAATAGTGAAAATGTAATAATTTTCTAGAATACGAAAGTGAAATAAGGTAATATGTAAATATTGGATAAAGAAAGGAAGGGTAACATTGAAAAAAGGATTTTTATGGGGCGCTAAGATTGTTGTTTTTATATTATTAATTAGTAGTATATATCTATCATATACGCAAAGTAACGATCCTTATCGCTTTTTTACAGGATTAGGGAGTGAAATTTCAATCTCTCCAAATGACGATCGCTTTTTATTTTCATATTATAAAGATGGAAATGAGCAGGTTTATCGTTCGAGTATAAGCGGAAAGGATGTGCAGCAGCTTACAACGTCGAGTGAAACTCGCAGTCATACACCCCGCTATTCAAGTGATGGCAAAAGAATTTTATTTTTAACAAAAAAACCGGGTGTTGATGAGCCAAACGTTCTTAACGTTGCGAATGCGGATGGGCAATCTCTTCAAAAGATTAGTGATGATTCTCTACACGTAACGGACGCCGTATTTTCAACGAACAGTCAGCAAATCTATTTTATTGGAATGCCAGCTTCAGATCTTGGGAAATTAGAAGGAACAGAAGAAGGTGGAAATAATCTCTACGCCGCAGATGTACAAACGGGAAAGGTTAAGCAACTAACAAAGAAAGACTATTTTGTCATGAGTGATTTGGCAATTGATGATGAAAAAGTTTATTATAAAATTCCTAACGATCAAGATTATAGTGATGAGCTATACGAGTATGATATAAAGACAAAAAAAGAGCAGGCCGTTACGCAGCTTAAATTACCTGGAGATATGTATGAAACAACATTTTCTCCAACTGGGAATCAAGTAGCTTATACAGCAGTCTCACAAGAATCTGAAAACAGTTCATTATACGAATATGAACTATTTTTATTCGATGTTCAATCAAATAACACAGAGCAGTTAACAACGTTAAAATCCAGCGTGAATTCTCCTGTATTTTTTCATAAGCGAAATAAAGTTGCCTTTCTACATGATACGGCCTGGGCAGCACAGCCTGAAGAGTATAAGCTAAAAACCATTGATTTAAAAACAAAAGAAATACAAGAAGTAGAGTTAGCAATTCCTAAGGATGCGAATAATGAGGTGCTGAGCAGTTTAGTTGGCTATATAGGAAACGTGTACACAATTGCACTATTATATGTCGTACTACTTTCTTTATTTACGTATTCGTTTCGTAAGGATAAACCATACTTAATACCGATTATTAGTCTTAGCATTGCGATTGTAGGAGTTATAGCAAGCTTTGTTACAGCGGCTGTTTTCGATCCATGGGCAGGCATTGGAATAGGGACGCTATCAATTGGCATCGCGGCATGCAGCATCATTTTATTTCTTGTTGCGTTTTTCATAAAACAGGTGACAACAAAACGTAATCATTCACTCTAATAATAGTTGCAGCAGGTACAGGCGAACTGTACCTGTTTTTTCTATTTGAAAAAACAGGTATAATAAGGTGAACCGTTTTCATAAAGCAGGGGGATTAAAGAATGAAACCAAAAATTAGCGATGTGGCCAAACGCGCTGGCGTATCACCAACGACGGTATCTCGCGTTTTAAATAATCGAGGGTATATTAGTGAAGAAACAAAAGCACGGGTGCATCAAGCGATGAAAGATATTAACTACTTCCCGAATGACGTAGCGCGTTCCCTATTTAATAAGCGAACAAACGTCATTGGTTTAATCTTTCCAACCGTTTCCAATCCATTCTTTGGTGAACTGACGTTTTACATTGAAAATATTTGTACTAAATTAGGGTACAAAGTGCTTTTGTGTAATAGCTTAAACCGAGTAGATGAAGAAGAGAAATACGTTGAAATGTTAATGCGTAACCAAGTGGATGGAATTATTGTTGGGACGCATAACCGAGGTATCATTGACTATCACAAAGAACATCTTGCCGTTGTAGCTATCGATCGGAATTTATCTGACACTATACCAGTTGTTAGTTCAGATAACTATGCAGGTGGAAAGTTAGCGACAGAATTGTTGCTGAAAAAAGGATGTCACCATATTGTTCATTTAAATGGACCAGTCGAATTAGAAACGCCAGCGAGGTTTAGACGAAAAGCATATGAAGACGTCATGAGGCAAAGTGGAAAAGAACCAATTACTTATGAAATTCCCGCAACGTTTGATCGCCGCAGTCAACAGGGGATAATTAAACAACTGTTTGATGAACAAGTTAACGTAGATGGGATTTTTGCTAGTGATGATGTCATTGCAGCTTCGGTTTTACGAGAAGCTAAGAGGCGAGGAAGAGACGTTCCTAGTGCTTTAAAAGTAGTTGGATATGATGGCACAGATGTAACACAAACGCTGCTTCCAGAGTTAACAACTATTAAGCAGCCGATTGAACAAATTGCTCAAGAATCTGTTAATCTACTGCTAAAAGCTATTGAAGGAAAGTTTGAGGAAATGCCTTTAGAAACCAAGCTACCTGTTCAGTTATTGGAAGGAAGCACAACGTAACCATACATAGCCTAAAATAGGCTATGTGCTTTTTTTATGTCAACCCGTTGACATGTGAAACCGGTTGACATAGAATGTAATTGAAAGTGCTTTCAATTGTTGGGAGAATGAGTACACTTCAAAGGGGTTAGAGGGATGAATAAATCTAAAAGTTTGTATTGGAAGTTAAGCGCTTATTTTTTCTTTTTCTTTTTTACATGGTCATCGAGCTACTCATTATTTTCTATTTGGCTTGGACAAGAGATGAATTTAAACGGCGCTGAAACAGGTATTATCTTTTCTGTAAACGCTATCTTTGCTCTTTGTATGCAGCCGATTTATGGATATGTTTCTGATAAAATTGGTTTAAAGAAAAATATTTTATTTTTTATTAGTACGCTACTGGTGTTTGTAGGACCTTTTTACGTATTCATCTATGGCCCATTGCTCCAAGCCAATGTAATAGTTGGAGCAGTAGTAGGGGGATTATATCTTGGGGTGGCCTTCTTAGCAGGAATTGGAGCTATCGAATCTTATATTGAAAAAGTCAGTAGAAAGTATAGCTTTGAGTATGGAAAATCGAGAATGTGGGGATCTTTAGGCTGGGCGGCAGCGACGTTTTTTGCAGGGCAACTGTTTAATATCAATCCCAATATTAATTTTTGGGTCGCTTCTGTATCCGCTATCATTCTGGTTTTAATCATTTTATCGGTCAAAGTTGAAATGACAGATTCAGAGATGAATAAAGCCGAATCTGTGAAAATGAAAGACGTTTGGAATCTTTTTTTATTGAAAGACTTCTGGTTCTTCATGATTTATATACTTGGCGTTACGTGCATTTATGGCGTATATGACCAGCAATTTCCCATCTACTATGCATCCTTATTTCCAACGGAGCAGTTGGGAAATCAAGTTTTTGGTTATTTAAATTCATTTCAAGTTTTCTTGGAAGCTGGAATGATGTTTCTAGCACCTTTTATTGTTAATAAGCTTGGGGCAAAGAATAGCTTAATTCTAGCTGGCTTTCTGATGGCACTTCGCATTATCGGCTCTGGTTTGGTTGGTGGGCCAATTGGGATTTCATCTATGAAACTCATTCATGCACTTGAACTACCAATCATGTTAATTGCTATTTTTAAATATTTAGCAGCTAACTTTGATACACGTTTATCATCTATTCTTTACTTAGTTGGCTTTCAGTTTGCCTCACAAGTAGGAGCCTCTATTATGTCTCCTCTTGCAGGAAGGCTATACGATTTAGTTGGTTTTAGAACTACGTATTTAATTATGGGTGGATTTGTATTGTTTTTTACAATTCTATCAATCTTTACATTGTTAAATCATAAAAAGAGAACTGGCCTGAAGCAAGCTGACAACGTACCTAAAATAGTGTAGGGGGAATGAATATGTTAACAACAAATGGAATTCAACAAGCAACAGAAGCAGTGGAACAAGCAAAGAAAAAGGTAAACAACCGTCATCGTCTCGGCTATCATATTATGGCTCCAGCAAATTGGATCAATGATCCAAATGGTCTCGTTCAATTTAAAGGAGAGTATCACGTCTTTTATCAGCATCACCCTTATGATGAGAATTGGGGTCCGATGCATTGGGGACATGTGAAAAGTTCAGATTTAGTAAATTGGGAACATCTTCCGATTGCACTTGCTCCAGAAGATGCTTGTGATAAAGATGGCTGCTTTTCTGGTAGCGCAGTTGATAATGATGGAGAGCTTACGCTAATTTATACCGGTCATCATTATATCGATAAAGAAAAAGACTTGTTTTATCAAAATCAAAATATTGCAGTTAGTACAGATGGAGTACATTTTAAAAAAGTAGTAGAAAATCCAGTTATTGAAAAACCACCAGCAGATAGCTCTCATCATTTTCGTGACCCAAAAGTATGGAAGTACGAAAGCCACTGGTACATGATAGTAGGAAATGCTAAAAACAACATTGGCCGCGTTATTTTATATCGCTCTCCAAATCTTCGAAACTGGGAGTATATTGGGGTACTGGCAGAAGGAAACGAGCACCTTGGTTATATGTGGGAATGTCCAGATTTCTTTGAGCTTGATGGTAAACATGTGCTGATGATATCACCACAGGGGATAAAAGAAGATGGAGACCACTATAAAAACTTGTTTCAAACGGGCTATATGATTGGAGAGTATGAGTATTGCCAGAACAAGTTTACTCACGAAGAATTTATTGAGTTAGATCATGGTCATGACTTTTATGCCGTTCAAACATTTTTAGATGATAAAAACCGCCGCATTGCCATTGGGTGGATGGATATGTGGGAATCAGATATGCCTACAAAGAAAGATGGTTGGTGCGGTGCCCTTACATTACCTAGAGAACTTACGCTTGCAGCTGATGGAAAGATAAAAATGGTGCCTGTGACAGAAGTGAAAAAGCTTCGAAAAGAGCAGGTATCAGCAGCTAAAGATAAAATGATTACCTCTACGTATGAAATGAATGTTCAAGAGTCAATGTTTGAGTTTCAAGCTGAGATGGATTTAGTAACTGCGGAACAAGTAGAGATAGTACTTCGGGGACAGAAGAATGAGGCCACGGTTCTTACCTATAACAAATCTACAAATAAGCTCACGCTTGATTGCTCTAAGTCAGGAAAGAAAAAAGATGGAATTCGTCGCGTTAAACTAGCAGCTAGCAATCAGCTGAAGCTACGCATTTTTGTTGACCGTTCTTCAATTGAAGTATTTATTAATGAAGGAGAAGCTACGATGACAAGCCGTATTTATCCAACAGAGTCCTATTGCAGTGTAGAATTTACGAGCTATTCAGGAAAAAGTATGCTGAAAGAAGCAACGTGTTGGAAGTTAAAAGATATTTGGAATGAGAAATAAGCAAAAAGCACGGGACTATTTCCGTGCTTTTTGCTACTTTGCAAAATTATTCTCAATAAATTTTGTTCTTCTTCAACTGTGGGCGTGCCATTCGGTTATACGCTTACTTATCAAAGCTTTTACTACGACTTTTTCTCATAGTTTCTATTCTTTTTATTCATTTCACTTATCGAATAGGTAGATGTACACTAGTTTTGATTCAATTATTACTACATACGTATTACATACAGCTAGAAGGAGGTGCATAATATGGTGATTTTACTTGGTTTACTGCTGCTTATGTTTTTTGCTTATCTAGGCTGGTCTATTATCTGGGTAGCGCCTGTGGTAGCAACATTCGTGGCTTATTTTAGCGGATTGGACGTGCTTCCTACGTATGCCGATGTGTATATGGGAGGATTCGTTGATTTTGCTGCGAAGTGGTTTCCAATTTTCCTATTAGGAGCAATTTTTGGGAAGCTAATGGAGGATACAGGAGCTGCTAAATCATTGGCACAGCGAATTGCAAAAGTATTTGGCAGCAAACGAGCAATTCTTGGTGTATTAGTAGCATGTGCAATTTTAACATATGGCGGCGTGAGTTTATTTGTTGTTGTATTTGCTATTTATCCACTTGCCATTGCGTTATTTCGTGAAGCGAACGTTTCGCGTAATTTGCTGCCAGCGACAATTGCACTTGGAGCGTTTACTTTTACAATGACAGCGATTCCAGGAACGCCACAGATTCAAAATTTAATCCCAACTGATACGTTTAAGACAGATGCGATGGCAGGTTCCATTATTGGAATAGTGTCGGGCTTAATGATGGCAGTCGGGGGCTATTTGTGGTTAGCTTATCGTGACAAAAAGCTAAAGGCCAAAGGTGAGGGCTTTACAGAACCAGCTGGATGGAAAGAAGAAAGGAATGATAAACCAGCAGGGAATTTTGTTGTTGCATTGCTTCCATTACTCGTGGTTGTTTTTACTCTTAACATCTTGAAGTGGGAACCAATTATCTCTTTATTAATTGGGATTGTCTCTATTTTTATTTTAAATGCCAAGCAGTATAAAACATTTGTTTCATCTGTTAATGAAGGAGCCAAAGGTTCAGTAATGGCAGTCATTAATACAAGTGCTGCTGTTGGGTTTGGATCAGTTATTACAGCTGTTCCTGAATTTAAAGATATTACAAATTTGCTTCTAAACGTATCAAGCAATCCGCTTGTTTCAGAAGGACTAAGCGTACAGGTGCTTGCAATGATTACCGGTTCAGCATCAGGTGGTATGGGAATTGCGCTTCAAGCATTGGGAGATACCTGGTATCAGCTTTCTCAAACTGGAGCAGTTAGTGCAGATGCGCTACATCGTATTGCCAGCGTGGCATCAGGTGCCTCTATATTACCTCATAATGGGGCATTATTAACACTGCTTGCCGTAACGGGTTTAAGACATAAAGAAACGTATAAAGATGTATTTGTGGTTGCGTTAATTATCCCAACGCTTGCATTAATAGTAGGGATAATGCTAGCAGCAGTTGGAATTGTATAAAAAGTAGGAGGAGATTAGCATGATTAAAGATCAAGTTATTGTTATTACAGGTTCAGCACGTGGGATTGGATTTGAAATTGGAAAGCAATTTGCTGAAAATGGTGGAAAAATTGTTCTTTCTGATATTAATCAAGACGCAGTCGAAAAAGCAGCAGCGTCTCTTCGGGATTTAGGTTACGAAGCAATTGGTGTAAAAGCAGACGTAACCAGTGAAGAAGAGATTAAAAACTTAATTGATACAGCTAACAATCACTTTGGTGCAGTTCACACAATCATAAACAATGCTGGCTTACAGCACGTATCACCAATTGAAGAGTTTCCGACTGAAAAGTATGAATTGATGCTCAAAATTATGCTAACAGCTCCATTTATGGCGATTAAGCATGCGTTCCCACTTATGAAGAAGCAAGGTTTTGGTCGCATTATTAATGTTTCATCTATTAACGGGTTAATCGGCTTTGCTGGGAAAGCAGCATACAACAGTGCTAAGCACGGCGTAATTGGTTTGACAAAAGTAGCGGCATTAGAAGGTGCTGAGCACGGTATTACCGTGAACGCTTTATGTCCGGGCTACGTTGATACTCCACTTGTTCGTGGTCAAATGGAAGACTTAGCAAAAACACGTAACGTACCATTGGAAAGCGTATTAGAAGAAGTCATCTATCCACTCGTACCACAAAAACGCTTACTAGACGTTAGTGAAATTGCAGATTATGCAATTTTCTTAGCAAGTGACAAAGCTAAAGGTGTCACAGGTCAAGCTGTTGTAATGGACGGCGGTTATACGGCTCAATAATGAAAAACCTATCGAATCGCTGAAACCGATTTGATAGGTTTTTTATTGTTTCTTGTCCGTAGAAGAAGTTAAAAAAGCAAGAAGCTCCTTTAAGGCAAATGACATATATTTTTCTTTACGCGTAATAACGCCTAGTTCCCACCTTAATAATTCATCATGAATAGGCACAGTTGTTACGGAAGGGTCCGTTACTTTTTTAGACAAAGATTCAGGCAGGATACCAATGCCCAGCTTTGCTGCGATTAACTCAATAATTAAATCCCACTGTGAAGTTTTATAAGCAATATTAGGCATAAAGCCGGTGCGTAAAGTCTCTTGAATTAGCCGGTGATGAAGGGTAAACTCTTCGCTAAACATAATGAATTTTTCATCTTTTAGCTGTTCAAGCGTTACGAATTGGCGGCTAGCAAAAGGATGGCTTTCGTGTACATAAAGTAAAAATTGCTCTTCAATAAAAGGATAAATATGAAAAGCATCTTGGTGCTTGTTAACTGGAAGCATAATAATTCCCAAATCCACTTGATCTTCTTCAACAAGCGTTTCGATTCGCTTTGCGCCGTATTCGACTAGTTCTAGCGAAACATTAGGATAAAGGTCATTAAACCCTTTGGCGATTCTAGGGAAAAACAACGTACCAATAAGCGGTGGAATCCCGAGCTTTAGCTCGCCGCTTTGTAAATTCATTAAGTCATCAAGTAGGTTAGGGAGCTTATCTAATGTAGAAAGCGCTTTTAATGCTTGGTTATAAACAACTTGTCCAGCATCAGTTAGCTTTAGCTCACGCATTGAGCGGTCCAGTAACTCAACACCTAGTTCTGTTTCAATTTTTTTAACGGCTTTGCTTAGCGCTGTTTGTGATAGATGAACAGCAGCAGCAGCTTTTGTAAAATTTTTATGGTTGGCTACCTCAATAAAATAGTGTAAATCTCTAATTTCCATATGAAACCCCACATTGTTGTTTGTCTACTTTCATTCTAGTGAGTCGTGTGCAACTTGTAAATGGCTTAGCTAAAAAAGAACTCCTTTCTAATTGAAAAGAGCTATGGTCAAAGAGAGGTATCCTGCTTTTTTGTTGTCAATCGAAGCGGCCCCATAATGAACCAAATAAATATGGAGGAAATAATTGCTACAAGCCAGTAAATGAGCCAAAACGCATCTTGAAAGGGAACGATAAAAAAAGCAGATCCAATTAATATAAGCATAATAAAAGAGCATTTACAAAAGCGATAGAAGGAACGCCACTGCTCTTGTTTTCTAACTTCGCCTACTAACGTTATTTTTTCGGGAAGCGTACCGTTGTTCCAACGATAGTTCGCCCACTGGTCTGCCCACTTGATGGTTTGATGACCATAAACGATTGAAAAGGCAATATATGCTGCTGATAAGCCGTGAAAAAAGGTTGGCTTGGTTCCGTTTGACAAATCCATAAACGTAACTCCGAGCAGAAATAAATCGATGAGCGGTGTTGCTGCTAATAGAATAAGAGAGAGCTTTTCTTTTTTCCACACGTATCGAGAAAGCAAGCCTAGGGATAAGAACATCCAAAACGCTACTTCTCCAAGTATAATAGCTAGAAAAATCGGATTCATCTACCTTATTTCCTCCTTCTTAATTCAAGGTTAGTTGTATCCCATATGACAACCACCTCAACTAGATGCTTTTATAGAATTAAATTCTCAATCATAATACGGAACTATTAAATCTAATAAATAGGAAAAATCCCTATACTCCCACTATACGTATATCAAAAGTATAACTTCTTGTTTTAAATAAAGTAACACAATAAAAGGAAAAAAAATCATTTTTTAAAGTCGTAGTAAAAACTCAGGCTAAAGTTGTAGAAAAACATGCCAAAAGATACGGCAGGTGATGGATACGATAAAAGCTCTTTGCTCATACAATGAAGGTAGAAAGAAAGAGAGCGTTAGTAACAGAGGAGGAAGCAATAATGCTAGCTAAACAAAATGTTGAAACGAAAAAGCATATGTTTAAAGAATACTGGAATGAAATAATCAAAGCCCTCATTGCAACGAAATAAAAGGAGGAACGAATATGATTTACGTAAATGACTATGTAGTAAAAACCATTCACGAACTACACGTGCAGGAAGTTGAGCGAAAACGATTTTACCTTACTATATTTAAGCGCCAGCACTGAGCATCTTATTAATAATTTCTTCAGTCATATGGTATGATAACAAATATCTTGAATTGAAGAGGTGCGAAAATGAAAATTGAAGTATGGTCAGACTTTGTTTGTCCGTTTTGTTATATTGGAAAACGTCGTTTAGAAGATGCTCTTGCGCAGTTTCCGCATAGAGACGATGTTGAAGTAGAATTTAAAAGCTTTGAGCTTGATCCAAATGCTCCGTTAAATACGGGTCAAACTATTAATGAAGCGTTAGCCAAAAAGTATGGTATGACGGTTGAACAAGCGCAGCAAGCGAATGAAGGTATTGGCCAGCAGGCTAAAAGTGTTGGATTAACGTTTAATTTCGATAACATGAAGCCGACGAATACCTTTGATGCTCACCGTTTAGCAAAGTTTGCTAAAACAAAAGGTCTAGAAGAAGCAATTACTGAAAAATTACTATATGCGTATTTTACGGACTCAAAAGATCTTGGGGATCGTGATGTGTTAGTAAGCGTAGCGGAAGAAGCTGGGGTGAATCGCTCAGAAGCTTTAGCAGTTCTAGAAGATAAAACAGCTTACTCAAATGATGTTCGTATTGATGAAAGCTTAGCCCAGCAATACGGCGTAACAGGTGTTCCGTTTTTCGTAATTAATCAAAAGTATGCAATTTCAGGTGCTCAGCCAAAAGAAACGTTCACTAGTGCTCTTGAAAAAGTATGGGCAGAAGAAAACCCTGCTCCTAAGCTACAGGATTTGTCTGGAGATGGCTCTGCAGATGCAGCCTGTGTGGATGGCAATTGTGCCGTTCCACCAAAAGATGAACAATAACTAGTGAGTTGTATCACAAAAAAAGAGGAGCCTAAGCTCCTCTTTTTTTTAATGGAATAGTTTCTTCACTTTTTCTTCGTCGTTTAGATAATTTGTAGCCAATTCTTTTAATGACTTTTCATTTGAGAAATCGCTTAGCTGTTTACCATACCAGCCTTCCAGCTCCTCTTTTGTAAGCTTATATTCAGCATTATCAAATTGAAAGATAATCCAATCTACATTTTGAATTAATGCGAAGATAAAGGTAGCGTTATAAATAGCTACTTTCTCACGCTCATTGTCTGCTCCACTGATGTCTTCATATGTTAAATGGATACCATACGGCTGTTTTTTTGTCTGAAGCTTAAGCTTTTTAAACTCTTCTTCATGTAAGAGTTGGTGAACAATATGTACCACTGCGCTATTATCTCCGATGTAGGAATCTTTAAATTCGAATAAATTTTTAGTCGTATTAGCTGAACTACAGCCGTTTAAAAGGAGTAGTACCGATAAGGAAAATAAAAATAGTTTCATATACTTAAGCAATTTTCGACCTCCTGATTTATCTCCAATCCCCATTGCTAATCGTAACATAGATGAGAACTCAATTGTTAAAATTAAACAAATATGTAGCGCTCTTTCAAGAAATCAGCTTGAGTTTCACAATATTGACAATAGAAATAAATTGAATATTTTGGTAATGTATAAGTGGGACAACTGGGAAAAGGGGTATCTATGAAAATAGTATTTATAAGACATGGTAAATCTGCTTGGAAAGAAAATAAAAAAATAAGCAGTGAAGAATTTCGTCAATGGGTGTCAGCTTATAACGAAAAAGGCGTTCAGGAAGAAAAAGAGTATCCGCAGTCAACTGTCGAAATTGTTGCTAGCAGCGGCATCGTACTAACGAGTGACTTAAAAAGAAGTCAACACTCAGCTAATCTATTGACGAGAGGATCACGCTTAAACTCAGACAGCATCTTTAGAGAAGTAGAGCTCCCTCAATGTACATTTGGTCAGTTCATTAAATGCAAACCAGCTGTTTGGCTTGTCATGTTAAGACTTTTATGGATGGCTGGTTATAGTCAGTCATGTGAATCTTACAAACAGGCGAAAAAGCGAGCGAAAATTGGAGCAGAACGCTTAGTTCAATATGCCAAAAATAAACAGACAGTTGTCCTTGTTGGTCACGGATTTTTTAATCGTTTACTCGCAAAAGAACTGGAGAAAATGGGCTGGGTTACATATGAAAAAATGAGCAGCAAACATTGGAAATGCATTACATATGAGTTTGTCATGGAGTGAAGTATGAGCAGTATAGATGAAAAACAGATAAGTTGTTGGTAATATGGATTTAAACTTGTATAAGGAGGAAGATACTTTGTCAACATTACAAGAAGAAATTCAAGACTATAAAAAAGTATTTAAGCAAAAAGCGTCCAAAGAAAAGCAAGAAAAAATGAAACAAGCCACAGAAGAGCTTGAGAAATCAGGTATTGCTCAAGGTTTAAAAGTTGGTAATCAAGCACCTGATTTTACACTATTAGATGCTACTGGCCAAAAGGTTTCATTCAAAAACCTCCTTCAAAAGGGACCTGTAATTGTAACATTCTATCGCGGAGGTTGGTGCCCTTATTGTAACCTTGAATTAAAAGCTTACCAACGTGAACTTACAGCAATTAAAGAAGCTGGTGGGGAACTAGTTGCTATTAGTCCTGAATTGCCAGATTCTTCGTTATCAACAAAAGAGAAAAATGAACTTGAGTTTATTGTTTTAAGTGATGAAGGAAATAAAGTAGCAGAAGAGTTTAACTTGGTGTTTAAAATGCCGGACTATTTAATTGATTTGTATAAAGAGTCAGGCCTTGATGTAAGTGGACATAATGGAAATAACGACTGGGAACTACCAAAGCCAGCTACTTTTGTTGTTGACCAACAAGGTAGAGTGGTATTTGCTGACGTTGATTCAGATTATACAAAACGTACAGAACCTTCTAAAGTTATAGACGTGTTAAAAAATCTATAAATACCAAAAAGTCACCTGTTTTATCAATAGAGCAGGTGACTTTTTTGAGAATAATATTGCATTATGCTGTTCAACTACATCGTTGAATTACATAGAAGTTATGAACAATTCAGAAGCATAACGTTTTGAAATGCTTATTTCCTGCCCTCATCATTCTTCTTCTACAATTTTACCTACAGAAAGAATTGTAACGTCTATGAAGTCAGCATAAATTTTTCGTTTTGTTTCCATAACTGATTTTGTTTGATATTGGCGATGGTACGTTACGTTTTGTCTACAGTCCCTAATTTGACCAGCAATTCTTACAATGTCTTCATAAGAAACAGACTGAAGAGATTTTTGGATATTATCAAGTGTTTCTTCTGTACGACTGAGTGTTAAGGTGTCTTTTCCATATGTGAGGTGTTTATCTGTGTATGTGCGCTTATTGTGAATGAGTTCTAGTGGTGGAAATAAGCCGAGTTAGGTACAGTAGCGAATAGTTGTAAGTTTTATGAATTGTATTGCTGTGTAATTTCTGTAAGTTCATTAGCGGTATACACTCGCATATTATCAACTTTTACATTTTAATGATGAAGTTACAGTTAACTGTAACTTATTTTTTTACTATCTCTACTAACTGTAATCAACAGATAATATGTAAAAAATGTAATTTTAGTTATAGTGTTCCTTTGGAATTATTGGTAAAATATACATGATTACTGGGAGGTGAAGGTGTTGGCAAAGCAGATTCACAGCGGGCGCTATACGGTAGATTCAAGCGAAAATATGGTTGTGTTTATTATCGGTATGAGAATTAATAAACTATTTTCTTTCTCAAAATGGCTTCCTGTATTTATGGCCATGCCGCCTATGATTAAAGAACTTTATCAAAACAAAGAGCTTGGTTTTTTACATACGGAAATATCTTTTTCATGGAAAACCATTACTTTAATACAATACTGGAAAAGCTTTGAACAACTTGAGTCTTATGCAAAAGGATCTCGTCATTTAAAAGCATGGAAGAAGTTTAATCAGCGAATTGGAAGCGATGGAACAGTTGGAATCTATCATGAAACGTATAAAGTCGAAGAAAATGCATATGAGTCCATTTATGCAAACATGCCGCTGTTTGGGCTTGCAAAAGCAAAAGGACACAGACCTGTAAATCGAGGGTTAGAGTCTGCGAGAGAAAGATTGACGAAAGAGCAGTTATAATTTCATTGCTAGTTACACTTTCAAAGTACTAATAGTGCTCAAACGTTTTTGTAGAAAAATAGAAAAAAGTAATGAAACGTTCAAGGTTGAAGCGAAAGGTGAAGAGGTTAAAAGTAGCTGGTAGCTGCTTTTTTAGCGAGGAGAGAAATATGAATAACAAGTTAGTACGTGGCACGCTCTTTTTAACAGCTGCTACGCTTATCTCAAAAATCTTAGGGTTTGTTTATATTATTCCATTTATGAACTTGGTCGGAGATGAAGGATACGCTCTTTACAAATATGCGTATGGGCCTTATGGTCTTATGATTAGCTTGTCGACAATGGGTCTCCCGCTAGCCGTTTCTAAATATGTGTCAAAATATAATGAGCTAGGAAACTATCGGGCAAGTCAAGATTTATTAAGGTTTGGCTTATTTTTAATGATGGTGACTGGGTTTATAGCATGCGCAACTTTATATGCTTTAGCTCCAACTCTAGCTCATTTCGTCGTTGGAAGGCAAGACGGAAGTGGAAATAGTATGGATGACGTAATTTACGTAATTCGAATGGTCAGCTTTGCTCTTCTCATTATTCCAGCAATGAGCTTGCTACGAGGATATTTTCAAGGTAATCAATCAATGGGACCTTCGGCTTTGAGTACGGTAATTGAGCAGGTCGTTCGCGTTGTATTTATTGTATGTGGAGCGTATGCTGTGTTAACGATGTTTAATGGTAGTATAACGAGCGCGGTTGGAGTGGCGACATTTGGCGCAGCAGTAGGAGGGGGCGCAGGTCTTCTTGTATTAGTTATTGTGTATCAAAAGCGCAAGCATTTTATTTACAAACAAGTACAGAACAGCCAAGAAAATAAAAGCATTTCCATTGCTTCAATGTTAAAAGAGCTATTAAGTTATAGCATTCCATTTGTGATTGTTGGATTAGCCATTCCTATCTATCAAAATATTGATACGTTTACAGTTAATGCATTGTTTCAGTCAATCGGCTATACCCAGGAAAAAGCTGAAACAATCAACGCAGTTATTGGCCTTGCGCAAATTTTGGTAATGATTCCAGTCTCACTAGCAACTGCTTTTGGGATGTCGCTGCTACCAAGCATTACGACTTCTTATACAAAAGGCGCCGAAAATGAAGTTAAGCAGAAAATCACGCAGGTTCTGCAGCTCTTTTTCTTTTTGACGTTTCCGGCTGCGGTTGGTTTATCGCTGTTAGCAAAACCTATTTATCGAATGATTTTTCCATCAGGCAGCAGCTATGAGCTGGGAGGTTTTGTTCTCCAATGGTACGCACCCATGGCCATTTTATTTGGTTTATTCACTATTACAGCAGCTATTTTACAAGGGGTTAACCAGCAGAAAAAAGTAATTGTTGGTCTACTAACTGGTATTATACTGAAGTTCATTCTAAATATTGCACTGCTTTCATCTTTTAAAGAACTTGCACCAATTTTGGCTACGTACATAGGGTACGGTGTATCCGTTTTATATAATTTTCACCTTATTAAAAAAGCTCTGTCGTATCGTATTATACCTGAGCTTGCCAAAGTGAAAATATCCATTATGCACGTTGCATTAATGGGAATCGTTGTGTTTATCATGAACAAATTGTTAACGGTTCAGTTAACAGGCGTTGTGCAGGATCACATGGTTTCTGTTCTTACCGCTACTCTTTCAACGATAGCAGGAGCATGTATTTACGCGGGATGCAGTTTTAGTAACAAGCAAATACGAGAGCTATTTAAAAAGCCAAGGAGAAAAGCATCATGATGCTTTTCTCCTTGGTTCTTTATCTATAAATATATTTATAGATAAAGATATATTTTCTAATTTGTATTATCGGAAATCAGGTCGTACAATATGACTTGTAGTACAAAACAATACAAGCTTTTAGGAGGAACTTAATATGTCAAAACATATTTTAATGGTTGTAACAACAGCAGATAAAATGAACGATGATCATAAAACAGGACTATGGCTTTCAGAGTTTGGTGAAGCATATCTTGAATTTACAAAGAAGGGATACAACGTAACAGTAGCAAGTCCTTTAGGTGGAAAAGCACCGGTTGATGACCGAAGCCTTGAAGGGGATGTTCCACAAGAAATGCTTGATACGGCTATTCATTTAGAAAATACGGTAAAACTAGATAGTATTGCGGATGTATCAATATTTGATGCGATTTTCTTACCTGGTGGACACGGTACAATGTTTGATCTTCCAGACAATGAAAAGTTGCAGGCTGTTATTCGTGAACTTTATGAAGATAACAAAATTGTGGCAGCGGTCTGTCACGGACCAGCTGGTTTAGTTGGAGTGACACTGTCAGATGGTACACCGCTAGTAGCAGGGAAATCAGTTACAGCATTTACAGATGAAGAAGAAAGAGAAACAACGCTTGACCAGTTTATGCCGTTTCTTTTAGAAACACGTCTTCGTGAACTAGGTGCTAACTTTGTAGGAGCAGCGAACTGGACAAACCATCTTCAAGTAGAAGGAAACTTGATTACAGGTCAAAATCCACAATCAACAATTAGCGTAGCGAAAGAAGTAATTAAACAATTAGCATAAATAAAACCTCCTATAGAAGTACAAGCTTTTATAGGGGGAATCTCTGAATAGGAGTGATCAGCAATGAAAGCATTATTATTACATGAGCCAAACACATGGCGTGAAATGAAAATTGAAGAAATGGCAAAGCCTGTAGCGAAAAAGGGAGAAGTTGTTGTAAAAGTAGAAGCAGCAAGTTTAAATCCAGTTGATTATAAAACGGCTACAAACGGCAACCCTAGCTGGGTTTATCCACATATTTTAGGGTTAGACGTAGCCGGTACGATAGAAGAAGTTGGAGAAGGAATTACGGAATGGAAAAAAGGTGACCGTGTTGTGTATCACGGTGATTTCAATAAAAAAGGTGGATATGCAGAGTACGGTGTAACAACGGCTCATACGATTTCTCGTATTCCAGATTCTATTACTTTTGTAGAAGCAGCAGCACTTCCAACAGCTGGTTATACAGCCTACCAAGCATTATTTCGCAAACTTCCAATGAATGCGATTGATACAATTTTAATTCATGGAGGTGCTGGTGGTGTTGGTGGTTTTGGAATTCAATTAGCAAAAGCAGCAGGGAAAACCGTCATTTCAACAGCTTCTGCTCATAATCACGAGTACGTAAAATCACTAGGAGCAGATTATGTAATTGATTACCGAGAAGAAGACGTGAAAGCACGAGTGATGGAAATCACAAACGAACGAGGCGTAGATGCCGTGTTAGACACGGTAAGTCGTGATAACGCAACTGCTTCTTTAGATTTAATTGCTTACAATGGACATATTGCCCATATTGCTGGAGCACCTGACTATACGAAAGTGAAGCCTTTTACGAAAGTCATTTCGTTCCATGAAGTAGCGCTGAACGCTATTCATCATAACCATGATGAAATTGCCGAACGTGACTTGGCAAAAATGGGTGACGAATTTTTACAGTTAGTACAAGAGAAAAAAGTATCTCCGCTCGTTGAAAGAGTGATTTCGTTAAGTGAAGTACCACAAGCTCTAGCGGAGCTGTCAGAGCGCCATGTAAAAGGAAAAATTGTCGTTGATATGAACAAATAAAAGGAGAGAAACAATGGAAAATTTTCAATATCATAATCCCACAAAATTAATTTTTGGAAAAGACCAATTAGCGGCTTTACCAGCAGAAGTGAAAGCTTATGGCAACCGTGTTTTACTACTATATGGTGGTGGAAGCATTAAGCGCAGCGGTTTATACGATAAAGTGCAAGAGCTTTTAAATGAAGCAGATGTACAGGTGGTTGAATTAGGTGGAGTGGAGCCGAACCCACGTCTAACAACGGTTGAAAAAGGGATTCAGCTTGTTCGTCAACATGAAGTAGACCTTATTTTAGCAGTTGGTGGAGGTAGTGTTATCGACTGTGCAAAAGCGATCGCTGCTGGGTCCCATTATGAAGGTAGTGCTTGGGATATTGTCATGAAAAAAGCTGTTCCGACATCTGCTGTACCTATTGGAACCATTCTAACATTAGCTGCAACGGGCTCTGAAATGAACGGTGGAGCAGTTATCACCAACTGGGAAACAAATGAAAAGCGTTCGTTTGGATCAATTCATACTTATCCGAAGTTTAGCATTTTAGATCCACAGCTTACGTATACTGTACCTCAAGATCAAACGGTATATGGAATCGTGGATATTATGTCTCATGTATTTGAGCAATATTTTCATGCTTCTCAAAATGCGCCTCTTCAAGAGCGTATCGGTGAGTCAATCCTTCGCACAATGATTGAAACCGCTCCGAAACTTATGAAAAATCTAGAAAGCTATGAGCACCGTGAAGTTATGCTCCTTAACGGAACTTTTGCGCTAAACGGCACGCTTTCAATGGGGGTAAAAACTGATTGGGCTACGCATATGATTGAGCACGCAGTGTCTGCTGTCTATGATATTCCCCACGGCGGAGGTCTTGCTATTTTATTCCCTAACTGGATGGAATTTGTTGCTAGTCAAAATCCAGCCAAAGTAGCACAGCTTGGAGAACGAGTGTTTGATATTAATCGTGAAGGAAAAGAAGATTCACAAGTTGCAAGTGAAACCATTGCTGCTTTACGTACCTTCTGGACTTCAATTGGAGCACCTTCTAAGTTAGCTGACTACAATATCGATGATGAAAAGCTAGATTTAATGGCAGATCGTTCAATGGTTCGCGGTGAAACATTAGGAAGCTATGTTCCCCTTCGTAAAGAAGACGTAAAAGATATCTTACGTCGCTCTTTGTAAGGAAGGAATTTATTCAATGGAACCAGTTATTATCCATGCAAAGTTAAAAGCCAAAAAGGGCTATGAAGAAGAATTGCAAAAAGCTGTTGCTCATGTTGTTCAACCTTCTAAGCAAGAAGAAGGCTGCATTCTTTATGCTGCTCACTCGTCTAAAGAGGAAAAGGGCACAGTTATTTTCTATGAGCGTTGGGCTTCAGAAAAAGCTTTTCAGCTTCATATTAACTCCTCTCATTATCAACAATACCGAGAAGCTATTCGAGACATTATTGAGTTGAGAGAAGTACACCAACTCCGGTTATTTTAAATGAAAGCATCGCTTCTGAAAGGAGCGGTGCTTTGTTTATGTGTATAAGAAAGGATATGTATACTATGGAATCTTGTCATCAAATTCGTATGGGGGCTCCATCTGAGTTTTTTGTTAAAAGAGCGTTAAATTACCTTTGTCAGGCGAACTGTCGCTATGATATTCAATTTGGTCTTACCTATCCACTGCTAGAGGAACTTGTAGAAGGTAATCTTGATGCCGTGTTGGCGACAAAGAAATATGAAGTAGATGGTGTAAACTACTTAAAAATTGAGGAAGAGAAGTTCGTGATTGTAGCACCGAATAGTTTTGAAGCAATTCCGGCAAGTAATAGAAAAGCGTGGCTGGAGCAACAGAACTGGATTAGTTATGGTAGAGAACTTCCTATTATTCGACGAATTTGGAAGCAACATTTTAATGAAAGAGCAGAAATGGAACCTTTTCACGTTATTCCTGACTTAAGAGGAATTCTAAAAGGCATAGAAGCGGGTATGGGAATGAGTGTCTTGCCGACATATTTGATTGAGCAATCCGTTGCTGAAAAAAAGTGCCAAGTTCTTTTCTTAGACCTAGCTGTTACAAATCAAATTTACTTAGCTTACCGAAATGCAGAGGTTGTGAAGCCAATTGTCCAAGCTTGCGACGAAAAAGTAGCACTTTTGGTATACTAAAGATAAGTTTATAAGCTCGGAGGATAGAACATGATTGATTTTGAATGGTACCGCAGTTTTATTAGCATATATAAACATCGTTCAGTATCCGCTGCTGCTAGAGCACGTATTTTGACACAGCCTGCGATGAGTCAGCATTTGTCTGCATTAGAAGCGGAAGTAGGAGAACCTCTTTTTATTCGAGCACCACGTAAAATGATTCCAACAGATAAAGGAAAAGAACTTTATACCAAAATTGTTCCCTTGATTGAAAGTCTTGAGACAGCGTCTCTAGAACTTCGGCATGAGTCTTCCTCGTTAGCGCCGGTTATGCGAATTGGGTCACCTGTTGAATATTTTACAAAAGGATCTCTTCCCAAAATTAAAGATTTGAATCTGCGCTTTACCGTTCAGTTTGGAGTCGCACAGATTCTATTAGAAAAGCTTGAGCGAGACGAAGTAGATTTCATTATTACAACTCAAAAGCTTCAGCAGGCTGGAATTGATTGTGTGAAAATTGAAGAGGAAACGTTTGTGGTTGCTGCTCCCGCTCAGCTTGAAGAGCCAAGCTTACAACAGGATGAACTAGAAGTATGGTTGAAAAAACAAACGTGGCTCACATATGGCTTGGAGCTTCCGATTATTAGAAGATACTGGCGCGAGCATTTTAAAAAGCGTCCGGATATTCAGCCTTCTCACGTTATTCCAGATTTAAGAGCCATATTAGAAGCAATTGAGCAAGGTATGGGTATAAGTATCCTACCAACATATTTAATTCAAGATTCAATTGCACAAAACCGCTCTAAAGTATTGTTTTCAACGATGTGCGTATCGAATACAATTTATGCAGCTTATAAATCGGATCATAAAAGCCATCCAGCGTTTCAAGAGACACTTTTGAAGCTGCAAAAATAGCATGAAGCCCCGTGTTGGCTTCATGCTATTTTTATAGTAGGGCTTGCTTTTTAGATGAAACTATAGTTTAATTACACCTATACAAATTAATCGTTAGGTAGCTAATGATTCTGAAAATTAAAGGTAAGGTGCGAATGGATAAGAAAAATAAATATAAACATCGAATAGAAGAAGTAGATCGCTTAAAGATTTTATCTGAAAGTCTAGGAAAAGACGTTGATTTACACGCAGTAGCGGTTGCTACAAACCTCTACCGAGCAGCTCAATCTTTACGTATTGTAATGGAACGGGACGTACTCTCAGCTCATAAGCTATCGTGGACTGCATTTTCATTATTATATGATGTGTGGGTATGGGGTCCGATGGAAACAAAAGAATTAGCTGCTTCTTCAGGCGTTACGACGGCCACAATTAGTACTATTACGAATACATTAGAGCGCAAAGGCCTATGTGAGCGCAGTGCTGATCCAAGAGATCGACGGCGTGTTAGCATTAGCTTAACAAAGAAAGGTGAACAAGTAATCAAAGAGCTGTATCCAAAATTTCATCAAGGTGAAAAGAAGCTTGTTTATTCAATGGAAGTAAGTGAGCAAGAACGGCTAGCTGAGCAGCTTCGCTATATAATTCAAAATATTAATAACGTATAGGCATTGAGAGGATCTTAGTAGCTTTTATCTCCCTATTTTCAGAGAGCCAGTGGACGGTGTGAACTGGTATATAGATAAAAGTGAATTACATTCCTTGAGCTTTCTTTGTGTAGAAGCAAAGAACGGTGAAGAGCCGTTAAAAAATGAAGTGGAAGAGAGGGAACTCTCTTCAACAAGGGTGGTAACGCGTGTAAGAACCACGTCCCTTATTTAGGGGCGTGGTTTTTATTATTTTAAGGAGGAAGTAAAATGGAAAACTTTTTAGCGCAAGCAACAGAGAATCAAAAAGAAGAGATTGAAAGGCAGTACAAATTATATAGTGTTGGGACTCAGGAAATTATCCCTGCCGATGAGCTGAAACAAAAAGTAGCAAAGTCAATTGTAACAGGTGTACCGCTAAAAATTAAGCTGGGATTAGATCCTTCAGCACCCGATGTTCACTTAGGGCATACAGTCGTATTAAATAAGCTTCGTCAATTTCAAGAAAATGGGCATGTTATTCAGCTTTTAATTGGTGATTTCACAGGTAAAATTGGTGACCCAACCGGCAAGTCTATTGCGAGAAAACAATTAACCGATGAGGAAGTCAAACATAATGCGAAAACGTATTTTGAACAATTTGGAAAAGTGCTAGATATGAACAAAGTAGAACTTCACTATAATTCCTCTTGGCTATCAAAGCTTAATTTTGAAGATGTCATTAATTTGGCAGGGAAAATTACCGTATCACGCTTATTAGAGCGAGATGACTTTGAAAAGCGTTTAGGAGAAGGAAAGCCAGTTTCTCTTCACGAATTCTTCTACCCACTTATGCAGGGATACGATTCTGTAGAACTAGAATGTGACATTGAGCTTGGTGGAACCGATCAGCACTTTAATATTTTAATGGGACGTCACTTTCAAGAGAAGTATGGAAAAGAAAAGCAAGTGGCCATGCTTATGCCTTTATTAGAAGGGTTAGATGGAATAGAGAAGATGTCTAAATCTAAACAGAACTATATTGGTATCGATGAAGAACCTTGGAATATGTACGGAAAAGCAATGTCAATTCCAGATGAGCTCATGATAAAGTATTACAAACTTGCTACGGATGTCCCTTTAGAAGAGATTGAGGAAATGGAACGAGGTTTAACAATAAACACGAAACATCCTAGAGATGTAAAGATGCAGCTGGGGAAAACGATTGTGCGAATGTACCATGGTGAAAAAGCTGCACAAGAAGCTGAGAATCATTTCAAAACGGTCTTTCAAAAAGGAGCTTTACCTGATGATATTCCGGTGGTGAACTGGAGAGGTTCAGAACAACTTCCCATTATTGAACTATTGGTTGAACTAGGACTTCAAACCTCTAAAAGTGAAGCGCGTCGAATGATAAAAAATGGTGGAGTAAAACTAAATCAAAAAAAAGTGATAGATGAAAATTTACAAGTAGCAATAGAAAATGACTTGATTGTCCAAGTAGGCAAAAGAAAATTTGTTCAGCTTAAAAAATAATGGAAAAAGCTCTCATAATAGAGAGCTTTTTTTATGGACTACATATTATGATTAAAAATGTAAATAGTAGTAGTATCAAAAAAGTAAAGATAGAGAGAAAAGTGTCCAATTTAGAAGCCATGCTATTTAGTAGAGCTTTTGCAGGAGTTACTCAGAATTTACATAAAAAAATAATCGAAAATTTTTTATTTATCCTGATAAAGTATAGGGGGCAACATACATGACAAGTCATATACCACTTAGTTCAAGCGAACTAGCAACACTATGGATGACATATCAACAAAAAACAATGTCTCAGCGGCTACTGGAACATTTTATTGAGCATGCAGAAGACGAAGGCGCCAAAGAAATTTTAACATCTACCCATAATAAAATTGTTCACTATATAGGAAGAATAAAGCAAATTTTCGAACAAGAAGGAGCGGTTGTACCCGTTGGATTTACAGAGCAAGACGTGAATCCAGGGGTGCCAAAACTTTACGATCATCTATTTGACATTATGTTTTTACGCTTATTAAAGCAAATGAGCATGGGATTGCATACACTTCATTTAAGCATGGCACAACGTGATGATGTCGTATCTCTATATCAAGAGCTAACAGGATTTACGCAAGGTGTATATAGCCAATGTGTAGATTATTTACAAAAAAAAGGTGTTCTAGTGAGACCACCTGTGGTATCCATGCCAAAAGAAGTAAAGTTTGCTAAAGGTACGGGGTATATGAATGGCATAAAACTGTTTTCTGAAAAGCGAGCGCTTAATACGGTGGAAGTAGCGCATATTCATTATGCAGTCGACACAAATATTTTAGGTATGCAAATGATAACAGGCTTTGCACAAGTGGCGAATGAGCCTGAAGTACGTAAATACTTTATTAAAGGAAAAGAATTATCAAAGAAAATTGTAGCTAACTATACGCAGCTACTTCTCGCTAGTGATATTCAAGCTGCATCAACGTGGGCTGGTAAAGCGACAAATTCTCAAATAGCACCATTTTCAGATAAACTCATGATGTACTGTACAAGTATTTTCTGCAGCTTCGGATTGGGAAGCAATGCACTAGGAACTGCATTTAGCTTACGAAATGATCTTCCACTATCTTTGATTGATACGGCGAAAGATATCTTAACCTATGGTCAAGATGGCGGAAAAATCATGGCGAAAAATGGTTGGATGGAAGAACCACCCCAGATGGAAGATCGAATCGATTTAACAAAATAAAAAAAGTAAAAAAAGTGAAAGACAATCGTTTGTACATGGTAGAAATTACCCTTCATTTCAGTTATTATAAAAGGAAAATGAGTTGTTAGATAATTAGGTGGCTAACCGTAATAGGGTAGGGGAAATCAATGTTAAAAGAAACGGTAAAAGAGTATATTAAAGAAGAACTAAAAGGTTGTTCTGGACAAGAAGTAGAGCTTTATGAAGAGGAGAAGATTTTTGCAATGAAAAATGAATTAATTCCAGAAGGCGTCACAATCTCTTCCAAAAGTGATCACACTCGATTTGCGGACGCGTACGTGGAGAGAGTAGACAAAGAGTCTGAAAATTTATTATCTGAAGAAGCTGCTAGTACATTCTTAAAAGAGTCAATTCAATATGTGAAAACCCATCCAAAAGAGTTTATTTATATTGAATGTCAATCATTTGATGTGATTCGTGTTGAAGGGGTTTCTGTAGAGCTTGATGATGTGTTTCGTACCTATAAAGTGCTTTTCGGACTGCGCCAGCCAAAAAAAGTAGGTTCTCATATTAAAGCATTTTTAACAAATGAGTTAGCAGAAGGACAAAATAGCTTCCAAGCACTATTTAATGATAAAGACGGCATGTGGGACATTAATATTGATATTGAATCAATGACGGGGTTTGATGAAAGCCTTTCTCTACATGATACATTCGAGTTAATTTATCACGTATTGTTTGAATTAGTACAATATATTGAGGAACAAAAATAAAAAATGAGAAAAGCGCCTTTTAATTAATGATATATCCAAACTATCTTGAGTTAACTACTTTTGATGGTTTGGATATTTTTTGTTGGTTCGAAAAACCATTAAACAAACTGGGGGGGAAGGGAGTAGCTTTAGCACAATGAAACGAGATTGTCCCAACAAACTAACTACTATAAAAAAGTATAATGAGTTATCTTTGGGAAGGAATTAGTTCGTGATATTCCAGCCTCAGTTTTCTATTGAAGAGCTGTTCTACCAGCCGTTCTTTTAAACAAGTTTGATAAAAAAGCTGGATTAATAACAAGGAAGAGATAACTGAATGATTTCAGAGCATGGCTTCTTATGTGGACTGTATCGTTAAAAATGAAGTCTTTATTTACATGGGATAAAAATTAAATCTACTTCTTTGTGGGAAAAAATTCAAAAAATATTCGTTTGTCCAAGCTTTTTTGGCCCTTCACCATATGATAATAATAAACTAAATAAAGTAAGGTGAAGGAAGTTGAACTTAGAGGAACTCAAAGGTTCTTATCACGTTGTTTTAAGTTTGGGAAGTGCGTGTAACCCTGCTTCAAAACTGAAAGAGTATAATCTCCGCACATTTTCTGGACCGCTGGATTGGAAAGTTACTCTGTTTCTGTCAGATGTAAACCGATTATTAAAGAATCGATTTCAAGGGTTTATGGAATTAAGAAATATGATGCTTTTAGATGATACGGACTTTTTCTTTAACGAAGAAGAAGCTGAAAAGGAAGAAAATGCTAATGAAAGTAAGTTAGTTAGATCTTATTTTGTAAAAGATACGCTGTATAACGTGATTTCCGTACATGATTTCCCTATTGTTCAACAGCAGCATTGGCATGCCACATATCCAGCATTTAGAAGAAAGTTAGTGTTTCGCATACGTCGCTTTTTACACGCAATCAAAAAGAGTCCATCCATTTTGTTTGTTCGCTGGGCTGGGTCATATGAAGAAGCCGCTGAATTACAAGAGACAGTTAAAACGATGACACGAGGTAAGTTTTCTATTCTTTTACTGTGTCCAGAAGATGGGTTTCAGGGAGTGGAAGAGTTAAATTGGGATTTAAAGCACGTTTGTGCACTAAAAGTACCGAATATTCCGTTTGATGATGACACGTGGCGATACGTACTGAGCGGTATTACATTAGCAAAGCAATAGTGTACGTTTTCAGTAAGACAAAAAAGCTATCTCGGTATAAGTAACCGAAATAGCTTTTTTAATTGATTTAACGGATTAGCACGCTTTTAAAGTGTGAAAATGTATCGAAGCTTGCTTTTCCATGATAAGCGCCCATTCCGCTTTCACCCACTCCACCAAAAGGTAGGTAGTGAGAAGTCATATGACTAATTGTATCGTTTACAGCAGAACCGCCAAACGATAAGTTATTTAAAATATAGTCCTGTACCCTTTGGTCTTGTGTAAATACATAAAGAGCTAGCGGATTTGGACGATTACGAACAGCTGCTATAACTTCTGATAACTCGTCATATTCAATAATAGGTAAGATCGGACCGAAGATCTCGTCCTGCATAACTGAATCGTCAAATGAAATCTCATCAAGAATTGTTGGTTCAATGAAAAGCTTAGAACGATCGCTATTTCCTCCAGCAACAAGCTTACCGTTATCTAAATAGTTAGTTAGACGCTCGAAATGTTTTTCGCTAACAATATGTGAAAAATCTAAATCAGATGAAATGTTTTCACCATATGAAGTTATGATTACTTCTTTTAGCTTTTCAATTAAAGCTTGCTTACTATTTTTTTGTACAAGGATATAATCTGGTGCTACGCATGTTTGTCCAGCATTTGCAAACTTTCCGCGTGCAATACGGACTGCAGCTTCTTCTATATTTGCATCACTATGAACGATGGTTGGACTTTTTCCTCCCAATTCAAGGGTAGTAGGTGTTAAGTGTTCAGCTGCAGCTTTTGCAACAATTTTACCTACAGCCGTACTCCCTGTGAAGAAGATATAATTAAAGTTTTCCTTTAATAAAGCAGTGCTTGTTTCTACTTCTCCTTCTACTACGCATAGGTACTCTTCAGGGAAGTTTTCGTTAATGAGTGCAGCAAGTAAACTTGATGTTCTTGGTGTCAATTCAGATGGCTTTAATACCGCACAGTTACCAGCAGCAATGGCTCCGGCAAGAGGAGTTACAGCTAATTGGAAAGGGTAGTTCCAAGGTGCGATTACAAGCGCAACACCGTAAGGGTCGGGTTGGATAAAGCTTTTTGCACCTTCGTGAGTAGCTGGTGTTGATACTTCTTTAGTAGCTGCCCATTCTTCGAGATGTTTTAGTGTAAATTCAATCTCTCCTAATACTAAACCAACCTCTGCGCGCTTAGCTTCCGCTTCTGGCTTATTTAAATCTGCTTTTAGCGCATCTAAAATATCTTGTTCATGATTTTGAATTAGCTCTTTTAGCTTTGTTAGTGTCTCAATTCGAAATGCAACGTCTTTTGTTTTACCACTGTAAAAGAATGAACGCTGGTTTTTGACAAGTTCTTGATAGCTAGTCATTTTAATAGTCCCCTTTAGCAATCGTTATTTAATTGTAAATGTGAATGATAATCTGTAGCCCAACTAACATTCCCGTTTTGATCAGAGTCTAATCATCTAAGTCAAAGATAGAAATGGTGTTCTATTTAATTTCGTGCAATGTAATGAGTCGACGGAAACTAATATAGTATACCTATATAGCAATAGCAAGAATTGTGCTTAGGAATGGATGGGGAAACAAAATGAAAAAAAGGAGATGGATAAAATAATTCAACAAAATCGTTTAGGGAAATCTGATTGATATGTTAATTCAATTGGCTTTGGTGCAAACACTGTAGGAAGGCATAATTTATATCTAGACTTGAATGAAGAAGCAGGTAAAGAGTTGGTTCGCACAGTATTAAACCAAGTAATGAACTTTTTAGATACAGCATATCAGAACGTTCAGAAGAGCTCATCGGTGAAGTGCTAAGCGAAAAAAGGGACCGTTCTGAGATAATTATAGCTACAAAGGTTGAAATAGAAGAAGTTGATCAGTTCTTTCGCAAGTTAATAAATTCGTGATATCAGCATAAAAAAGCTCCCTTTAAGTTTTATTTATTCAACCAACGGGGAGTTTTTTAGCGAGCATATTTTAACAATGAGTAGGCTGCTCTACCACTAGGTAGCCGTATGCTGTTGTGCTTTCTTTAACTGTTCATATGCTAAAGCGGTAATAGTTTGCGTAAGCAAAAAGACAGAAAATGAGTATGTAAGTGAAAATCCGTTTTGGAACGCAATGATATCCGACTTAATAAAAATCCAATTCATTCCGATACCAATTAATGTCCAAATAAGAATGTAGTAAATAAACGTATATTTTGAAATATGAAACGTCTCATAGAAATAAATGAAAAAGTAGCCAAAAGGCGCAAACAATAAATAATAAAGACCATCAAACAATTCATAGTGTGGAGAGTCATTTACCGTGTAAAAATCAATAATTCCACCACCGATTGTAAAATCAAATACAAGGCCGCTAGCAAGTCCCCAAAGCCAGCTTAAAATGGTAATTTCTTTCGTCAACTTTCTGGGTAACAGCAATGCAATAACGATAGCAAATCCAATCATACATAATAAGATGACTTCGTTCTTACTCCATTCACCAAACCACATATTTATAACATCACCTTTCGTAAGGTAATTTTGCGATACATGTTAAATACGTAAAATAAAATAAACTGTAGTATGAGCGTATATCCAGCATCATACAAAAAGTTCCACTGTTCATAAGTGTAAACCTCCAACCGAACAGCCAGAAATCTTAAGCAAACAAACCCTGCTAAAAATAAGAGTGTAATGCCAAACCAACGTTTGATCCCAGAATAGCGATAGAGAAGGTTGAATTGAATAACAAATAGCATTGGAAAGATAAGACTTCGATCTAAGATAAAGGCTGTATAGGGAATAGGGGTTGTTGGTGTATTAATCAAGTTGAGCTCTTCGTTAATAATCCAAGCAGCATTAATATTAATAATTAGTACGATTAAAAACAAAAACGTATTTTCAACAACAGACAATACTTTATGCTGCATATAAAAAAGGGATATCGTAAGGAATGAAATAAAAACAAAAATAGATAAGACCATGGTAAACCTCCTTTATATAGTTATTTGTTTTAGAAAGCAGAACTATACGAAGACCAAAATGGTAAGAGTATTTTAGAGAGAACTTCAAAAAAGATTGATGGAAATTGATGAACAAAATATGATAAAAGTAATGAGAGTGAAGAACTGATTATGAAGAGGATATTACCTTTTGTGATGTCTTTTGGTTTAGTTGTAGGTGCTTCATCGATGATTCCTTTAACTGCAGATGCCGCTCCAAAATCATATAAAAACTGTGCGGAGTTAAACAAAGCATATAAGGGAGGCGTAGCTCGCGCAGCAAACATTAAAAATAAAGGTGGAAAAACATATCATAAGCCCTATGTATCAAAAGCGTTATATGATGGGAATTCAAAGTTAGATAGGGACAAAGATCTTATTGCTTGTGAAAAATAATCAAATGTAAATAGCCCTCTTCTTGTTAGAAGAGGGCTATTTTATGAACGACGACTTAACGATTTCCACCATAAATATTGCCTGTAGAAGAAGTGATAGTGCCATTGTTGACGTTCAGCGTG
Organism: Bacillus sp. 1780r2a1; assembly: GCA_024134725.1. Taxonomy (NCBI): domain Bacteria; kingdom Bacillati; phylum Bacillota; class Bacilli; order Caryophanales; family Bacillaceae; genus Bacillus; species Bacillus sp. 1780r2a1. The sequence continues at coordinate 2,664,083 of CP099863.1, read as the reverse complement.
TAAGACAGTCCGCCAGAACCTGACCATGTTGAAAGATTAAATGTGTTACCGTTAAACAGCTTATAAATAGAAACGTTGTTGAACGTTAGGGGTACCCCACTTACACAAGTAGTTGGGGCTTGGTTTGTTTTTGCCATATAAACTGCAGCGTTCACAGCGCCAGGCTGCGTAACAACCTTTGCTGTCCCGTCCTTCTCAACTAAAAGAGCAGACTGTTCATTTACAGCAATACCTTTGGCGCTTGTTCCAGTTTCTTCACCGTCTTTAATATTACGAGCTAAGAATGTTAAAAAACGCCCCATTCGGTCTCTTTGTTCAAAATGAGTGTCGGTTTGTACATGATTATTATGCGGAGTTTGAATGAGATAATCTGTAAAAGAAATAAGTGAGCTATACGGATTTCTTAGTGCTGTTGCAGAATCAAGCGTTGTTGAACCTGCTGATATCGAATCATAAATATGATCTCCTTGAATCATAGTGCCGGCACTTGTGCCTCCAAAAGGAATTCCTTGTGCAATACGGTTATTAAGTGCAGTAAGAGCGGGTGTTCCTTCTAAAAAATCAACGTAATCAGCTTGATTACCTCCTGCAAAGAAGATTCCTTCTGCTTTATTAATGCGACTTATTAGTGAGGAGTCTGAACCTGCTCTGGCTAGGTCAGTTACAACGATTGTACTAACAGAGTTTAATGGCTTTCCTATTGAGTTAGCTAAATCATAAACATATTGATTATATCCGTCTGAACCCGTTGCACGAAGAATTAAAAAGTCGCCACCATTCGCTTTATTAATCATCCATTTAAACGCTTCGTCTACATCGGTACTGCCTCCCATGTACACTTGTCCAAAAGTCGTGGTTGTTGTTTTATCAACTGAACTGCCCGTTGTATAGAGCGTATAGTTAGCTGCAGCTGCTGAGGTTGGTAACGTGGATAGAAGTAGTCCCCCCGTTAAAGCGATGCATGTGATCATACGTTTACCAAAGTGGTTTCGTTTTTTTGTGTTCTTCATTTGTTTACCTCCTTTAATCGAATTACATAAAGGTATTGCAAAATGTGTGCCAAGATCAAAAAGATAGGTACAAGTAGGTTTTCTATACATAATTAATTTATATTGGGTGTATATGGTTAAATAAATTTGTGCTAAACAACCACTAAGACAGAGAGCATGTGATACTGGGAGTCAATTTCCAGAGTTCAAGAAAGCATATGGTTTTTTGAAGGAGAGTCAGTTTATTCGACTTACCCTATATGTTGTAGGAAGGTTTGGAATGGTTTAGGTTTATTTTAAAATATATTTTTATCTTTTATTTGGTACTGTAATATGGTCTATATCAAGCTGTGGATAAACGGAGGGATAGAGATGAAGACACAAACGGTATTAATTACAGGAACCTCAAGTGGATTTGGTTTACTTAGTGCATATCAGCTAGCTAAAGCTGGATATAAAGTCATTGCTTCAATGCGTAATTTAGAAAAGAAAAGTGCTCTGTTAAGGATGTTAGAAAAGGATAAGTTAAAAGAAAGAGTAGTATTTGTTGAACTAGATGTTACGTCTCAACGTTCAATTGACGAATTAACTACGCTATTACATAACACAAACGGCATTGATATATTAATTAATAACGCAGGATTTGCGTTTGGTGGCTTTAGCGAGGAAATTCATATAGATGAATATAAAGAGCAGTTTGAAACGAACGTATTCGGTGTCATGAGGGTAACTCAGGCAGTGCTCCCATTTATGAGAGAAAAGCGCAAGGGCAAAATTATTAATATTAGCAGCATCAGTGGGTTAATTGGGTTTCCAGGACTATCACCGTATGTATCATCTAAACATGCACTCGAAGGTTATAGTGAAAGTTTACGGCTTGAGCTAAAGCCGTTTGGAGTTGATGTTGCTTTAATTGAACCAGGTTCTTATGCGACGAATATTTGGACAACAGGCAAGAAGGTATCAAAGCATTCATTGAATGAAGGATCTGCTTACCGTGCTTATATGCGTGCAATTGAGAATGAGCTACAGGCTGGTGAGAAAAAGCTCGGTGACCCTGATCAAGTTGTTTCTTTACTTCTTTCTTTATGCAACCAACGTCAGCTAAAAAAACTTAGATACCCTGTTGGTAAAGGGGTTAAGGTATCTGTATGGTTAAAACGTATGCTTCCGTGGAGCGTTTGGGAGAGAATCATCATTAAAAAGTTGTTGAAATAAGACCTTGAAAGCCTTTTACATAAGTGAAGGTTTTTAGGGTTTGCATGCTAAATTCTTCTATCGTATACTGAGTTAATTAACGAAAAATTTAAAATTATGAAACGGTTAAGGAGGACAACATGAGTGAACCCAATATTGTAAGAAGTGGTCCTAATCACTATATTTGTGAAATAGGTGCTGCGAAGAAAATGGACCAATACATAGCCAGCTTTTCTAAGCCAGTAGTTTTTACAGGATTCAAATCATTTGATGCTTTTAATCAATACAGCGCGTTGCCTGAACACATCCCGGTTATTCAGCATAAAGGATATTGTTATGATGAAGATATTCATATCTATGCAAAAGAACTTTATAACGTTGATTTAGTAATTGGTATTGGTGGAGGTATTGTATTAGATAGTGCAAAATCGTTAGCGGATTATTTAGACGTTGAAGTTATTCTTGTGCCAACGGTTCCTGGAACATGTGCAGCAACAACGCCTCTTAGCGTGATGTATGATGAAAACGGGCAGTATGTTCGGGTTGATTACCATAAGAGAGCGAGCTTTTTAACAGTTGTAGACCCGAAGCTTCTTCTTTCATCTCCTGTTAACTATGTTAAAAGCGGCATTGGAGATACTCTAGCAAAATGGTACGAAGCAGATGCGATTATTCGAAATACAAAAAACGCCCACGAGCTTTCAGCAATGGTATACTCCGGGCTTAATCAAGCGCAATACATCAGAGATATATTGATGGCAGATAGCGAAGCTGCTATTAAAAGTTTACAAGAACAGAAGGTTACTCCAGCATTTACACGAGTAGTAGAATCTATTATTATGATTGCTGGAACCGTTGGAGGATTCGCGGTTCAGTATGGTCGGGTATCAGGTGCACACGCAGTTCATAACGGACTTAGCTTTGTTAAAGAAGCTCATCATGTTCTTCATGGTCAAAAAGTAACGTATGGTATTTTGGTTCAGCTCATGTTAGAAAATCAACGAGAAGTAGTTAAGAAACTTATGCCATTTTACGAAGCGTTAGAATTTCCGCGGACTCTCTCAGATTTAGGGGTTACAGAAAAAGAAGAAGCAAAACAGCTAGTAGCAGCTCATGCAATCAAGGAAGAAGAGGCTCTTCGTTTTATTGGGAAGTTTACAAAAGAAGAGGTAATGGATGCTATGGATCGTGTAGAAATATTTACATCAACCGCTAATCTATAGAAGAAAGTAAATAAAAGGCATGAGAAAATGACTCGTTTCAGAGAATCATTTTTTCATGCCTTATGTTGTCTTTAAGCGCTTATATTCATTAATAAAAGCTGAAGGGTCTGCTTGAATTTCATATTTAAAAACACCTTGGTGGGTATGTAAATACAATAAACCTTTTTCTGAAGAGAAAGGTTTATATGAAATGTCTAAAACCTGTTCAAGTGTGAACGACCGCGCATTACACTTTACTTGATTAGTGAAAAGCTGGAGTTCGTATTCCTTTTTTATATAATGTTGCTGAAAACGATCGACTTTTCTGACAACATATGAATACATAATACTTGAAATTGGCATGTCATAAACTCCTTCCTAAAGTTCTTTTGTATGGCTATGATAGCATGGCAGTGTAAAAAAGCGAAACATTTGACAAGGAAACTTACATTTTCTAAAATGATAGTCATTATAGGATGTTGCTCTAAGGGGAGTAGCTTTTACAACAAGGTCGTCAGTACAGAGCATATGCTCTCGGCTTTGTTGGCAACAATTTTGTTGTTAGCAAGACCTTGCCAACAAATCAGATAGAGGTCTTTTAGGTTATGGATATGCCGCTACCTAATTGGTAACGGCTATTTACATATTTAAATATAAGGTTGGGGATTTTGTGAAATTATTATCATTACAAATGTCAGCGTATATTCAAAAAGAGGTGGAACAGCTTCAAGAAAAACTGTCACCTTTTACAAAGAAAGTATCACGCTATATGTTTTGGTCACTGCCGCTTATTGCGGTTTCAGTCTTCAATTTAGGGTTCATGCTCTTTACTGAGCCCGTTACTCGTGAAGCACTACCGATGTTAGGTATCTATGCTTTGATTGGAGCAATCGGTATGGCTTTATCGAGAGAGACCAAATTAAAGCGTAAAGAAATGCAGAAGGTAGGGGCAGAATACGCCATTGAGCGCATTCAAAAAAGTGAAGTCGTCTCTTCCTATCGTAAAGAAGAATATATTGAGCGAATTAAAGCACAGCCGCTTGCAATGATGGCTCACTTTATACAATTTTTAAGCGAAGAAGAAAATAGAATGAAACGTGCAGATATGTAACTTTGTAATGGCAGGTACTACGTCGTGAGTACCTGTTTTTTTATATAATAAAAACTATGTTAGGTTTTTTTACATGAAAATTGAATTTATTTATGATATACTATAACTAGTTTCAATTTTCTAAAAAATGAAACGTTAGATTTTTTGTCAAGGGGTGGAAGAAGAAATGACGGTTTTACAAACTACTGAGCAAGACAACAGCGTCGCATTGCGTCGAGACGTCAAGTTTCTCGGACAACTACTAGGGAATGTTTTAATTTATGAGGGTGGCCAAGATTTACTTAATAAAGTTGAAAAAATACGTGAAGTAGCCAAAATGCTTCGTGAACATAATGATCAGGATATCTACGAACAGTTAAAATCTGAAATAACAAGCATTGAGGACCCAATGAGACAGCAGGTTATTCGTGCGTTTTCTGTTTATTTTCATCTAGTTAATATTGCGGAACAAAACCATCGCATTCGCCGTAAACGTGAGTATCAGCAGCAAGAAGAAGCAAATGTACAGCCTGGCTCACTTGAAAAAGCAGTCAGTGATTTGAAAGATAGCGGCGTAACAGCAGATGTTATCACAAAACTTCTCCAAACGCTGTCTTTAGAGTTAATTATCACAGCACATCCAACAGAAGCAACGAGAAGAAGTGTGCTGGACATTCATAAGCGAATCGCCGATATTTTACAAGCATTTGAACAAAAATCAGTAACAAAGCGTGAAAGAGAAGAGCTAGAAGAGCAGCTTTTTAACGAAGTTATGGTTTTATGGCAAACAGCTGAACTACGAGATCGTAAGCCGCGCGTAATGGACGAAGTAGCAAATGGGTTATATTATTTTGATGAAACGTTGTTTGAGGTATTACCACATATTCATCAAGAGCTAGAGGATTCATTAAAACGTTACTATCCTGAACAACAGTGGCAAGTGCCAAACGTGCTGCGTTTTGGATCTTGGATTGGTGGAGACAGAGATGGTAACCCGAACGTAACACCAAAGGTAACATGGCAAACTTTAACGAAGCATCGTAGCGTAGCAGTTCGAAAGTATAGAGCAGCTTTGTTGAATTTAAGGGAGCGCCTAAGTCAATCAACAAAGCGAGTTTTAATTTTAGATGACTTGGTGCAATCGGTTGAACAAGAAAAGCAGCTTCTGCCTCAAAAGAAAAGATGGCGTGTGCCTCATGAGGTATATCGCTGTAAATTAACGATTATGCTTCACAAGTTAGAAAATGTTGGACAAGAAGGTGGATATAAGCAAGCAGACGAGCTACTTAGCGATATTAAGCTTATTCAAAAAAGCTTACGTTTACATCATCCAATGCAGTACGAGTTAAAAAGCGTTCGTCAATTGATTCGTCAAGTAGAATTATTTGGTTTCCATTTAGCAACGCTTGATATTCGAAATCATAGCGGTGAACATGAAGCTGCGATTAAAGAGATCTTATATTCCGTTGGCATTGTAGAAGACTATTCTTCCTTGACAGAAAAAGAAAAGTTGGAGCTGCTAAGCGGAATTTTACAAGACCCTCGTCCACTCATTTCGTTCACCGAAGACTATTCGCCAGAAACAAAGCAAATAATTGAAGCGTTTCAAATGATAAAGCGCGCGCATGAAGAATTTGGAAAGCGTTCGATTGAAGTTTACTTAATTAGCATGACTCAATCAGCTAGCGATTTATTAGAAGTGATGGTTTTGGCAAAAGAAGCAGGGATTTATCGTTTGCATGCCAACGGAGAAATTGAAAGTTATTTAAACGTTGCTCCTTTATTAGAAACAATTGATGACTTAACAGCTGGGCCAAAAATTATGGAGGAACTGTTCCAGCTAGATTTTTATCGAAAACATTTGGCAGAACAAAATGATTTACAAGAGATTATGCTGGGGTATTCCGATGGAAGCAAGGACGGCGGGACGTTAACGGCAAACTGGAAGCTCTACAAAGCTCAGCAGGAAATTCATGATATGGCAAAGCGCTATAACGTGCGCCTTAAGTTCTTCCATGGCCGAGGTGGATCTCTTGGTCGAGGCGGTGGTCCATTAAACCGAAGCATTTTATCACAACCTGCTGAAACGTTAGGAGACGGCGTGAAAATTACAGAACAAGGGGAAGTATTATCCTCTCGCTATTCGCTATACGACATTGCACATCGAAGCTTGGAACAAGCGGTTTCAACTTTGCTAACAGCAGCTGCCAAAGTGTCGTCTGAAGCTGAACAAACAGACGTGCGTACATCTCAGTGGGAAGAAGCGATGAACATTGCATCAAAAGAAGCGCTCGCTCATTACCAGCATCTTGTGTTTGAAGATCCAGACTTTTTAACATATTTTAAACAAGCAACACCGTTACCAGAGTTAGGTGCTCTTAACATTGGGTCTCGTCCAATGAGCCGAAAAGGCAGTGACCGTTTTGAAGACCTGCGAGCTATTCCATGGGTATTTGCTTGGACGCAAAGCCGCCAACTTTTACCTGCTTGGTATGCAGCTGGAACAGGGCTTGTACATCTTATTAAAAAAGAAGGAAGCCTTTCTTTACTCCAGCAAATGTATAAAGAGTGGCCATTTTTCCGCTCAACAATTGATAACTTGCAGATGGCTTTAACGAAAGCGGACCTAATGACTGCGAAAAACTATACTTCAATGGTTGAAGACAAAGCGATTGCTGATCGAATTTTCGGGGCAATTGAGAAAGAGTATACCGAAACGAAAGAAGCAATTCTTCAAATTACAAATCAAGAAGAATTAATGGAGCACCTACCGAATATTCAATCGTCTATTCGTTTGCGAAATCCATACGTTGATCCGCTAAGCTTTTTCCAAGTCGAGCTTATTTCTAAGCTTCGTCAAGCAGATGAAGAGCAGGCTGATAGACTTCTACAAGAAGTGTTGTTAACTATCAATGGAATTGCGGCTGGCTTGCGTAATACAGGCTGATTTTCTAGCGTATGATGCCCTAAAAAAGTGGAGAAGCTAACGGGGTATAAAGCTGGAGGTGATAACATGAGCAATGCAAAAGGACGTTCAAAGAAAAATTTACCGACTGATGCCAATCATGTGAATGCTCAGGAGAAAGCTGAGCAAATGCGTATGACAGATGAGCGCAATCAAAAGCATAATGATGGTCGCAAATATGATGGGAAAATCTAACTGCGATATAAAAAACCTTCTACTCTCAAATAGAGAGTAGAAGGTTTTTTAGCTATTTAAAATCGCATCAATCTGACGAAGTTCGTCTTGGGTAAATAATCGGTTATGAAGAGCTGCAACGTTCTCTTCAATTTGACTTACGCGACTTGCTCCTATGAGAGCAGAGGTAATATTTCCATCTCTTAACACCCAAGAAAGAGCCATTTGAGCCAAGCTTTGATCTCGTTCCTGTGCAATTTGATGAAGTCTTTGCACTTGGTTAACCACCTTTGCAGTTACGCGCTCCGCATCTAAAAATCCAGTTTCTTTTGCTGCTCTCGAGTCTTTTGGAATGCCATGTATGTATTTATTTGTAAGTAACCCTTGCTCAAGGGGGCAAAATGCAATAGATCCAATTTGATGCTCTGTTAGAACATCTTGAAGGCCATCCTCTATCCAACGATTAAACATCGAGTAGCTTGGCTGATGAATAAGGAGAGGTGTGCCCAGCTCATTTAAAATATGTACTGCTTCTTTTGTTTGTTCAGCGCTATAGCTTGAAATTCCTACATAAAGCGCTTTACCTTGTTTTACGATTAAATCAAGTGCTTGCATAGTTTCTTCAAGAGGTGTATTGGGATCGGGACGATGAGAATAGAAAATATCTACATATTCAAGACCCATGCGTTTCAAACTTTGATCTAAACTAGCAACAAGGTATTTCTTTGACCCCCATTCTCCGTAAGGCCCTTCCCACATTCGATAGCCAGCTTTTGTGGAGATAATTAACTCATCTCGATAAGAGGCGAAATCTTCTCTTAACATTTTGCCAAACATCTCTTCAGCAGAGCCAGGTGGTGGCCCGTAGTTGTTTGCTAAATCGAAATGAGTAATTCCTAAGTCAAAAGCACGTCTTAGCATGGCTTTTCCATTTTCAAACGAATCTACCCCTCCGAAGTTATGCCAAAGTCCCAGTGAAAGTGCGGGAAGCAGTAAGCCAGAATTTCCACACCTGTTATAAATCATTTCTTTGTACCGCTGTTCATTTGCGCTGTAAGTCATCACACATCTACCCCTTATGTTTAGTGAAATCGCTTTAATGATAATAGGAAAATAAAAAAATGTCACTTAATTTATCTTTTGGATTAGCTCTAATAAAAGAATAGTTCGTGATAAAATGATAATAAAGCATAGAAAAAAGAGGGGGAAATAAGGATGGAAATAGTCAAGCACGACGTAGTAAGGTTAACAGAAACATTTCCCGTTATAAAAGAACTTATCCAACTTACTGAAACCTGCTGGATGAATCCAGATAAGCAGTCTTTTCAACTACATAAACAAAACATACTCCTCACTGAGCAGGACGTTAAGGATGCAGAAGCAAGGTTTGAACGGTTTGCACCTTATCTACAGAAAGTTTTTCCTGAGACGAAAGAGGCAAACGGAATAATTGAATCACCTTTAACTGGCATTCCCATTATGAAAGCGCGTTTGGAAAGCCGTTTTAATCAACAAATCGAAGGGGAGCTTTTGCTTAAGTGTGATCATGACTTGCCTATTTCAGGTTCAATTAAAGCACGAGGTGGCATTTATGAAATTTTAAAGCATGCTGAAGACTTAGCTATTAAACATAACATGCTTTCATTTAAAGATAATTACCAAAAATTTGATAGTGAAAAATTCCGTTTGTTTTTTCAGCAGTATACAATTGCGGTAGGGTCGACTGGCAATTTAGGATTAAGTATTGGAATAATTAGTGCTAAGCTTGGCTTTCAAGTAACTGTTCACATGTCTGCGGATGCAAAGCAATGGAAGAAAGATCTGTTAAGAAGTAAAGGAGTAAGGGTTATCGAGTACACAGATGACTACAGTAAAGCTGTAGAAGAAGGGCGTAAACAGTCATTACGTGATCCGATGTGCTATTTTGTAGATGATGAAAATTCAAAGCACTTATTTTTAGGTTATGCTGTAAGCGCCATTCGTTTAAAAAAGCAGCTCGCTGACATGCAAGTGAAAGTAGACAAAAATCATCCTTTATTCGTGTATTTACCGTGTGGAGTGGGAGGTGGTCCAGGGGGAGTGGCTTTTGGCTTAAAGCTTATGTATGGCGATGATGTTCGTTGTTTTTTTGCTGAGCCAACTCACTCACCTTGTATGCTGTTAGGTTTAGCAACAAATCTGCATGATAGAATCTCTGTGCAAGATATTGGACTTGATAATTTAACAGAAGCAGATGGACTAGCTGTAGGGCGACCATCTGGATTTGTTGGTAAAGTAATTGGTCCTGTTCTAGAGGGAAGCTACACAATCAGTGATGATGAAATGCATCGACTGCTAGCAGATTTAGCTGATAGCGAAGGAATTGAATTAGAGCCATCGGCACTAGCTGGTATGATAGGACCGATAGTGACAAACAGACAGCTGTCTCCAGAAACACTTGAACATGCGACTCATATTGTATGGGCAACGGGCGGAAGCATGGTGCCACTAGAAATAAAAAAAGAATACTATGAAAAAGGAAAACAAGCTTTAAGGAGATGATAAGAACTCCCCTCATGCACATGAGGGGAGTTCTTATAATGCTACATAATAAGATTCAATAATATCTTCATCGGAATGAGGAATATATTCTCCTTTTACAATTTGTGAACCGTTGATACAGCCGCTTGTTAATAAAATAATATCATCTGGTCCTCCAAGCTCTAAGGATTTTAAGACTCCTTCTTTTCTTGTTGGAGCTCGGTGAAGGTTCGAAGCATTGGGATGAGCAAATCCTGTAAATACTTGGTCAATGATATCATTAGGGTTATGAAAGCCAGGATGATCAACAGTAACAACCACTTCATCGGCTTGTCCCTCAATAATGCTTGCCATTTTGGGCATTTTGTTAAAGTCTCGGATGCCAATTCCAGCAATCATCACAATTAAACGATTATGTTTTAATTTCTTTACCTCTTGTAAAAGACGAGTTAAAGCTACAGGTGTATGAGCATAGTCAAGGATAATCTTTTGATTTTGTGGCCCTTTAATTACTTGAAAGCGTCCTTCAGGGCTAGCAAGCTGTGGTAGAACGTTAAGAATATCTTCAATGTGATAATCAAGCAGTAGCGCTGTACCGATAGCTGACAATACATTAGCAATATTATATTCCCCAAATACAGGTGCAGTTACTGGATAGACGTTGTCATTATAATGAAGCTCAAACGTTGACCCTTTTTCTTCTACGGTGATGGAATCAGCGCGCAGCGTTGCGTTAGAGTTTCTGTTGAGGCTATAAGTAATCATTGGGTTTTTAAATGATTGAAGCAAATCTTGACCCATTAAATCATCATCAACATTTATAACGGCTGTTTTAGCTTGTTCAAATAGCTTCATTTTACAGTTTTTATAGTGCTCCATTGTTTTATGATATTCCAGATGTTCTTCTGAAAAATTTGTATGAATGGCCACATCAAATAAAATTCCTTCAACGCGCTGTTGATCAATGGCGATGGATGAAACTTCCATGACAGCTGCCTGATCTCCGAACGTCTCTAAGTCATGAAAAATTTGGTGTAAATCAGTTGATTCAGGCGTCGTAGGAGTACTTTTTTGATAGGTTAATTTTTTATGCGAAGACCAAATCCCCGTGGTGCCGATTGAACCCGTTGGTAATCCGAGCAGCGTTAATAATGAACGTACGTAAGCAGCTACTGTTGTTTTCCCGTTTGTACCCGTTACACCAATTGTTTTGAGCTTTTCATCCGCTCGTTGGAAGTAGTATTTAGCGAGTCTTGCCATTGTTTTTCGAACATCATCGACAACGATAAACGTACAGTGCGGATATTTATCATGAAGTTGTTGAAAACAATGATGAACGGACCCAAAGACTCCTACAGCGCCTTTTTGAATAGCTTCTTCTATAAATTGATATCCGTCCGCGTTTTCACCTTTCATGCTAAAAAATAATGACGAGTTTTTGACATATTTCGAGTGATAAGCGAGATGTAAGACGCGCTGAGAAGCTGGGCCGACTAATTGCTTAATTTGAATGTCAGGTAACTGTTCAAAGTTTAGTATCATGATTTTCCTCACCATTTAGTTTATTTTACAAGTCAACTTGCAGAAATTACCGTTTATATTGTTCTTACTATTTGTCAGTTTGAAATGAACTATTCGCAAGAACATATATGAACCATACAAAATATCTAAACAAGATTTCAAGTTCTGACTCTTTTCCCTAAAGATAAGCATGATAAACAAGGGGTAATATGGAAAAAATCCCTTCTTAATCCTTAGTAACCGGGTATTCATAAAGAGGGTTGCAAATAGTTGATGAAAAGGGAAATAGTGGAATAATTATGTCAAAAAAACATGAACATTCATTCATTTATAATTTGTTTTCATGTGAAAATTGTGATAATTATAGAAATTTTTTTACATTTTTTTAAAAATTAATGTATACTTGTAATACAAAGAAAGTTTAAAGCGGTTACATACGAGAGGTTTACACTTCATCAAGGGGACTCAGTACAGAGTAGGGGGGATTTTACAGCACGTGAATCCCTCTTTCGTGCAGGGAGAAGAATGTTGTAGACGAATAAGACAAAAAGCAAACAGAGAGGGGAATAATAATGTTTGTACCAATTGAGCGTAAGAAAGTATCAAGTCAAGTTCTTGACCAGTTAAAGAAGATGATAAAGGAAAAGACGTTTCCACCTGAATCTCGCTTACCTTCTGAACATGAGCTTTCGAAAATGTTTGGCGTTAGTCGTGCACCAATCCGCGAAGCGTTAAGCGTTTTGTCGGCCAGTGGATTAATTGAATCTAGACAAGGTGGAGGAAGTTACGTTAAGCGAGTAAATTTAGCAGGGATGCTTGATCCGATGACGTTTGAAATGGTTGAAGCAGATCAAGTGCTAGAGTTAGTTGAAATGCGAATTATCATTGAATCAGAAGCAGCAAGCTTAGCGGCTATTCGTCATACGGAAGAAGAGCTACTAGAAATTAAAGAATCTTTAGAAGCATTCAAAGGTACCATTAAGAATAGTGCTGAAATTGGTTATGAAGCAGATTATCGCTTTCACCATGATATTGTAAAAGCGGCACATAATTCATTTTTGCTTCATACAGTAGAGAACCTAGGTCATCTATACCGAAAAGCGCTAGCATATTCGTTAACGCAAAGGCCTGAAAGTCGCAAGCAGGTCCATGAAGATCATGATCGCATTTTTGAAGCGATTAAAAATAGGGATGCTCAAGGCGCAGCAGAAGCAGTTCGTGAACATTTAGAGCATGTTCGTATGAAAGTAATGCAAGGTTAATATAGATTTACAAAAAAAGAACGCTAGCAATAGCGTTCTTTTTTTATAGCTCTAAAACTCTCTAAAGTTAAAAACAGAAGCAATGTCAGTATGGGCTAGGTATACAGACGAACAAGACGTTATCAATAAACTAAGTTGAGGAATTATTAGAAGATGATAAGAGACTGAGACATAATGAAATGATTATTGAGGAGCTAACAATTAGTTTGTGCCATTACGCTACAGACAGGCGCTTTCGGCAGGTCTCGTTCTTCCTCTAGTCTACTGTTTTCAAAACAATAAAAAATACCCAAACTATCAAAAGTCATTAACTCATGATAGTTTAGATATCTCATTTGCTGAACTACTTATGTCTTAGCACCTTAAGTAATTATGCTTGTTTTGGGTCAAATAGTGCAAATGTTACGTCCGCTTCACAAGCCACTTCGCCATCGACTGACGCAACAGCACGAGCTTTCGCAATTGTACCACGCACGCGCGTCATCTCTACTTCTAAACGAAGCTGATCTCCAGGAACAACTTGCTTTTTAAAGCGGCAATTGTCAATACCTGCAAATAAACCGAGCTTTCCTTTATTATCGTCTTTTTTCAACATAACAACGGCACAGACTTGAGCAAGTGCTTCGACAATTAGAACACCCGGCATAACTGGATATTCTGGGAAGTGTCCATTAAAAAATTCTTCATTAGCTGTCACGTTCTTAATACCAACGGCACTTTTGCCTTCTTCGACTTCAATAATACGATCCACAAGTAAAAATGGATAGCGATGAGGGATAATTTCTTTAATTTGCTCTATTGTTAGCATAATGGTCTCTCCTTTATGTAAAAACTTATACCTGATACTAGTATCAAACTATATACGTACAAAGTCAACTTGTAAAGAGTAAAATCAATAAAGTGCACGAATCTCATTTCGGTTTTGCTAATAAGGTTTGGGTAAAGCGATAAGTGAAATAACAGTGACCAAATAAACCCAATATGCCAAGTGGAATTAAGAAAAGGTACTTTTCCGAAAGCAGTATGCTTATAGAAAAGAGTAAAAAGCATGCTGTTATTATCAATAGGTAAATGACTAGTTTGCTTGTCATGAATTAGACCTTCCTTTTATAAGAATCATATACCATATTTTATCATATATGGTTATGATGGGCTTATTATAAAAAAGCCCAGAGAAAAAATTCTCTGAGCTTTTTAATAGGAAAGAGCCACGGATTGCTTTAAATGAATTTCTGTATTTGCAGCGTGTAATAAAAAGTGGGCTACGTCTGCACGACTAATATTTTTACTGTCTTCTGGTACACCCGTTACTGCTTTTCGATATTGAGCGGTTACGGGTCCATTTGTTAGCCCCATCGGTCGAGCGACTGTCCAATTAAGATTGCTTGTTTTTAGCAGCTGTACAGCTCTTAAATGATCGCGCAGTGGATTTTTTAAAATGTTTTGAGCAAGCCAACCTGTCATACCTGGAATTTCTCCTTCAATTCCAGCTGAAGCGGTATATAAGATTCGGTGTACGCCATGCTCTTGCATTGCTTTAATAATGGTAGATATTGCTTCTTCTAAAAACGTAGAAGGGCCTAAACCATCTGTGCCTAGGCAGGAAACAACAGCATCATGGTCTTTAATGGCATGAGACACCTGAAAGAAATCCGTTGCATTTCCTTCTATAATGTGTAAATTGCTATCTGTTAGTGTGAGCTTATCTGGTGTTCGAACGAATGCTGTGACGAAATGTCCTTCTTCTAAAGCCTGAGTCACGAAAGCTTGTCCAGTGCGTCCACTAGCTCCAAATACAACAAATTTCATGATCATCATCCTTTTCTGTGGAATTACTATCGTATATCATTCTTATAAAAAACATTCTATACGTAACATAGCATATTTTACGGTGGATTTCTCATAAAAAGTATGCAATTGCTGAAAAAAACAGAAAACTAGCGTTTTAATGCGAGATTTGCAAGATGAGGGGAAAAAGGAATGAGTCTTGCATCCACCGTCTGACAAAAGGATGGCTAATTTTTAAACTCCTGTCATAGACTGTCTAGAAAAGAGAGAAATGAACGAACGGTTTATAAAGGTGTTTTTCAATAGAAAGCGAATTTTGTATATAAGCAAATGGAGCGAAAAGGGAGCGATCAGGAATGGGAAAAAAGATAAGTAAGGTTCGGATTGGCGTTATATTGATAGGGCTACCACTCGTTTTTGTCATCGTATCCATCATCACAAAAGACTGGCGATATTTAACGTGGAGTATACCACCTGCGTTAATGTCTTGTTGGACTGCACTTGTGGTTTTACGAAAGCAAGAAGAGTCTTAAAAGTCAAAAAGGAGATGAGGAAATGAATGGTCAACAGCTTCTTTATAGTTTGCTAACAGCAAATGGACAAGGATTACAAAGTGCGTTTGTTATAAGTAAATATAAAATTGTAAAGCTACAACCAACGTTACCAAACGAAAAGGATGAACATGTCCAGTTTCAGCAAAATCTCCAGCAGAATATGAGAAAAATTGCTAAGCAGCCTGAGGTAGATTTGCATCTTCAACTGTTTTTGCATATGGCTGAATATTTTCGACTCCCTGTTTCTCACACTACAACGAATGGAGAGCTATACGAACTTAGTGAAGAAATAGCCAATATGTTTGTTGCGAAATATAATGAATTGTTTTCTATTGCTCGCTGTCATTCCCTAGACGACGTTTTGCGTCACCAAATTCGGTTGTTTATTCACCTTGCAGATTCACAGTACTTAATCGCTTCAAAGCGAGAACAACTGATTTTACAAACAGCTCTTTTAACTTGGATTGAACAGTTACCAAGCTTATATCAAGATCGGATTTTGGAATTGTTCAGCAGAGAAGTTACTCAAAAAGCAATGGAAGAGATCTTACAAAGACAAGGGATTATCAGTTTTTTTAAACAACTTCCTCCGAACGCATATGACTTATTGTCATCTTTACTTTGTGCAGTCATGCCTTTGTTTGTTCCGATTCAGTATGGACCGTCACTTCTAGTGGGGTTCAATGCACCTTTATGGACGCTAGCGAGCTTGGAAAGTCATGAAATTGTAGCCAAGCGTAAGGAAGCAGAACCTTTTTTACCGCTGTTAGCGGCCGTTGTTCATTTAATGTGGATGTGTAAGGTGGAGCACCAAGATGAGCTGCTCAACTATCAATCTTTATTAATTAAATGGTCATCTGTATATCGTCGGTACGAAGATTTTCAAATAAAAAAAGAACAAGCTCAATTTGATGTTGAGCGCCTAGAAGGTCTTATTTACAATGGAGAACAAGATATTAGGCAGCTTAAAGGCATAGAAAAGCAGCTTACTAAAAAAATAGATAGCTTAAAAGAATCTATTCGCCATCAGCTAAATCAAATGGATTTAAAAACCCTCAACTGCGGTCTTGTCATGAAAAGGATGATTGAAGAGCATGAAGCCTTAAAAGAAGATGTAGACGAATTAAGAAGAAAGCTTTCAATAAAAGGCGATATTATGGAACGAATTCGACTTACGTTTCGGTCTGCTGAACGTGTAGTGAAAAGTAAGGTGAAGGAAGTTGAGCGCAAAAAAATACTAATGCAAATGACGGATTTTATTCTAGCTAATCGGCTTCCGATTTGTGTGGATATACAAAATGAAATCGAAGAGTTACAGGAGCGCTTAACCAGAACATTGTTGAAGCTTAATCAGCATCTTGAACTGTTGGACGAAACCAAAAGCTCTCGAGGGCTAACAAGCGGTAAACTTAAGCGATATGAGGCGGAAATTAAGCGCTTAGAAAAAGTCTATTATGGATTAGCTATCAAAGAATTAGAGCCAATTTCTTAGCTTGAAAAAGATTAAGAGATAAATGTGAATATTTCTAAAATTAACCTAGGTTAGTGAGAATGAAAAAGCAAAAAAAAGTGAGATTTTTTTGAAAAAATAAGTAGAAGATTATACAAATCCCTTTGAAATTTTTTTGATAATTTGGTACAATAAAAGTGCTTATTTTTGTTCCATAAGGATAGTTCGATAGGTTTCGTCTTGACTTATTGTAAGAGCAAGAATGGAGTAATACACAAGGTGTAGCTTGCTGCACGAGGAGGAAAAGAGATTATGTTACAAGGTAAAGTAAAATGGTTCAACGCTGAAAAAGGTTTCGGTTTCATCGAAGTTGAAGGACAAGACGATGTATTCGTACACTTCTCAGCTATCCAAGGCGAAGGCTTCAAAACTTTAGAAGAAGGCCAAGAAGTTACATTTGAAATCGTTGAAGGTGCTCGTGGACCACAAGCTGCTAACGTTCAAAAGTAATTCTTTTTATAGGATTATCAGAGGCTCCCAAATGGGGGCCTTTTTTCTTTTCCTTTGAAAAAGGCTGGTCATCTTGTATAAAAAAAGCGTATAATGAAATGATGAAAATAGGAATTGTATAGTAGAAAGGATAATTGAACTTATGAGCAATCAACAGCAACAGCAGATGGTCGACTCACGTCGTACGTTCGCGATCATTTCCCACCCGGATGCTGGAAAAACAACATTAACTGAAAAAATGTTATTACTAGGTGGAATGATTCGTTCTGCTGGAACAGTGAAAGGTAAAAAGTCAGGAAAGTTTGCAACATCTGACTGGATGGAAATTGAAAAGCAACGTGGAATCTCCGTTACATCAAGTGTAATGCAGTTTGAATATAAAGATCATTTTATTAACATTCTAGATACACCAGGACACGAAGACTTCAGTGAAGATACATATCGAACACTAACCGCGGTAGATAGTGCTGTCATGGTTATTGATGGTACAAAGGGGATTGAAGCGCAGACGTTAAAGTTATTTAAAGTATGTCGTATGCGCGGAATTCCAATTTTAACATTTATCAATAAGCTCGATCGAGAAGGGAAAGATCCACTAGAGCTATTGGAAGAAATTGAAGAAGTACTTGGAATTGAGTCATACCCCGTTACGTGGCCAATCGGAATGGGAAAAAGATTTCAAGGTACGTACGACCGCTTTTCGAAGCAAATTGAAGTGTATCAAGGAAATAAAGAATCATATTTTGCAGACTTTGATGGTGAAAACATTGATGATGAAGTGAAAAAGCACGTGGATGAAATGTATTTGCCGACGCTTGTGGATGAATTATCCCTTCTTGATGAAGCGGGTAACGACTTTTCAATTGAAAAAGTAAAGCAAGGTCTTTTAACACCTGTGTTTTTTGGTAGTGCCATTGCAAACTTTGGAGTACAGTCGTTCTTTAATTCATTTTTACAATTAACATCACCACCACAGCCACGTGAATCATCTGTTGGGACAATTCAACCGACGGATAACAATTTCTCAGGCTTTATCTTTAAAATTCAAGCAAATATGAACCCAGCCCACCGCGATCGAATTGCTTTTGTGCGCGTGTGTTCAGGAAAGTTTGAGCGTGGCATGAACGTAACGCTTGCTCGTACAAATCGTAAAATGAAGCTTGCTCAGTCACATCAATTTTTAGCATCAAGTCGTGAAACAGTTGATACAGCATACCCAGGAGATATTATTGGTCTCTATGATTCAGGTACGTATCAAATTGGAGATACAATCGTCGGCGATGGTAAAGTATTTCAATTTGATGCGCTTCCGAAGTTCCCACCAGAGTTATTTGTAAAAGTACGTGCTAAAAATGCCATGAAATCAAAGCATTTTGAAAAAGGGATTAATCAGCTCGTACAAGAAGGAGCTGTTCAGCTTTATCGTACACCGTTCTTTGGAGATTATATTTTAGGTGCGGTTGGTGAGCTTCAGTTTCAAGTGTTTGAACACCGCATGAAAGGCGAGTATAACGTAGATTTAGAGTTTGTTCGTATGTCCCATAGCATTGCAAAATGGGTGGACAAAGAGACAATTAAGGACAGCATGTTTGATTCTCGTGTTATGCTTGTTGAAGATCGTGATGGCCATGCTGTACTCATGTTTGAAAATGATTTTGTATGGCGCTTATTCCAAGATAAGTATCCTGACGTAAAGTTTTTAGATCCATTTAACTTATAAAAAAAACGCTTGGCAGCTGCCAAGCGTTTCTTTAATGTGCAAATGATTTTAGATTTAAAATAACAACCCCTGCAATAATTAACGTAATGCCAATGACCATTGAGATGCTGCCGCTTTCCTTCCAAATGACAACACCGATAATAGCTGTAATAGCAGTTCCTACTCCTGACCAGATTGCGTAAGCGATGCTTAGTGGGATTTGTTGAAGTGAAGCAGAGAGTGAATAAAACGCAATTCCAAACCCAACAATTACACCAATGCTTGGCCAAAGTTTCGTAAATCCCTGAGATGCTTTTAACATGGATGTTCCAAAAAGTTCTGCTGTAATAGCAAGTGCTAAAAATAAATAGGCTTGCATTCGAAGTCACTCCTTGCTGCGTAAAAACATTTTTACGACCTATACTGTAAGATATGATGAATTGAACTTCGACATCTTATCACAGGATAAAAAAACTCGCTACTATTTTTTTTGAGATAAATAATCTACAGTTTCTTGCTTTCCTAAAGCGGCGTGTCCTTGTTTTTTGTTATAGTTTAATATCACTTTAATTTCATGAACCTCACAATCATCGCTTAGTGCGTGAAGGCCTGATAAAAAAGGGATAAGGTGGTTTAGCATATCGAATTCTGAGGCTGCATTTTGAAGGTAATCAATGGGGGGGACGTAACCAATTTTCTGATAAAATGCTAGGACATTAATTCGTTCATGAAACGTTTGAACCACTTCTTCCTGTGACATATCTGGATAAGATAAGGAAAATACGTTGCGAACGGGAGTCTTAAGCCATTTTGTTAAGCATGTTTGCGGATTATTCACAACTGCTTTAGCACCTTTTAAATAGCCGGCTAATATGAGGGACATAAAGCCTCCTCCTGATGAACCGTAACAGGTGACCTTTAGGAGAGGTATGTGTAATTTTTCTAAGATTTCTTTTAGCAACACGGAGATTTCCTGAAGGTAAAACCGTTCTTTCGTTCCTTGCCCCCATCCTAAAGAGAGAGGACCTAAATATAAAGTAGGGTCGTTGTAGTAAATAACCGATGCATCAAATAGATCCATCCATGAATGACGCTGAAAATAAGGAGGGCCTTGCGGGTGTTCTTGCTTAGCGCCTGCACCAGAGCCTAATAGAATCATGTTTGAAGAGCTTTCTTTTAGCTTGATTAAAAATTCATATAATACGCCGTCCCACTCAATTGCAAGGACATACGGCTTGTTATTCAACAAATCAACATCATATAACTGATGCTTTTTGATTTCAATACGTTTGTAGTTTTCAATCAATTGTTTAACACCACTTTCTATATAATAAAAAGCATTCATTCCATAATATGCAGGAGCAAAAAAAGTGCTTGTACGTTTGATGTATACTCTGTACAAATCGAGTCATATTAAGAAACAATGGAAAGGAAGTGATCGTTGTGCGAGATGTATATCAAACGTTTCAAGAGTTATCTCAGTGTGAGCGAGCTGGAATTGACTATGAAATTGAGTGCATCATTCGTAAGAAAGATATTGTTGTATTGGCAATTCACGGCGGTACAATGGAAGAGGGTACACTTGAAATAGCAAGGGAATTAGCGCAGGAAGTCAAAGGGACGTTCTATGCGTTTAAATGCTTGAAAGAAGAAGATCCTTTTGAATTGCATGTAACATCTACTCATTACGATGAAGAGCTGGCAAGATCATTAGTCAATCAGTCAGATATAACTATTTCATTTCACGGTGCACGTGGTACGAAACGAGAGATTTATATAGGAGGACGAGATGAATCTCTTGCGTCTCGCGTAGAAGAATTCTTAACACCACAGTTTATTGTCAGTGAACCTCCTGCTCATTTAAGAGGAGTTTCGCCAGATAATATTGCAAATGATAATACCCGCCATCAGGGACTTCAGTTAGAATTGACTGTGCCTCAGTATGATGAACTATTAACTAACGTAGAGAAAAAGCACTCTTTTCTTGAATCACTAGTCAAAGCAATTAAAGAAAGCGAATAGCATGTATACAGCGCCGAAAAAATAGGCGCTGTATTTTTATTGCAAGATAGTCAAAAAGCACATTTTCCATATGGAAGATATGCTAAAATATAGAAAAAAGTGTTGTGCCTTTAATGTTTGGTTTATAAAGTGAGGAGATTAGATGAAAATCAAAACAGAAGGAATATCAGAAGTTGTTCTTGAAGTACAGTCAATGGAACGAGCCGTGCAGTTTTGGTCTAATCAGCTTGGTTTTCCAATCGTGGAACAATGGGGATATGATAACGGACAGTTTGTCGAGGAATTAAATGAAGTTTGGGCAACATGGCTCTACGTTGGAGGCCCAACAAGGCTAGGACTCTGGCTTCCTCGTATGTTTTCAAAAGCTGATCAGAAGATGAAGCAGCGAAGTGTTTCGAGCTGGCAAAATCTTTATGATGAAGGTGGTATTCACGTTCATTTGGCTCTACACGTGCAGAAGCAACATTTTGAGGGTGCGCTTACGGTTTTGAAACAGGAGCGTATCGAGATGAAGGTAATGAAAGAAGCAAATGAAACAAGAGTGTATTTTAAAGATACGGAATCAAATATTATTGAATTCTATACAAAATCAATGGCCAAAGATTACGCAAAAAAAGTGGCAGAGAACTAGTTAAATAGGGAGGGTTAATAATGAATGAACTCAATGGCTATTTGCTTGCAATGGAACATGTAAATCATTATACAAATCATGTCTGTACGTTTGTATTTGATCAAATTCCCCGCTTAGAAACCATTGAGCAGTCGATAAAGGAATACTTTCAAGAAGAATATGTGGACCATGCACTTTGTTTAGAGTATGAGCCGAGGTTAACGGATGCACTATACGGCTGGTTTTTTGCAAGAGAAGATGAATGTAAAGAGCGTTATCGTATTGCACTTCCAGAAAGAGATAATCGAGTTGAGGGGTTTTTACAACTTTTATTTAAATTAATAGACGAAGCAAATGTAAACGTGTATGAAATTGAAGGAAATGATTACTGGCATGCACACGGTCAATATTTTGTATTTGATGCAAAAGATGTACTGTATGTGCTTGAGCTTGGGGCTGATAGCTAGAAAGGCAGGACAAACATGTATCAGCTATCAGTTGAAAACAAAAGAAGCGGATGCAAATGCATGGGGATTGATTGACTAGGTGAAAAGTATAAGAAAGAGAGAAGATGTTTATCGACTGCTAGATATTCTTGTTGAAGAAACAGGATATGTTCCAAAAGTATGATTGGACTTGGTACGTCTCATTATCGGTATGAACTATGTCATGAGAGAGAGATGTTTCTGTTTGGGTTTGCTCCTCATAAAGCGAAGTTTAGTCTTTATTTTGCAACTGGAGATCAGCAAGGAGCCTTTCTTTTGAAACAGCGTGGAAAGAACAAAGCTGGAAAAAAATGTGTCTATACCAATACGCTTTATGACCTTAATGATTACGTACTTAGACACCTGATCCATCAATCTGTATCATTTTTACAAACGCGATCTCTGATTTCGTAAGTCTTAAATAAATGAAGAGCAATGATGTAAGAGCATCCATTGTTTAAAAAGAACCTTGATAGAAAACAAAAAAGTAAGTTTTTGTCGAAAAATTTATTTTAATAATTTAAATTTTCTGAATATGTAGTATACTTACCTATATGATAGGTAGATAGCTACAGCAAAGAAAGGAAAGAAGCATCTATGAAAAAAAGGAAAAAACAGTTAAATCATGAAATCGTTGCAGAAGAAGTGAAAAGATATATTAAAGTCAATGCTCTCAAGAAAGGGGAGTCATTACCATCTATTGCTGATCTCGCAACAGAGTTTAGTGTGAGCCGAACGAGTATTCGTGAAGGTCTACGTGTGCTGGAAGCATTACATGTCGTTGAAATAGTAAATGGAAAAGGTGTATTAGTTAAAGACGTGGAGGGCCATCGTATTCAAACTCGTATAACCATAAAGGATAAAAAGCAATTTTTATTAGACCTTTGTGATGTTCGCCGAGGATTAGAAGGGAGAGCGGCGGAGCTCGCAGCAGAACTAGCAACAGAGGCTCAGCTTCAAAAAATGAGCAAGCATTTAGCAGTTTTTGAAAAGTTACGCACTTTGAATGAAGATACAGCAGAAGCTGATTTGCTTTTTCACCGAACGCTATATGAGGCTTCTCATAATCTAATTCTCTGCCAAATCATTAACTCTGTGTATGACTCTTTTTATGAATCTTGGCATTTTCCTTTTGATTTAGCGACAATCTTTGAAGATACCTATCACCTACATGAAGAATTATTTTGTGCAGTAAAAGAAAAAAAGCCTAAAGAAGCACGAGAGAAAGTAAATCAATTGATAGATGTCGTCGAATCGGCAATTAGACAGCTCTTGTAAATACATAGCGTACGCCATCGAAATACGAGGAGTGGGGTATAGTATGAAGGAAACAGGTGTTGAGCGGAAAACAGCAAACAGAGCATTAATTGCAAGTTTAATTGGAAGTTCAATTGAATGGTATGACTACTTTTTATATGGGACAGTTGCAGCGCTCGTATTTAGCAAGCTGTATTTTCCATCCGATGATCCAACTGTAGGGCTCATGCTAGCCTACGCATCGTTTGCTATTCCATTTTTTATTCGGCCGCTTGGAGGGGTAATCTTTAGTCATATTGGTGATAAGATTGGACGGAAGAAAACACTTGTCATGACGCTGTCATTAATGGGGATTGCAACCATTTTAATTGGTTTGTTGCCTACATACGAAACAATTGGAATTTGGGCTCCAATCCTTTTAATTTTTCTTCGATTAGTGCAAGGCCTTGGTATTGGCGGAGAGTGGGGCGGAGCGTTGCTATTAGCAGTTGAATACGCACCCGAAAACAAAAAAGGCTTTTTTGGCAGTATTCCTCAAATGGGTGTGACAATTGGAATGTTGTTAGGAACGTTATCGATTTCACTGATGACACTTTTACCAGATGAAGCTTTCCTAGCATGGGGCTGGCGTGTTCCATTTATATTAAGCGCTGTACTGGTCTTTCTAGGTCTTTGGATTCGAAATGGTTTAGATGAAACCCCAGCATTTAAACAAGCGAAAGAAACAGGAAACATTGCAAAAGTTCCAATTGTAGATACATTTAAGTATCACTGGCGCTCTGTATTAATTGCTGTAGGAGCTAAATTTGTTGAGACTGCTCCATTTTACATTTTTTCAACATTTATCATTTCCTATGCAACGGGTATTTTATCTTTTGAACAAAGCGCAGCTTTAAATGCTGTAACCATAGCAACACTTGTTACGACAATTTTAATTCCTATTATGGGAAGATGGTCTGATTCGATTGGCCGTAAGCCGCTATACATTGCTGGAACAGTTGCCATGATTTTGTATGCATTTCCATATTTTTATTTACTTTCACAGGGGTCCGTCTTGCTGTTAACAGTTGCAACCATTATCGGATTAGGGTTGATTTGGAGTCCTATTACTGCGGTTCTTGGGACAATGTTCTCTGAAATCTTTTCAACAAATGTTCGATACACGGGGGTAACGGTTGGTTATCAGTTAGGCGCAGCCTTAGCAGGAGGAACAGCTCCCCTTGTGGCTACAGCTTTACTAAGCGCTTACAACAACTCGTTTGTTCCGGTGGCTCTGTATATTATTGTGACGGCTATCATTTCACTTGTGACGGTTTTATTTGTAAAAGAAAAAAAGAATAAAGTAGTGGAAGACAAACAAAATATTGATTTTACACAATCATAAGGGAGAGATTTCGTTGTTGCTTTTAAATGAAAAAATGATTCGAGAGCTTTATACGATGAAAGATTGTATAAGAGATGTAGAACAGGGGTTTCGATATGGAACAGAAGGGAAAGCGAAAGCACCTGTAAGATTATCATTAGCTCATGAAAAGAAGCAAGCAGAGACGCTTTATATGCCTTCTTATGTTGAGCCTGTTGATTACACAGCTGTTAAAGTTGTGAGCATTTTTCCTGAAAACGCAAATGAAGGAAAAAAAGTATTACAAGGAATGATTCTATTAACCAATGCGCTAACTGGAGAGCATGTGGCCCTCCTCGACGCGAGCTATTTAACAGTTTTGCGGACAGGCGCATCAAGTGGTGTTGCAACGAAGTATCTCGCACGAAATAATGCTAAAGTCTGCGCTGTTTTAGGATGTGGTACCCAATCTATCGGTCAAGTTCAAGCAATGATGGAAGTGAGAAGTTTAGAACAAATTTTGCTATATAACCGTACAGTGAAAAAAGCATATGCGCTAAAAGACGAAATAAAAGCACTGTATCCTACATGGAGTGGTGATATTACAGTTGTAAATGACGCAGATCAAGCTGTTCAAGGAGCGGATATTGTTATTTGTAGTTCAAAGTCCTCGACGCCTTTGTTTAATGGCAGCTTACTTCGACCAGGTACTCATGTAAATGCAATTGGCTCATATCAGCCACATATGCAGGAAGTTGATGTTGAGACACTTTTAAAAAGCGATAAAGTGGTTGTAGATACGTATGAAGGAGCTATGCATGAAGCTGGAGATTTACTTGTTCCTATAGATCAAGGGCTGTGGGAGGCTACAGCTATTTACGGAGAGTTAGGAGAAATTGTATGTGAACGTAAAGGAGGACGCACAGCTGAGGAAGAGATTACATTTTATGAATCAGTTGGCATTGCTTATTTAGATACGATGGTGGCAAAAAGCGTATATGAAAAAGCTGTTGAGTTAGGAATAGGGACAACATTTGAGTTTTAAATGGAAAAATATGAAACTTTTTAAAAACCATTTCGTATTACTTAATACGAAATGGTTTTTATTTTAATAAAGGAGATGATAGAAATGAAAGAGGCAGGATGTATAAAATGTGGTGGACAGAGCGTTGGGCAAAAGGAAGTTGCAATGACAGGAACAGGGCTCTCAAAGCTTCTAGACGTTCAGCATAACCGATTTGTTGTTATCTATTGTAAGTCATGTGGTTACTCAGAGTTTTATAATAAAGAAGCGTCTAAAGCATCTAATATCCTCGATTTGTTCTTTGGTTAATTTAGAAGAAATACGACTGTTTAGCCACTTTTCATCATATGGATAAGTTATAGGCATATGATGAGGAGGGGAAACTGTGAGTGATTCGTTTTATTCGCCGTTCATAAACGAAGAGGGAAGAAAGCTAACGATTGCTGAAATTTGTTTCTCTGATGTAGAAGTGATGGTTGCCAAACAGCTAGAAGAAGGATATCAGCTTGAATTTAAGCGGGAAATTAGTTCTACTGTGAAGAGAAAGATTCCAAACATTATTGCATCGTTTGCTAATGAAATGGGTGGGTGGCTAATCTTTGGAGTTGATGAAGATGATTACTCAATCAATTTACTTGAAAGAAAAGAGTATGAACTCTTTATCCATAATATGCTGAAGGATGTAACGAATCCAATTCCTCGTATCTTCACTCGGTTTCTATCGCCTGAACATACTACAGAGTACGGTGTCTTTATCATTTGGATTCCAGAAGGCTTATACCCCCCATATATGTCATACGGGAAAATTTATCGACGTATCGGGAGTGGAACGTCTCCTATCTCAGAAATTGATGATCGCTATCACCTGGACCGGCTATATCAAAAATCAAAAGATCGAATGATGCGCTTAGAAGCATTTTGTACAAAGGAATTATCCATTTATAATCGAAAGGGGCTTACCCACGGCGAAGGCTATGTTTACTATGGAATGTGTAATATGTACGTTATTCCAATTTATGACCTGTACTTACTGGAACACATGGATGAAGATAAATTAAAACAGTACATTTTATCAAAATCAAATGAACCTAAAGCTTATCCAATGTATGAAGAAGTTGAGATGAACGTTCATTTACCGTTTGTTAAAGCATCGCATTCAGCTGAATCTATTATTTTTCGAAACACCGATGTGATTGACTCGTACGATGAAACCGTTGCTTGGGAACAGTTTGTCAATGGAGCGGCTAAGTTTCATATTCCAATTCCATACGTGGAAGAACTTGATGAAGTAAAGTCTGTCTTGCAAGAGTGTGTTCCAAGCTACAGGAACGCCTCTATCTTTGATCAGTTTCAATACGTTGATGGTCATCAATTTTTAACATTATTACTCAGCTGTCTGGGTGAGTATATTGAATGTATGACGCAGCTTAATGCTGAATTAGAGGATATGATTGTTGTGATTGACCTTGAAAATGTGCGGAATGATGTTTTGTATTTTAATCATGAAGTATATAAAGATTTTCTCAGAGAAGAAGGTCTAGTGTTTTCTGACAAAAAACATTATCGATTTAATAAATCTTTTCGCGCTATGAAGCTGAAAGAAAAAAACGGTGAGTCTTTATTTCAATACGTTGACTATATTATTAATGCATTTGGCCTTTCAAAAAACAAAGCTCTTCATTTTCTTATGCAATCTTTTTATCAATCTAAGTAAAAAAATGACAATTTTTTAACAGATGAAAACATTTACACATTTTTTGGAAAAGGTATGGTACCATCTAATAGAGTGAGGAGGATAAGGGGGATTCCTCACGCTCGCTTGAATGAACCTTTTAGACAAAAGGGCGATCACAAAAGGTTTCTATCAGACTTTGTGAGACATAGGGGAGAGAATGAAACATGAAAAAGGTTGGGTCCATTCTGTTAATCGTGTTAGCGCTAGCAGGATTGGGAGGGGTGTGTGCTGCTTACTATCACTTTGAGCAGCAAAAAGAAGCAGTAGATAAGTTTGTTGTGGATAAAACATACATAGTAGAAATAGGGAAAAGTCGAATATAAAGTAATTGTAATACGAAAATCTTTTAGTAAATAAATGAAAAAAAAGCAACAAAAATCCTAACATCTGTTAGGATTTTTGTGTTTGAACGGCTTTTTTAATTTGTTTAATTGTCTCCACATGCATTCCTTCATGATAGAAGCTGAATAAAAATGTGCTGCCAACATGATCAAACGAAATGCCAGCTTTATTAGTAAATGGTTTGGCTAGTTTCATATCAAAATGAGCGGGTATGAATTCTTTAATACGCTCAGTTTGAACCGTCAGTTCTTCTTGTAATTGAGTTAAGGTAGGAGGTTCTTCTTCCCATTGAGAAGGCCTTGTTCCGGCCGCGAATAATTGCTCATATGAGGCAGGTAACTGATTCTTCTGTCCAGCAAGTTCAAAAACCAGTTTTTCTTGAATATATGCAATGTGTCCTAAGTTCCACACAATGTTGTTTGAAAAGCCATTGGGAGTTAGTAAACCTTCTTCTTCAGTTACGGTTGATAAAACGTTTAGAGTAATACTTCGAACGGTTTCTAAGTGATGTAATAACAATGAATTCATAAATAATTCCTCCTTTAGACTTGTTTCTTCTCTAGTAATATCTTTTAATTATAACAGGGAAACCGTCAATTACGGTGTAATTTGTTTAACGAAAATAGTAGAAAGAAGGGGCGATAGCATGTCTAGTTTACGTTTTGAAAAAATATTGCAAGTGTCAAAGAGTCATATTGAGTTGTTAAAGGAAGCTGATCCATCAGAAGAAGTCATTGCAGGATATATTGAACGAGGAACGTGTATTGCGGGAATAGCAAATGGCGAGCTGGTAGGTCTCATTGTGCTACTTCCTACAAGGCCTAACACGGTTGAAATCGTTAATATTGTTGTAAAGAAAAATGTGCGAAATCAAGGATATGGCAAGCTATTGGTGGAAGAAGCGTTAAAGCTTTCAAAGCACTACGGATATAAAAGCGTAGAAATTGCAACAGGTAATTCAAGTATTGAACAGCTAGCGTTGTACCAAAAATGTGGATTTCGTATTACAGGAATTGAAATTGATCACTTTGTTCATAACTATGAAGAAGAAATCTATGAAAATGGTATTCAATGTCGTGATATGATTCGCTTACGACAAATATTGAGTTAGCGGTACATATTTTTAGAAAATGGGCGTTTAGACAAGCAAAAGGATGATGTGTGCATACACTGAGATAGAAAGGATGGTGTATGTTATGTGTTTTTACGGCGGTTATTGTGGAGGATACGGCTATAATAAAGGCGGCAGTGGGTTTGCCTTAATCTTGGTTCTGTTTATTCTTCTTGTGATTGTAGGATGCGTTTGCTGGAATTAATAAAGAAAAGAAGCATACAAAAGGAAACTTTTGTATGCTTTTTTTGTATGAATTAAAACTAATCTAAAAATTTTCATAAAATAAAATTAAAAAAATATTGACACTATATACAAACTACCTGTAGAATAGCCATCATAACAAAGTGAATAAAAAAGCAACTCTTATCGAGAGTGGTGGAGGGACTGGCCCTATGAAACCCGGCAACCTAACAGCAATCGTGCTGTAACGGTGCTAAATCCTGCGGTGTATTTTTATACACTGAAAGATAAGAGAAGTGGATTGTTTAAAATCGCTTCTCTTTATCTGTAAGAGGCGTTTTTTTTATGGGAAAAAGAAAAGGGAGCGATTGGCATAATGAAAAAAACAGCAAAAGTACTAGGAGTAACATTGGCATCAGCATTACTGATTGTAACGGCTGCGTGCGGAAAAGAAGAAGCAAAAACTTTAAGCACAGAAAAAATTACAATTGGCGTAACTGGTGGTCCTCATCAACAAATTAACGAAGAAGTGAAAAAGCTAGCAGAAAAAGATGGGCTCGACATTACTATTAAAACGTTTAACGATTATAATACACCGAATACAGCACTTGATGAGCGCGATTTAGATTTAAATAACTACCAAACACTACCGTTTTTAGAACAGCAGGTAAAAGATAAGGGTTATAAAATTGAAGATGCATTTAAAACAGTAGCGTTTCCAATGGGTATTTATGCCGAAGGAATTAAAGATATAAAGGAGCTAAAAAAAGGTGACAAAATCGCTGTACCTAATGATCCAAGTAATGAATATCGCGCGTTAAAACTCTTTGAAGCAGCTGGAGTTATTAAGCTAAAAGAAGGCGTTGAAGAAAAAGCTACGAAGAAAGACGTTGCTGAAAATAAACTGGGTCTTGAGATTGTTGAGCTAGAAGCTTCACAAATTCCATCTCAATTAGGTGAAGTAGCAGCTGCTGCAATCAATACAAACTTTGCCATGGGAGCAGGACTAACAATTAATGAGGATGCTATTTTCCATGAAGAAATTGAAAACAACCCATATCCAAACTACGTTGTTGTGCGCACGGAAAATAAAGATGATGAAGTTGTAAAACAGTTAGAAGAATATTTCCATTCAGATGAAATTCGTCAATTTATTGAAGAAGAGTTTAACGGATCAGTTGTCCCAGCATTTTAAGGAGTGGTGAATGTGATTGAATTAAAGCAGACTTCCAAAACATATGAAGTCAACGGCAAGAAAGTGGAGGCTGTGAAAGATGTATCCTTAACCATTGAAAAAGGAGAAGTATTTGGGGTAATTGGATATAGCGGTGCGGGCAAAAGTACGCTAATTCGCTGCGTCAATTTGTTAGAGCAGCCAACGTCTGGAGACGTGTTAATTAATGGCATTAGTTTACCTTCCCTTTCGAAGCAGGACTTGCAAAAAACACGTCGGAAAATTGGTATGATTTTTCAAGGGTATAACTTGTTAAAAACAGCAACGGTATATGAAAATATTGCAATTCCACTAAAGTTAGAAGGAATCGATAAACAAACCATTCAAAGGCGTGCAGATAAGTATTTAGAAATTGTTGGGCTGTCAGATAAAATCAACCATTATCCATCTCAGCTATCAGGTGGTCAAAAGCAGCGTGTCGCCATCGCAAGAGCTTTAGCACACGAACCGGAAATCTTATTAAGCGATGAGGCAACAAGTGCCTTAGATCCAGAAACAACGGAAGCTATCTTGGAGTTACTATTAAAAATTAATCGAGAACTAGGCTTAACAATTTTTCTAATTACGCACGAATTAAACGTTGTTCAGCGTATTTGTGACCGTGTTGCAGTGATGGAAAATGGGAGAGTTGTAGAAGAAGGAAGAGTAGTGGATGTGTTTACTCATCCACACCATCCAACAACTCAGCGTTTTATTGGATCAGAGTCTGCATTTAATCTACCAGAGGCTTTAAAAACCGAGTATCGTAAAACTGGTAAGCTGGTATCACTGTATTTTAAAGGAAGTGAAAAGTCCAACGAGCCGGCACTGGCAATGGTCTCACGCAAATTTGATGTGTTACCAAGTATTTTAGCTGGTGGAATTGAACAATTAAAAAATGAAACGCTAGGAAAGCTGCTTGTTCATTTAAGAGGAGATAAAGTAGCTTACGAAGAAGCCATTGAATATTTAGAGAGCGAAGGCGTTATTGTAGAGGAGTGGAAGTAAGGTGGCTGAATTTTTTGTAGAGTGGAGCGACGTTATTTGGGAAGGATTCCTTCAAACGTTAACAATGACAAGCATCTCATTAGTTATTGCCATCTTAATTGGTTTACCGCTTGGTATTTTACTTGTTGTAACTAGACAGGGAGGGCAATCAGAAAACAGATGGTTATATCAAGCTCTTAACTGGATTATTAATATTATTCGTTCAATACCTTTTATTATCCTTTTATTTTTTATTCTACCATTTACTAAACTTATTGCTGGAACAACAATCGGTGTACAAGGCGTAATTGTTCCCCTTGTAGTGTATACGGCACCTTATATTGCGAGATTAATGGAGTCTGCGCTGTTAGAAGTTGATAAAGGAATAGTAGAAGCGTATCAGTCAATGGGAATTTCAACACCAAAAATTATTTGGTATGTAGTCGTAAGAGAAGCACGTTCTGGTATTATTTTAGGACTAACAATTGCAACCATTGGTCTTATTGGTGCTACGGCAATGGCTGGTCTTGTTGGGGCTGGTGGACTTGGAGATATTGCTTTCCAATACGGACACTTGCGCTTCGAACCAACGGTCATGTATACCACTATTCTCGTATTAATTATCATGGTGCAGGTAATTCAATCATTTGGTAGTCACCTAGCTAAGCGATTGAAAAGAGAGGGATAAGAGAAAGGAGAAGAGCTCATGGGAAGGAAAGTTGGAATTATTGGATGTGGAAATGTTGGCTCAGCGACAGCTTTTTCATTAGTTAATCAGCAAGCAATAGAAGAATTGGTGCTTGTGGATTGTTTAAAGGAAAAAGCGGAAGGTGACGCGCTTGATTTACAGGATGCAACTGTCACTGCGTCTGGGTTTACAAACGTATATGCAGGTGGATTGGTCGATATTAAAGATGCAGATGTAATTATTATAAGCGTTGCCGGTCCGAGACCTCAAAAAGGTGAAACGAGGCTTGATGAATTAAAAGCAACTGCACCTATTATTATTGAAGTAGTTACAACTCTAAAAGAGCTTGGTTTCTCAGGCTGTTACGTTGTAGCCACAAATCCATGTGATGTTATTACATACCATGTATGGAGTTTGTCTGGACTGCCAAGAGAGCGTGTAATTGGAACAGGAACCTTGTTAGATAGTTCGCGTCTTCGGCGAGTTGTTGCAAATGAACTCAAGGTAAAGCCACATGACGTTCATGCGTATATGCTTGGCGAACATGGCGATTCGCAGTTTGCACTATGGTCACATTCAACAATTTTTGGACAAAAACTAGAAGATTACTACCAACATGAGCAGTCTACTTTAGATAAAGAAAAAATTGAAAAAGGAGTGATCAAACTAGGTTTTGAAATCTATTGGCTAAAAGGAAATACGGAATTTGGTATTGGAAACGCGATTGCACAGCTAACCAAAGCCATTATCAGTAACGAACGAGCTGTTTTTCCAGTTTCTACGATATTGCAGGGAGAGTATGGCTTACATGACGTAGCTATTAGTATTCCATCTGTTATTGGAACCGGAGGAATTGAGAAACGAATTCCTCTTCATTTATCACTAGAAGAACATCGTAAGCTGGAATATTCAGCAACCATTATTCAAACAGCAATTTCTGCAATCTATTCTGAAAAAATAGAGCAATAAAAAAGCACGCTTTTCTAAAAAGCGTGCTTTTTAACGATGGATTATCGTAAGTACATGGCTTATACTAAATAAAATAAAGTTTTCGCTTGCTCAGTCTTTTTAAAAATTTCTATAGTTGTAATAAGCAAAAAAGCAAAAGCAACGCTCGAGGCTAAAAGGGAAATACGTAAAAATAAACGCTTCCTTTTGAATAACCGATAAATAAGAAAAAGTATAATTCCCATTAACACCATACAAGCAATACCAAGTTGGATAGAGAGTTTTGCTAACTCATCAATGGTTTCTTTAAATAAGAGTAGGCCTTCATTGTTAAGCTTTGTTTCAGAAATGTTTGTTTTTTCTTCATGGTTTAATACCCCAATATCCCACTTTTGAGAAGGTGCATCATTATATACTGTGTAATAAAACGGCCCGAGCTTTTGTTCATCAACGTGATGGTTACTTGCTGAGACATGTGAAGCAATAGGCAAGGTGAGTAAAAAAATAAGCAGTGAGATCCATCTTTTCATAGTTAAAATCCTCTTTCTCTATCACAATCTTCTTTTATTATAAAGGAGATTTTTTTTTGTATCTATCATCCCTCGGTCCTATTTAGATTTCTATATATAAGGCGAAAGGGGGAATGAAGAATGGCAGAAAAAATCCAGGAAAAAAGCCAGCTTCGTATGACATTTCACAACGGGGATAAGGAGGATGGAACGATGATTTTAAAATCCAAATTATACTCAAATATCGCACTAGCTTCTTCACCTGATGCGTTGCTAACAGCTAGTAAAGCTATTGCGAGTCTACAGCTACTGCCACTTGTTGAAGTGGCAGAAGTCGTAACATATACGCTTGTAAATGAATGATAGAGGGGGAGCTAAATGAAAACATTAACGATGCAATTTTTGAATTTAGAACAAAAAACAGTGGGTATTTCAATTGAGCAACCAAAAGAAGGACTTGAAGCTACTGACATTGGCGCAGTAATGGATCAGATTCTAGCAAGCAATGTTTTCACATCAAATGGTGGAACGCTTACATCAAAAAAAGGCGCACAGATTATTGAGCGAAACATAACGGAATTTGAAATCTAAAGATGCTTTGCCTTGACCAAAAACCACCTCCACACTACAATGAGTAGTGTGAGGTGGTTTTTTTATGAAGATTCAACAGTTTAAGTTTAAGGAAAGTGGCTTGAATCGTTTTTTTGGACCTCTAGAAGCAAAGGTAATGGAATGTATATGGCGTGGAAAACAAATGACTATTAAAGATGTTCAAATTGCCCTTGAAAAAGATAAGGTAGTCAATTTCAATACGGTTATGACCGTTATGAATCGTCTTGTAGAAAAAGGGCTATTGGACAAGCGCGTAAAAGGAAGAGTTTCCGTTTATCAACCTGTGCTGTCACAGCAGGAATTTTTAGAAGGGCAATCTAAGGAATTAACGTCTGAATTAATTGATGAATTTGGACTTTTGGCCGTGAGTCATATGCTAGATGCAGTAGAAGAAGCAGATGAAGAGCTGCTTTTGCTTTTGGAACAAAAAATTAAAACGTTAAAAGCGAGCGAGGAAATATGAATAAAAAGCAATCTCTTATTCTTTTTTACGCATCCATACTAGTAGCCATTAGTTTGCTTGTACAAATGACAGTTTATCTCATAAATCCAGATCACCATTTAAATGTGTTTACTCTATGCTATCACGCTGTAGAGCATATCGGTTGGAAGTGGGCACAGTATGTTTTATATGGGTTTGTGGTTTACACTCTTTTGCTGGTTTTCTGGAAGCTAACTAAACAGCTTTGGCTTTTGTCCCAATTTCATTATCAAATCAAAGTCAGTAAAGTATCAAGCTTAACTTGTTACATAGACAAGCATGAAAATATTTATCAAGGGGTTATTGTAGTCAAATCCCCCCGTCCGTTTGCTTTAACTAAAGGATTTCTGAAGCCTCAAATTGTTGTTTCAACGAACTTAGTTAACCTGTTAAATGAAAAGGAACTTGAAGCAGTGTTATATCATGAGGGGTTTCATGCGCGCAATAAAGATCCACTGAAAATTTTTCTTTTATCATTGTGCGCGTCCACACTGTGGTATCTCCCTGTGCTTAGGTGGAGCAATGAACGTTACAAATTAATAAGTGAACTATTAGCTGATCGTGCTGCAATTAATTCACTAGATTCACCACTTCCAATTGGAAGTGCGCTTTTAAAGCTGATTAAGTACCAAAGGGAGCAAGCTTCTTGTACATATGCACCCTTTGCGGAAACAGCAGTAAATTATCGCATAAAGTGCTTAGTAAATCCAAGGATGACTATCACCTGGAACATTCCAACATTCACGATGGTAAAGTCAGTGACAGTGTTTGTACTGCTTTGGTCAGTATTTGCTTATTAATGCATGAATAAAATATATTGAGAAAGAGGTGAAAGCTGCTTCTATTTAAGTTGCAGCAAGCAAAATGGCAAAGTCAAAGAAAAAAGGAAAAACAGGAGCTCAAAAAAAGCAGTCTGCAAATTCTAAATGGTTGTTTTGGACAATTGGAATTGTGAGCGTCGCTGTTTTAGCGTTTATTATCTTTGGTAATATCAATAAAGGCAGTGAACAAGCTGATATTAGTTACGAAAATCAACCATTTTTGGGGAAAGAAAATGCACCAGTTGAAGTAATTGAATTTGGTGATTATAAATGTCCTCATTGTAAAGAGTTCAACAACACGTTCTTTCAATTGATTGATCAAGATTACATTCAAACAGGCAAAGTGAAGTTTTACTTTATGAACTATGCCTTTATTAACGTAGACTCAACTCGTTCGGCTCAGTTTGCTGAAACGGTTTACAAAGAGCTAGGCAATGATACATTCTGGAAGTTCCATAAGTTGCTTTACGAGAAGCAACCTGATTCAGCAGGTGCTGAAACGCAGGATATTTTTACAGATCAATTTTTACAAGATACCCTTAGTGAGGTAGCAAATGAGGAAGATGTGCAAAAAGTAGTGAAAGCTTATGAAAACGAAGAGTTTAAAGAAGCGTTCCGAAAAGACATGTCTTATGCCAAAAAACTAAACGTTTCTGGAACACCAGCTCTTTTTGTAGATGGAAAGCCGTTTGAAGGATCAACTGCTGAAGACTTTGATAAGATGGTTAAAGAAGCAGCTGAGAAGAAGGGACAAGAATGAAAAAAACGTTAATAGGAAGCTGGATTGTTGCAATTGTTGCAACTCTTGGCAGCTTATCGTTTAGTGAATTATTTAATTTTATTCCATGTACATTTTGCTGGTATCAGCGAATTTTAATGTATCCACTTGTGCTCATTTTAGGCGTAGCTGTATATGAACAAAATGACAGAATTTGTAAATACGTACTGCCTTTTTCAGTGGTAGGTATGCTTGTATCAGGCTATCACTATGCATTACAGAAAATACCTGCATTACAAGCGTTTGAAACATGCACAAGCGGTATACCTTGCTCAGGTCAGTATATTAATTGGCTTGGTTTTATTACAATACCATTCTTAGCATTTGTCGCGTTTACAATCATTACAGTTTTAATGGTAATGTTAAAAAGACAAAAATAAGTAAGAGACCCTAAGTTGTTAGCTTAGGGTCTCTTACTTATTTTTAAATAAAATATGTTCTAAATAAACACATTATACATTAACTAAAGGTACTGTCCTTACAAAGAAGAGGCTTGTTTAATAGAAAGAAATCTTGAAAAGAGAAATCGGACAGCAGGTCCTACAATAAGAATCTGTGCTGGGTAGGCGATCATTATATTTTTTGAAAAAATTGTAAAGAAACTAGTTAGTACATGTTGATTTGTCAGAGAACCAGCGATAGATGCATGAATAAGTCCATAGATTGACATGAAAAACACCATTCCTATTACCATGCAAGTAGATAAAGTTAAGATCATATAAAGTTTCTTCTCTTTCTTAAAAGGTAGCGAAAAGACAACTTTGTGAGCTATAGGACCTACTATTATTAATTCAAGTGCAAGAGCAATAATAAAAATAATTATCATTTCTTTTAGCATTTGCAGCGGGGTTAGCACGTCCAGCATTCCACTTAGCATGAAATTATACGTTGTCATAATAAACACCATACCTAGGCACATCATCATCCCAAAATAAACTTCCTGTTTTTTTGTTGTTGGCATATTATAATCCTCCTTTTGAATTCTTTGTTAAGTATAGAGATTTCAAAATTCCTTCGTAAGTGAACATTGTGTGAACTTTTTAATGTGTGTATCCCTTTGTAAGAGAGAAGTCTCTATATATACAGCAGTAGAGCATTAAAGGGGGAAAGATAAAATGACGGATTGGCTTTCTTTAATTTCAGACGTTGGCTTTCCGGTTGTAGTGACGTTATATTTGCTACATCGGATTGAAGCAAAGCTTGATATGGTTGTAACGTCAATTCAAAAGTTACCGTATGAGCTAAGGCAGCGGGAAAATAAATCAACTTAAAAGTGGAGAAATATCCATGTGTTAGTAAAATAGAGGAAAAAAGCTTTTTGCATTTATGGACATGTTATACTTGGTCTAGCTGTTAAGATAAAAAGTGGAGGGATTCAAGTAATGAACATATACCCTGACATCGCAACAAGCTATGGAGCAGATTTAATAGCATGTGAAAACCAATTTGAAGCAAGCTATTATTATCATGAAGTGAGAGAGCAGTGCTTACAAAAGTTAAAAGAAATCAGCAAGTTAGTTGATGAATTTGACTTGGACTTTTCACCAGACAGTTTAAAGATAATTGAACTTCTATATTATGATGTAGAAGAGCAGCATTCTTTTTCATTTTTTAATCTGACCAAAGAAGAGTTTGAACGTTGTTTAGGCGTTTATTTAGGAGAAGTTGTAGTCAGAAATATTGAAAAAGCTCGCTGGGTTGTTCGTGGATATCCTCTTGACTCTACCAAGTTTGTAATGGGAATTGAAAAAGGAAAGTTTGCGTTAATGCTTCCCTATGGATATCGCGAGCATAAGGAGCGTTACCCTCGCTTTCGATTTACTCTTTATCGAGACTTTTTACAATTTAAGAACCGTAACTAATTCTGAAAAATAATGTAGCTGAACATAAAATCATTAATTATAGATTGGATAAAGAGAAAGAAAAGCCGAGAACATTTTCTCGGCTTTTTTCATGAATATGGATGGAGAAATGGTATAATTAGGTGGATATCTCGTTTTGGGGAGGTGATCGGGAATGGTAAACAGCTGTTTACCTGCTTCTGTTCGTACTCATGCAAAGCCTACAAATGGAAAGGCGATACTTTGCATGGGGATAAACGCTTGATTAAGTCGCCCATTGCTTAGTTCACTTCATTTAATAGGCTTTGCCACCTTATTTATAGTAAAGAATAAGGAGCGAGCGGAAATGAAATATGTGAACGCAACGACGGTTTTACCTACTGAGCTAGTTAAAGAACTTCAGAAATATGTTCAAGGAGAAACAATTTATGTGCCAAGTACAACCCGAAAAGAATGGGGAGCGTGCTCAGGTACGCGAGAGTGGACGAAAAAACGAAATTGTGACATTAAAACAGCATTTCAAGAAGGCCATACAATATATGAACTAGCAGAGCAATACTTTTTATCTGTTGAAACAATTAAAAAGATTGTCTATAAAAAGTAGTTATGAAGGCGCTCATCAAATGATGAGTGCTTTTATGTATATCTTTTTTTAGAACTGTTTTTGCCATGTTAGCAAAGTGACTTGAGCATATAATAAGAAGTAGAATAAAAGAAAGGCTTGATTTAATATGGAAGCATTTATTAATCATCATCAATACAACCTTATACGTGAGCAAGTAAAGTTAATCTCTGACAGTTATGCGAAATCTAATAGTCACGACGTAACAAGTGCTATTAAAGCACTTGCCGCTGAGCGAGTGTTTAATCAATTTGAAGAGCTAACACCGTTGCAAAAAGATATCTTGTCACCTATTTCAATGTTGTCAGACAGTAAGGAAGGCGAGCTGCTGCTCAATCACTTAAGTTCGCTGATCATTCCTTTTCCACAAATGAGCGAAACAACAATTAAAAAGCTATTTAAAAAAATAAAAAAATTAAAGGTGCCTGCTACAATTAAAGACAATCTAAACTTCTGCTCCTATATTGGGTGGAATGATTATGGAGCCAATAAAAAATATCTTATCGTAGAACATCATGGAAAGTTAATTGGAGTTGCGGGTGAATTTAACCGTATTCAGGATAAAGGTGTATGTACCATTTGTCATCGTATTTCTGATGTAGGGTTATTTATGAACCAGAAAAAAGCAAGCTCAGACGGCACGTTTACAAAGCGTGGAAACTATATTTGCCAAGATAGTGAATGGTGTAATAATCACTTAACAAATCGAGATAAGTTAACTGAATTTATTGAGTGGTTATATTAAAAAGCGAGGAGTAAATCCTCGCTTTTTATTGACCAATTTTTATAGGAATATAAATCTTTATTACAATATCGTTATCTACGTTAAAGTGTGTAGATGTATCAACTATTTCTAAAGTCGGTCCAGGAATTGCTTGATATCCTGATTGAGAGAGCCAATTTTTTTGAATCATTTCGTAAGTTTTATCAAGGCTTTTAAATGTTCCTTTGTGCTCATATTGTATATATGTATAAGCGGGAAACGTGTGAACATTCATTCCTTTTGGGATAGTGGTTGAATCGTTTACTTCTATACCAGCGATATAAAAGTAGTCATTTTCACATGGAGGGAGACAAATCCCTGTCATGATATAATCATGCGTTCGATGAGGAATGGTACTTTGATTCTGTTCCATCTGCTCCCAAAGAGCTCTTACTATCTCGTCATCTCTTTTATTGAGTTTAGATCTTTTTTGAGCAACACCAACTACTGAAAATCCTTCTTTATAAACGATTTGACCTTGCATAATCCACCTCGTATGTAATGGGATAAAGTGAAGCTTATCGTGATTTTAACATACAATGAGGCATTGGAAAACAGATAAAAAAAGGTGAAAGAATTCTTCTTTACATAAAATGTAATAAATGTGTATAGGACATAATTGGCTCTCGTATATATTCAATAATGTCTATTCTTCATTGATGAATCGAATATAAAGGAGCGAACGCTATGATTAGTTTATTCAAAAGCCGAATTCAAATGTCTGCTACCCAAACTACGAACTCTTTATCGATTCCGTTTAACACTGAGACAACAGTTTTAACACTAGCTGTGCCTACAACCATTCCTCAGCAGCCCAAAAAAATCGATGGAATTGTAGGAGTAGAAGCGAATATTCCACTGGGACTAACAAGCTATGAGTATGGTGTGACGATGCGCTTGTATCGAAATGGTCAACAGCTAATGAGCCAAAACCTACGCCAAGGTGCAGCTGCGGTATTAACGCTGGGATTCATTCAAAATAATACTATCCCTTTTTCATGGGTAGATCAAAATGCTGTTCAAGGAACGAATACGTATACCGTGACGCTTCAATTCTTTACACGTTCAACAAGCGGAGTGACCATTCAAACAAATACAAGAAGCCTAAACGTTATCTCCTAGCTCAGCAAAGTTCGAAGTGATAGTTAAACCAATAATCCTCTTGAATGTTGCGAGTATTAGAAGCAAGGATATGCTCTTTTCCTTCCTCATCTAGTGCTAACCAGTTATAGTTAATGTCCATTTTAATAGAGTAAAAATGTCCTTCTTTAAACAAAATGACGGGAGGGGTTACTTCTACATAATCATTTAGTTTCTTAACAACGTCTTGTTTACAACGAATAAGTTCCATAAAATC
This sequence comes from Bacillus sp. 1780r2a1, assembly GCA_024134725.1. NCBI lineage: Bacteria > Bacillati > Bacillota > Bacilli > Caryophanales > Bacillaceae > Bacillus > Bacillus sp. 1780r2a1. The sequence goes on along the minus strand of CP099863.1, from coordinate 2,623,431 downwards.
GTTTCTCCTTTATCCATATGTATAGCATATTCTTTGCATTATCGCACGCACTCTCTTTACAATAAGAGAAGCAAGGTTATTTTAACATATTTAAAAAAAGAATCAGAATGAAAAGGAGCGAGACAAATGAATGAACAAATTATCTTTGCCAAAAGACCAGCTGGAATGCCAGAAGCAGATACATTTCAATTTGAAGAAATTCCTATGCCAGAAGCAAAAGAAGGAGAGGTAGTTGTTCAAACTCTTTATTTGTCAGTGGATCCTTATATGCGCGGACGAATGAATGACCAAAAGTCTTACGTACCCCCATTTCAAGTTGGTGAACCTTTTGTCGGTGGAATTGTTGGACGAGTTATTCAAACAAAGTCAAGCTCATATAAGCAAGGGGATATTGTAACAGGGTTACTACCATGGCAGCGTTATACGGTCGTGTTAGATGATCATATACAAAAAATAGACCCTGAACTGGCTCCGGTTTCAACGGCACTAGGAGTATTAGGGATGCCAGGTCTAACTGCTTATTTCGGACTTTTAGATATTGGTCAGCCAAAAGCTGGCGAAACGGTAGTTGTTTCCGGCGCAGCAGGAGCAGTTGGAATGATTGTAGGTCAAATCGCAAAAATAAAAGGCGCACGCGTAGTTGGAATTGCAGGTGCTGAAGAAAAAATTGCTTATTTAAAAGGCGAACTTGGCTTTGATGCAGTTATTAACTACAAAACAGATAACGTAAAAGAGGCTTTAAAAGAAGCATGTCCAAACGGAGTAGACGTATATTTTGAGAACGTTGGTGGCGAAATTTCAGATGTGGTTGCAGGGCTTCTAAATAAGCATGCACGTATCCCACTATGTGGACAAATTTCTCTTTATAATTTAGAAAAACCGGATGTTGGTCCTCGTATTCAAACACAGCTTTTAATTAACAGTGCTTTAATGAAAGGGTTTATTGTGGCTGATTACGCAGATCGCTTTCAAGAGGGAATTCAACAGTTAGGGGAATGGGTGCAGCAAGGAAAGCTCAAGTATCGTGAAAATATTGTAGAAGGATTTGAAAACGTTCCAGAAGCATTTTTAGGATTGTTTAGTGGTGCAAACCTAGGAAAGCAGCTTGTAAAAGTAGCCGAGTAACGGCTTATATTAAAAACCCAGCCTTTATACGGGACTGACCCCGTAAAGTGAGACAAATAAAAAACACCTTTAAGTTGAAAACTGGGTATGTAGTACCTAACCATCACTTGGAGGTGTTTTTTCTATGGGAACAAGAGTCAGTTATCCAGTCGAACTAAAGTTAAAGGCAATTGAAATGAGATTAGCCGGTGTACCTGTAAAAGAAGTCTTATCACAACTAAACATTCGAAATCCTACCCAATTAAAAACGTGGATGAAGTGGTATCAAACTGGGAATGTACACCGGTTGGAACAGCCAGTAGGCAAGCAATATGCCTATGGAAAAGGTCCTGATTTTGAAAGCGAGACAGCGAAGTTAGAGGCTGAGAACCGACAGTTAAAGCAACAAATCGAGATTTTAAAAAAGTACAAGGAATTGGAAAGGAAGTGGTACCAGAAATCGCAGTGAACCTAGTGGAAGAGTTAAAAGAACAAATCCCTATTTATCAAATCTGTTTCCATCTTGGTATTCCCCGATCCACTTACTACCGTTGGAAGCAGCATAGTCAACAGGATACACGAAAGAAATGGATGGAACAGCAAGTGGGTGAACAATGTCGTGCACACAAGTTTCGATATGGCTATCGAAAAATCACAGCTGTACTCAAGCGAACCATGAAGATTAACCACAAGTTTGTGCAGCGTACCATGCAGAAATACGGTTGGCAATGTCGTGTTAAACGAAAGAAACGGCAGCGAACAGGGCAACCTTATCAGGTTGCAGAGAATGTATTAAATCGTGACTTTCAAGCTGAACGCCCTCTCCAAAAGCTCGTGACCGATATTACGTACTTGCCTTTTGGGCCGAAACCATTGTATCTTTCAAGTATTCAAGATTTATTTAACGGAGAGATTATTGCGTATTCCATAGGTGATTGTCAAAATGTCGCGTTTGTTTTAGACACGCTTAACCAACTCCCTTCTCTACCGGAAGGGTGCACGTTGCATAGTGATCAAGGCTCTGTGTACACATCGTATGCTTATCAACAAACAATTAAAGAGAAAGGCATTATCATGAGTATGTCCCGAAAAGGGACGCCCGCAGATAATGCCTCAATTGAATCGTTTCATTCCTCACTAAAGTCTGAAACGTTCTACCTTGACGAGTTGACATACACTACGACTACCATCGTAGAGCAAACCGTCAAAAGCTATATTACGTATTATAACCATGCCCGTATTCAAACAAAATTAAACAACCAGTCTCCTGTACAATACAGAAAACTGGTTGTTTAAAAGGTGTTTTGATTCCTGTCTCAAAAACAGGGGTCAGTCCCATACAAAGCTGGGTTTTTGTTAAAGAACAGACACCGTTTGCTGTTCCTCTGTACTTTCTTGTTTGTGATTACGCTCAATAGCTGAGCGTTTATGGTAACGACCAAGTAACCCTGTCATAATGAAAATTGCTAATAGAGAATAAAGCACCTGAATGACTCCAAATACGGCAGTTGCTGATCCGACAATAAAAAGATCCGTAATAAGCATCGTTTTTCCAGGATTCACTCCAAACCTTTTGTCTAAAAAAACGCAAAGCATATTAATACCACCAAGTGAAGAGCCGTTTCGGAACAAAATAATAAGCCCAATTCCAATGATAATACCTGCTGTAATTGCAGAGAGTAGTGGATGAGGTAGCTGAAATGACAACATGCTTGCAAGAATATCTGACATAATAGACATTAAGCTAACGCTTATGAAGCTTCGGATTGTAAACTGCAAACCAATTTGAGTAATGGCCATGAAATAAAATGGTAGGTTAATAATAAAGAAAAGCATGCCAAATGAAATGTTACTTAATTGTTCAAGTACAATCCCCAATCCTGCTGTTCCGCCAATAACGAGGCTTGAAGCAGTTAAAAATTGAATGCCAGCTGCAACGAAAAAGCATCCAACTGTAATCCATACCCATTGTTTCACCCTGTTCATTTTTACTACCCCTTTGTATATAAATTAATTTTTTTGTATATAAATTCTCATTTTCCGATATCACAAGTCTTATTGTACTACAAAAAAAACGCTTTGTATCTATAATTGTAAGAGATTCTAACACAATTATAAAAAGTAAGATAATTTAAATTAGTTTAACTTTTCTGTGTATAATTGGAATCTTAGAATGAATATAAAATGTATATTTGGAAAATAGAAAAGGTGAGCAGAAATTTGTGTAAAGCGTTTCCTAGTTGGTAAAATAAAAGCGTAGTGTATTAGCTAAAAGAAGAAAAGAGGCAGCATGAAGATGAATCATTCCGTTGATGTAACACAATTAAAGACAATGAAGCAAACATTAACAAGATTTATGATGGCTTATAAGTTTGCTTTAGATGAAATGAGCACGAAAATCAATGTATTAAAACAAGAATTTGAATATGTACATGATTACAATCCAATTGAACATATTAAAACCCGTTTAAAATCGCCCGAAAGCATTCTAAAAAAAGTGTATCGAAAGAACGGAGAGTTATCTTTAGATTGGATTAAAGAAAATTTAAAAGATATTGCAGGCATTCGAGTAACGTGTTCTTTTATCTCTGATATATATAAGCTTCGCGATATGATTCAAAGTCAAAAAGATATTAAAATCGTTGAATGTAAGGATTACATAGAAAACCCAAAAACAAATGGATATCAAAGCCTGCATCTTATTATCGAAATCCCGGTCTTTATGTCCGATAGGCAAGAAAATGTATTTATCGAGCTTCAAATCCGTTCTATTGCTATGGACTTCTGGGCCAGCCTTGAACATAAAATTTACTATAAATATAATAAAAAGGTTCCAAAGCAGCTGATAGATGAATTAAAAGAAGCGGCAGTTACAGCAGCAGAATTAGATCGTAAAATGGAAAAGCTTCATGAAGAAATCAATTACTTAAAGCTTGTAGATGGTGAACAAGAAGAAGCAAATGAGCTTGAGATTAATCACGTCAAATTTCCTTTACCAGAAGAATTACTAAAGCTTGTAATAAACAATAAAAAAGAAGGTTGAACGCATTCAACCTTCTTTTTAGAAAATGATGATAAACTCATGAATAAGTAATAATAGCAAGAAGAGAGTTACAATGAGGTGTTGGTTATCGGGAACAAGATTTTTTCTAATTGGGGGCAGTAGTTTACTGGTTTTACTATAAAGTTGCTCATATTCATGTTTTGTTACTCGGTGAGCACCTAAGATGTACGGAAACCACCAAGTAAAGATGTGAGAAATAAATAAGATAATAGTAATAATAAAAGCTAGCTTAGTGGTAAAAGGTGAGTTGATGTACAGACAGCATCCAATGACTAAAAGAGGGAGATATTGATAGAACAGTTCGCTTTTGCGATGGACGGACGTTTTCTTTTGAAGATCGTTAAACGGATATAAAGGACATAAGTTTTTAATTAGTAGATAGATGAAAAATAAGGCAACCACTAATAAGTTCCATGCATGTAAAGAGATCATTGAGCTCACTCCTATGATGTTAGCTTATTATATATATACGATTTTCAGTAGTAAACATTCTGAATAAAGCATGGTTTAATTTATGGTAAAAAGCCACGTTAGCGCATGACAGCGCCAGCGTGGCTTTTTATAATGTTGTTTCTTTTGAATTTAGCTTCTTCCATTCATGCTGAAGAAGTCCATAAATCACAAGGTCATGGTAATGGTCATATAAATACTCTCCATCACGGCAAATACCTTCTTCGGTAAAGCCTAATCGTGTGGGAACGGCACGGCTTTTGTAGTTATCAACGCCACAGCGAATTTCGACACGGTGAAGTTTCAGCGTATCAAAGGCATAAGTAAGGCAACCTTGTACAGCTCTAGTCATAATGCCTTTTCCTTGAAATTGTTCACCAATCCAATAGCCGAGGCTCGTGCTTTTATTCCCCCAGTTAATTGCATGAAATCCAACCATGCCAGCAATTTCATCATAGTAGCGAATAATTGCTTGAAAACCTTGATTGTTATAATATTGAGTTCGCCATTCGGGAATTAAATCGTCATAGTCGGAGATGCTTCTCATGCTGTCAACCCAGGGTAACCACTCTCGCAGGTAAGGTCGTGATTCATTTACAAGAGATAAAAGTGGAAATGCATCACTTGGCTCAATTAACTGTAAACTAATCTCATTATCAATTTTATACTCGAACATAAAACAACCTCCGAAATCAATAAGAATAGGCTATAGATATAGTTTCATCATAGCATATTTATAAACTATTTTTTTGAATTTTTATATGGTTCAGAATGATTTTTAAGACATAAAAAGTTAAATAAATGGTAAGAATTATCCTACATGAAAACAAGACAGTGCTATAATAAGAAAGTATGAACTACTAATAAGGCTGCATTTTGTAATTTAGAAGGTGACAAGATGGACGTACAATTATTACTGACAGTATTTGCATTAGGATTTTTAGGCTCATTTTTAGCGGGTATGCTTGGCATTGGAGGCTCAGTTATTTTATATCCAGTTTTACTTTTTGTACCACCTCTTATTGGAGTAGGGGCATTTACAGCGCATGAGGTAGCGGGAATCGGAGCAGTACAGTCTTTATTTGCATCAATTTCTGGAACGCTTGCCTATAAAAAAGGCGGCTTTTTACATAAATCACTTATCATTTATATGGGAACGAGCGTATTGCTTGGAAGCCTCATCGGTTCAACTCTGTCTAATTCATTTTCAGAAGATGTCATTAATTTAATTTATGGAGTAATGGCTACGATTGCAGCAATCCTTATGTTTGCACCTAAGGGGCCAACAAAAGGAGAGTACGAAATGGACGTCTGGTTTTCAAAAAAACTAGCTGTCCCACTTTCTCTATCCGTAGGTATATGTGGAGGGATTGTGGGAGCAGGTGGTGCTTTTCTGCTTGTTCCAATTATGATTACCATATTAAAAATACCAGTAAGAGTGACAATTGCTAGTTCGTTAGCAGTAACCTTTTTATCTTCCATTGGGACAACCTTCGGAAAAGTGGCTACGGGACAAGTTTTATTACTACCTGCACTGATGATTATTGGTGCAAGCTTATTAGCAGCGCCAGTCGGAGCTTTTGTTGGTCAAAAGACAAAAGTGAGTTCGCTCCAAGTCGTTTTAGCGATAGTTATTACCGCAACTTCGTTAAAAATTTGGTTTGATTTACTTAAAAAATCAATTTCTCTTCATTGAATAAAAAAAGATAGCGTCATTTATACGCTATCTTTTTTATGTGGTTTCTGATGAAATAAGATGTGCTACTAAGATGTAGCGTTCTGGCGCAGAGCCTATAAAGTTAAAAGGGTAGCAAGTGCTGACCGTTAGTGTGGCTCGGGGCTTAGGAACAATTACCGTACGGTCATCGGCATCGACAATTCGCACTTTATTAACTCGGTAGGTAAATGAACCAGCCGCTGTATGAACTAATAACAAGTCTCCTTCACCCACTTCACCTAGTTTTCGAAAGACAGTATCACGGTGGCCCGACAACACGGAATTATCGCTTTCTCCAGGCAACACGCTGTCTGCAAAATGACCAACGCCTTTTTCTAGCTCATCTTCGTTAGTACCATGATAAATGGGAAGAGTGGCATTTAGCTTAGGAATTTCTAGTTCACCCATCAAGTCTCCTATTTTAGGCTGTGAAGGATAGGATGCATCGCTTTTTTTTATTTGCTTTACTGAATTACTGCTTTCTTTCGTTAGAGGCTGTTCTGTTTTTGCTTCAGTTGGCTCTGTTACTTGCGGTTCAACAGCTCCTGTTTTATAAGCAAAGTATCCTTTGGCAAATTTATAAGCGTTAGTAGTTGTGAACCATAGGCCAAAACAAAGCACTCCTACAGTAATGGAAAGAAAAATCAATCGCTTTTTGCGACTGATTTTTCCTTTTGAACTTCTTGGTTTCATGTTATGCTCGTCTCACTTTACGATATGCAACAAATGCTAACAGAACAATAGATGCTCCAATTAAAGTGTTTAATAAATAGTTTGAAGCTGTATTTGGTAAGCGAGCCCCTTTAACAGTCTTCTTTACTTCAGCTTTTTTTACTTCTGTTTTTTGAGTCTTTTCTTTAACAGGTGCTTGTTTTACAACGTTATTTACGTTTTGAGCAGATTTTTCAATGCTCTTTCCTGTATTTGCAACCGTATCTGAATCAACCATTTCCCCTGTGATAATCATATCAGCTAAAAATTTGCCGTCAGCTGTATATAGGTTAATCTTTAAGCTAGCATTTTTTAGTTCTTTCATATTCATTAAATCGAATAAAGAAAGCGGCTTTTCAGTTCCATCTTGAATCAACGTATAAGTTGCTTTCATTTTAAAGATAGAAAGCATTTCGTTGTAAATTGACATTAATTCCGCAATTTGATCAGAAGTTAGTTCGGTTGTTGTATCAAAATCTTCAAAAGCTGCTAGACGCTCAGCAAGTGCCATTAAGCGATTTAACGTTTCTTCATTTGCAAGCTCATCTTCAATTGACATTAAGTGGTCGTTAATACGCTCTAACTCTTCACGCGTTAACCCAAACTCGTCTTCTAACATTTGTAAAGCGGATTCAAAATCGTCAGTGCTAATTTCGTCCGTATATTCTTCATCATCAGCGTAGTCGAATTCATCTTCTAAATAGAAGAAAACTGTTTGATCTAAATCATCAACAAATACATAGTCATTTAAATCTTCACCATTTTCTTCTAATAGTGATTGAAGCGATTTTTGATTTAAGTCATAGTTTTCATAGATAAAGCTTAAATTACTTAAGTCACTCTTAATGACTTCACCTAAAAACTCTTTTAATTCTTCCACTGTATCAAAGTTTGATAATTCCTCATCATAAAGTGAAAGTGAAAACTCGATATCTTCTTTGGAAACATCAAATCCACGAGTAGTGCTTGCAGTTGTTAAGTAGTTCTTCAAGTCTGCTTCAAACGTCTTGGATTGAGCAGCAAACGATACACCAGGAAAACTACTAACCATCAGTAATAAAGCCAATAAAATTGAAACACCTTTTTTCATCTCGTATTCTCCTTTTTATGTAGTCTAGAAGATTATAATTTATGAGTAATATTTTTACAATACTAGATATTAAAGTTTTTATATGGAAAAAAATAACTTACGCACGGGAAGTTAATGTATTAAAAAAACAGCTCACCTCTTTTCTATTAAAAAAGAGGTGAGCTGTCTTTATTCGTAAATGTTACCGCTCTCTATTTAAGGTAGCTAAAAAAGGGGAGAAAAAGAGCGTATGTAGTGATATTCGTTACCGTTACGTTTTAAGGCTTTAGTAATGAAAGGGTTGAAAAATGAGAACGAGGCTTTGTAAGCTCAATTTTTATCCCTTTTAGTTTTAAACGCTCAACGAACTGTTTGCGCTTTTGACGTTTTTCTTTTGGGGAACGATCCATTGTTTACCTCAACCTCCATTTAGTTAGGTACATCTCAATATACTCATCATACCAAAAAAATGCATATATACAATAAACATTGCAAGATATTCACAAAGATTTAAAATATGAAACATTACTTTCTCTTTAACTAGTATTCTATACCCTGTTTTTAAACCCTTTAACATTGAAAAAGAAGCTAATGCGCATTGATGTTTCTTTATGTGTGTCGTATGATACACATAAAGCTTATATAGAGGTGATAAGTAGATGAAAATTCGTAAAGCACATATTCGCATAGACGAAAAAGTCATTGAAAATGTATTTGTTCATGAAAATAAAAAAGAAGAACAAACGCTAATTGCAATTCCAGATGTGGAATGGTCAACCATTATCCCTTATGAAGAAGAAATTCAAGAGTGCAAAGACCGACTACGGGCATCGTTAGCTTCTAGAGTTAGCGGAGAGGTAGCGGAGCAACTAACAAACAAAATTAACTTTTGGGTACGAGAGATGTAAAAAGAGCAACTGAAAGAATAATAATACCTTTTACTTTATTTTAAATATACAGGCATTTAAATGTACTACATAGTGATTCTAAAATCATAAGACTTCTCAACCCAACCTTGCGTTGCAGATTGAAACCGTTACTTTCTTTGGGTTTCCATGGTTAGCTCTTTATAAATGAAGTGGATTTTGCAAAAATGAATGTAGGATGGAAAATAAAAGGCGATGGAGTTCGCCAAAACTGCTGCAGAGCTAATGACTCCTACCCATATACAGGGTAGGAGTTTATTTTTTTGTTCATAATTAAGGAAGAGGTGAAGAAGATGAACTATTTATTAGTAGGTATAGGAGGAATTTTTGGAAGCCTGCTTCGTTATTATCTGGGTGTATTTACACACTCATGGTGGGCATACACTTTTCCATTAGGAACGTTAATAACGAACCTAATTGGCTGCTTTATTTTAGGGTGGTTTACATATCGAATGATTAAAATGAACGCATTTCCTCCTGCCGTTTTAGCAGGTATTGGTACAGGAATCGTGGGATCTTTCACGACATTCTCTACCTTTAGCGTTGAAACGGTTACTTTAATACAGAATGATACTTTGCTGTTGGCTTTTCTTTATGTAGGACTTAGTTTATTTGGTGGTTTACTGATGTCTTGGTTTGGTTACCAAGTAGGAAACCGTTCAGCAAATAAATTGAAAAAGAAAGGAGAACAGCTTCTATGACGGCTTTACTCATTGCTTTGGGAGGTTTTTTAGGGGCGATAGCTCGGTATGTACTAAGTACGTGGATGAATCAAAAATCGACTACAGGTTTTCCAGTTGGTACTTTATGTGTCAATTTAGTCGGTTCATTTCTACTTGGAATCCTTGTTGGAAAAGGAGTAGGGTCTGGGCTGTATTCTTTTTTGGGAGTTGGGTTTATGGGAGCATTTACAACATTTTCGACGTTTAAACTGGAAAATATACACCTTCATGAAAAGAAAATGCATACCGTCTTATTTCCTTATTTGGCGTTTAGTTATATTGGAGGTATTGTATTAGCATTTATAGGAATCTTAGTCGGTGCTCTTTGAAAAAATTTAATTTTAACAGATGGTGATTTAGATAAAAGCTAATTTATTTTTTCTTCACGTCTTTTCTATATTAAAACTATATCTATGAAGAAACTTTTTTATTGACGTATGTTCTAAAGGACAGCTATGATGATACTAATATGGGTATGAAGTTACGTCGGGGAGGATACAATGATACTACTTTATATTGGTGTAAGCTTAGTTTGTTGTGCCATTATGTTTAGTTTATATAATCGTCATGTGCCCGTTCATGGAATTAAGAAGCTTTCTACGCTCGACTGTGAGACTACGGAAATTGCAGTTGTAGATGTTCGGCATTTTCATGAAATGAAACATAAACCTTGTCAGAAAGCCATACACATTCCACTACCGTATTTGGAAAGGCAGCATGTTGAAATTCCATCAAAACAAGTAGTGGTTATTGTACCCGATACAATTGCAAGAAACTTAAGCATTCGTAAGTTGCAAAAGTATGGTTATCAAGTGAAGGGATATTGCTGTGCATGTGAAGGCTAAGTCATTAGTAACGCACAAAGTATAGGAGGGATACTGCGTGAATTATACTGACCAGACTAAAAATCGGTTAAAGCGGGTTGAAGGTCAAGTGCGAGGCGTGCTGCGTATGATGGAAGAAGATAAAGATTGTAAGGACGTTGTAACACAATTATCAGCTGTTCGAAGCGCAGTCGACCGAACAATTGCTCAGATTGTTGCGCTGAACTTAGAACAATGTATTGTTGAAAGACAGCAAGCTGGAGAAGAGACTGCAAAAGTCGTAGAAGAAGCAATCGCTTTATTAGTAAAAAGTCGATGAGTAGAAAAGTTATCTGACGAAAGTCTGATAGCTTTTTTTTTGATTTTCATGCATAATTCGTACATGTTATTTTTTAACGTCACTCATTAAATGGAAAGGAGCGTGAAGACCAATTCGAAAGTTTAAGCGATTCTTATTTCTAATCATTCTTATAGGTGTTGTTGTGGGAGGTATTGAATTTTTTAGATATCCAATTCAAAGCAGCGCTAAGGATGTTGAAGAACATATAAGAAAATGGAAAGGGATGGGGGACATTAACGGTTCCAAAAAGCTTGACATTCGAGAAATTCAAAAAATTAGCGGTTCGGACACATATGTTGCGCTCTTCACTATTCCTGGTAACGGAGAAGGAATGGCCATTTTAAAAGAAGGATGGAGCAAAAGGTTACGAATTGAAGTGATGACAAAAATGAACAATCTTGTTGAATATGATGACATACATACAAGCAAAGGAACGTATGCGCTATTTTTAGGGAAGAATCCAAGCAAACAGATACATCGAGTGAAGGCCTCGCTTGTAAATGAAAATTACACGTTTGATATTAAAGTTCCCAGAGGAGAATATTTTATTTCATATCAACCTGTGCCAAAATACGTTAAAAAGCCATTTCCAGCGGATCTTATCCTATTGAATAAGTCAGGAGATGACATAACTATTAAAGAATATATGGATCAAGAGCTGCGCGAATAATGCGCAGCTTCTTTATTGTGTAGACAACATACATGTCAATTTTTGAACTTTTTGTGAAGTATATAACAAAAGTATTTAATGTGTAATATACTGTAAATGGGCGGTCATCAAACCTAATAAACTTGAATAGTGATTGACACATTTCTGTATGAATTTTGTCACAAAATATTCAATAATAGTTGAAACCCCTTTTGTATCAAGGGTGATTGCGTTTACATTACATGAATTACCTTCAAAAAGGTAAGTTTCGGTAAGAAAATGCAACATTCATCCTTTTATTTACATTTATTCCTTGTCGAATATATGCTAAAATATCGCAAGGATTGAAGTGTTCTTTGACCTCATGTTTTTACACTATTTTAGAATATTTTCAAAATAAGAAAATCGACAAAAAGTGACGAAAAAATTGTCACTTTGTATTACAATAGTAATGGTTGATGTATGACATGAGTTTAAAGAGATTTTGTATTAAAGCTTTCTATAGTTAACTAGATAGAAAGTTTTAGAGATGATCTAATGTAGAGGCTTCGCATCATGAGTTGTTAGAAAGGAGAGTTTTTAGTGAAACCAAAAAAAGGATTTTGGAAGCTAGCAGGTTTATTCTCTGCACTTTCAGTATTTTTCTTGAGCGGCTGTTCAGAATTAGCCGTTTTGAATCCTCAAGGTCCTGTCGCTAAAGAACAAGCTGACCTTATTGTTTGGTCGCTTTGGATGATGGCGATTGTGGTCGTAGTAGTATTTGCAATCTTTGCTTATGTACTTATTAAATATCGTGAAAGACCTGACAACATGGACTATGAGCCACCAGAGCAAGAGGGTAACTTAAAGATGGAGATTATCTGGACTGCGTTCCCGATTATTATCTTAATTCTTTTAGCAATCCCAACTGTAAAATCGATTTATGCTCTTGAAGAACCACCAAAAAATGAGCAAACAAAAATTGAAGAACCGTTAACAATTCATGTTACTTCAGCAAACTGGAAATGGATTTTCAGTTATCCGGAAGAAAACATTGAAACAGTTAACTATGTAAACATTCCAGAAGATCGTCCAGTTCGTTTCGAATTGACGTCTCAAGGTTCAATGAACTCATTCTGGGTACCGGAGCTTGGTGGACAGAAGTATTCAATGAACAACATGGCAATGGATTTATACCTTCAAGCAGATAACCCAGGTTCTTATATCGGACGAAGTGCTAACTTCTCAGGTGAACACTTTACAGATATGGAATTTGAAGTGTTAGCCCAAACTCATGAAGACTATGAAGAGTGGGTTGACGAAGTTAAAGCAACAGCTAAGCCATTAACTGAAGAGAAGTATGATGAAATTATTGAACCAGGTGTAGTAGGTCGTATGACGTTTAACGGTACACACTTAGAGTGGGTTAACCATGCGAAAGATGCATACATCCCTGGTAAAGTAGACGAGCGCGGTATGAACATGGGACATGGAAATCATAACCATGGAAGCGACGATAGCAAAAAAGAAAGCCATGACGAGCATGAAGGTCATGATGAACATGCAGGTCATTAATAAGGGCCTAAATAAACGTACGATTGGGGGAAGACATAATGAAGCTAGATGAATTCTTTGTCACTGGCGATCCCGTCATTTATGCAGCTGACGCAGCGATTGTCTTGACAACCATCGGTATCATTTTTGTCTTAACATATTTCAAAAAATGGAAATGGTTATGGACAGAATGGTTAACAACAGTAGACCATAAAAAACTTGGTGTAATGTATATTCTTGCAGCCGTCTTAATGCTTTTCCGTGGCGGTGTAGACGGACTTATGATGCGTATGCAGTTAGCGTTCCCGGATATGAATATCCTGAACCCGCATCACTATAACGGTGTATTTACAGCTCATGGTGTTATCATGATTCTATTCATGGCAATGCCATTCTTGATTGGTTTAATGAACGTTGTGGTTCCGCTTCAAATTGGAGCGCGTGACGTAGCATATCCGTTCTTAAATGCAGTAAGTTTCTGGACATTCTTTATGGGAGCTATGTTATTTAACATCTCTTTCGTTATTGGAGGAGCTCCAGATGCCGGTTGGACATCGTATTTTCCACTGGCCGGAAAAGAATTTAGTGAAAGTATAGCGAACAACTATTACGCAATTGCTATTCAGATTGCCGGTGTTGGTACGCTAATGACAGGTATTAACTTCTTAGTTACAATTTTAAAAATGCGTGCACCAGGCATGACGTTAATGAAAATGCCAATGTTTACTTGGTCAATTTTAATTACGTCAATTATCATTATCTTTGCGTTCCCTGTATTAACAGTAGCGCTTGCGTTAATGACGCTTGATCGTGTATTTGGCACAGCATTCTTTACCGTTGCCAACGGCGGTCTCCCAATGATGTGGGCAAACCTATTCTGGATTTGGGGACACCCTGAGGTATATATTGTAATTTTACCAGCATTCGGTATTTTCTCTGAAATCATTAGTACACATTCTCGTAAAAACCTATTCGGTTATAAAGCGATGGTTATCTCAATGGTTGGTATCGCGTTCTTAAGTTACATTGTATGGGTTCACCACTTCTTTACAATGGGTAACGCACCAGCTGTTAACTCGTTCTTCTCGATTACAACGATGTTAATCGCCGTTCCAACCGGGGTTAAAATATTTAACTGGCTCTTTACGATGTATAAAGGCCGTATTAAATTTACAACATCTATGCTATGGTCATTAGCATTTATCCCGAACTTCGTTATCGGTGGGGTAACTGGGGTAATGCTTGCAATGGCTTCAGCTGACTATCAGTATCATAATAGTTACTTCCTAGTAGCTCACTTCCACTACGTATTAATCTCAGGAACAGTATTTGCATGTTTCGCTGGATTATACTACTGGTATCCAAAGATTTTCGGTCACACGTTGAACGAAAAACTAGGAAAAATCTCTTTCTGGATCTTCGTTGTTGGATTTAACGTATGTTTCTTCCCACAATATTTCCTAGGTCTAGATGGTATGACTCGTCGTATGCAAACTTATTCAGAAACATTAGGTTGGGGAACATTAAACTTAATTTCAACAATCGGTGCTTTCTTAATGGGTGCAGGTTTTATCGTATTGGTTGTAAATTTACTTTGGAGCGCTTGGAAAAACAAACGCGACACTGCAAACGACCCATGGGATGGACGTACGCTTGAATGGTGGACTAAATCACCAGTTCAACACTATAACTTTGCGGTAGTTCCACATGTGAAAGAAATGGATGAGTTCTGGCACATGAAAAAACGCGGAGAAACAGAAATTAAAGAAGAAGACATTAAACCAATTCACTTACCAAGCAACTCAGGTATCCCATTCATTTCAGGTGTATTCTGGTTCATCGGTGGATTTGGACTTGTCTTTGAATGGATGCCAATGGCTATCTTCGGATTAATCGGAATTTTAGCTTGTCTAGTTGCACGTTCATTTGACTATGATGAAGGCTTCTATGTTCCGGTAGATGAAATTAAACAAACAGAAGGTATTACAGGGGGTGACAAATAATGGGTGGACATTTAGATAAATCTTTACCACTCGAGTATCAAGATCACCAGGGCCGAATGAATATTCTCGGCTTCTGGATTTTCTTGGGTGCGGAAATTGCACTGTTCTCTACGCTGTTTGTCACGTATTTAACGTATCACACTCGTACAGCTGGAGGCCCTGGACCACAAGATTTATACGTTGTTGAAACATTTATGATTCAAACGGTTTTACTATTGGTAAGTAGCTTCACAATGGGAATCGTTGTCTGGCATATGCGTAACAATAACTTAAAAGGTTTAATCACTTGGCTTGTTATTACGCTATTACTAGGTGCAGGATTCTTGTACTATGAAATTGAAGAGTTCATTCTTTACGCAGCACACGAAGGTGCAACAATGCAAACTAGTGCATTCTTGTCTTCATTCTTTGCGCTGTTAGGAACACATGGACTTCACGTAACGATGGGTATTGGTTGGGCAATTTTACTTATTATCCAGTTAGTAAAGCGCGGCTTAACGCCTGTTACAGCAAGAAAAGTATTTATTATCGGTTTATACTGGCATTTCCTTGACGTAGTATGGATTTTCATCTTTACGTATGTATACTTGAACGGATTGGTGGGATAAGACATGGAAAACAAACAAGGCCAAAAAGCAGGATTTCCGCTTAGTCATGTAATGGGGCTTATCCTTTCTTTAGCACTAACGTTTGCAGCGCTTGGATTAGTTATGTTAGCTGACTTATCAAGAGGCGTAACGATGACACTAATCTCAATTCTTGCGTTCTTACAAGCAGCTATGCAGCTTGTAATGTTCATGCACATGACTGAAAGTGAAAACGGCAAGGTACAAGTTGCAAATATGCTTTATAGCTTCTTTATTGCACTATGTATTGTTGTTGGTACGCTTTGGATTTTAGCAGATCACTTTAACCATTAATACAAAAAGCCACTTACGCAAAAGTAAGTGGCTTTTTTATTATTCATTGGCAGAAGCTTTATATCGAAGTGTTTGATAATGACCTGTGGCGACTCGGTCAACCACTTCGCCATCTTCATTTGTATATACCTCGTATTCTTCATAAACTTCAACATCAAACCCATTAATTCTCTCAGTTGTTATAAGTACATTTTTTAAGCTCATTTCAATGCTTTCTTCGCTACTTGAAGCCTCTATCTCACCGCTGTCTAAAGAAAGAGGAGAAACGGTTTCAAAGTATTCCTGAGATTCGTTGTCCATGTAGCTAATCACAACGATTATTCCAATAAAAAAAATTCCTAAAAACAGCATACGAGCTGATGTCATCTTAAAAGACCCCCGTAAATTGACATACTAAAACAATTAAGCCAAGAATCCATACGTAAACAGCAAATGTCTTTAGGGAATGGTGCTTTAAGTAGTGAATCATCCATTTTACGGCCATATAGCCAAAAAGTGCAGCTGAACATGTTGCGACAAATAAGGAGAAAAATGAAATGTATTCTACGCCACCACCAACGACATCTTTAAGCTGTAAAAGAACGGCTCCACATATGGCTGGCGTTGATAATAAAAAAGAAAAATAAGCAGCGGTTTCTCGATCTAACTTGCGCATTAAAGCAGCAGCCATTGTTAAACCAGAACGTGAAACAGCAGGGAAGATGGCTGCTGCTTGAAAGGTACCGATAAACAGTGCGTCTTTATAGGAGATATCGTGCATCTTTTTAGCTCCTTTTTTCACTGAATCAGCAAACCATAAGAAAAGGCCTGTTACAAGGAACTCCCAACCAATTGTAGAACCAGTAATTGAAATTTCTTCGAAATAATCTTTAAATAATAAGCCAACTATAACAGCTGGAATCGTACCAATGATTAGCAAAAAGGTAAGCTTGCTAAACGGATGACGAATCATGTGCCACAGCTCGTCTTTATAAAACACGAAAACAGCTAGCAAGGTACCTATATGCAACATCGTATCTAAATACAGACCAGCGCTATCTAATCCAAATAAGTGTCTGCCTAAATACAAGTGTCCTGTGCTACTAATGGGCAAAAATTCTGTTAGCCCTTGAATAATTCCTAAAATTAATGCTTCAATCCATGACATATTTTCACCTCTTAAAGCGTGTCCTTGTATCATTGTATCGATCAAAAGGCATGAACATGACAAAAATTAACGAGAATGGTGAAATAAAGTAAAAAATAGTTAGAGTCAACCAGCGGTTTGCTTGACAGTGTGCAGCAACTAGTGATTATGGTGAAAAAGAAGTTAGAGCACAAAAAATGACTAAATCAAAAGGTGAATCTTTGCGGGGAAGGTTGAAATCAACATGGATAATCTCAAGTAATTACACAAACGATAAGGTTGAAACCAACATAACGTTTGTGCAAGAAAAATGGATATTTAGCTTGCGGTATACAAATTTGTATTCATCAAACGGAGGTGGGAACTCATGATAAAAAAAGTGTGTATAGCACTTATTTTATGCTTCATTGGAATTCATTCACATGTGGCAATGGGAGAACAACCTAAAGTGGAAGTGTTTCAACTTGATACGGGTAAAGTCATTCGAGTAGCTGATAAAACTGAAGTTGTTCAAAAAGAAGTAGAAAAAAGCATTGCTTCTATCACTGGAATTTACAAAAAAGTAAACCCTTTACCTAAAACCGGTTATTTAGTAAAGGTACCTCTGGACCCGGCTGTACAAGTCCAGCAAAAAGGTTTAGAGGTGTTAGCTAGTGAAGCAGTTGTGGTATTAAGCCCAAACGAACAGCCTGTGCTCATGCTATACGACAATGAAAACAAAATTTATTTTTTTGAATTTACCTATGATATCACTAATTTACGAAAAGAATTAGAATTATAAAAGAAAGCTCCGTATAGAAATATCGGAGCTTTCTTCTTCGTTATTTTTTATATGTTTCAAACATGGAAGTGTTATCAGGCATATTAGCCAAGTAGTTAATTTTCCCCTCAGCGTTTAGCTTTGTTACACCCTTATCTGTTTGTGTAAACCCTTCTTTAGATACGCGCTTTCCACATACTGCTCATTTCGTTTTGTATTTATCAGATCGCAACTTGTTTTCAACCTTCAAACATATGTTTAATATCTAGATTTTGTGTAAGCACCGTCTGTACAAAAGATTTTCAGTTATTAATACCTCATTGTTTATAGTCATTTAGTACAAAACAACATCAGCATCAAATAAACTTGACAGCCCCCTTCATTGCTTTTTCACTAGTACGTGATTCGTCAAATAAAAAATTTTTGATAATTTGACAGTTTATTCAATCAAATGTAATATATTTAGAAAAATCAAATTTTTATGATGGGGTGGGAATGCGATGATTGACTTAAGACCGTTCACAAAAAAAGATATAAAAGAACTCATTGAATGGATTCCCTCAGAAGCTTTTATGATTCAGTGGAGTGGCTCCACGTTTTCATATCCACTTACGCCTCGCCAGCTTAAAGAGTATATCCGCTATGCCAATTATGAAGGAGCTCACACTTACGCTTTCTCCGTGTTTCATCAACAAACCGGCCAGCTAGTTGGTCATATTTCTCTTGCTCATATTGATTATCATCACAAAACGGGAAGAATTGGTCGAGTATTGCTTAAAGAAGAGGAAAGAGGAAAAGGATACTGTGGTGAGATGTTTAATTATGTTTTGTCCTTTGGCTTTAATGTCTTAGGGCTTCATCGCATTTCTCTTGGCGTGTTTGACTTTAATGAGGCAGCTATTAAGTCATACGAGCGCATCGGATTTTTACGTGAAGGGATGATGCGAGATGTGAAACACGTGAATGGACAGTATTGGAGCTTAATTGAAATGAGCATGATTGATTATGAGTGGAAACAGAGAGAAGATCGTTCTGTGGAAGCAATAAAGCATATTCAGTAAAATGAAGCCGGATTGAAAAACTCAATCCGGTTTTTTGGGTCAAAGCCTTTTGTCAATTTGTTTTTCCCCTTCTAATTATACTTAGCAGGTATAAATCTTTGAAAAAAAAGGCATATAGGAAGTAAATAAGCTAATAAAAGAAGCGAAGGGACAGAAGGGAGAGACATAAGGTATGAAGCTCAAATACACGTTACTTTCCTTACTCATATTCCTTGGTTGCGTCTTAACTGGGGTCGTATATGTTTTTAGTGAAAAAAAAGTTGAAGCAAAGGAATTTAACATGCTCGTAATGGGAGTAGACGAACGAGAAGCCGATACGGGACGTTCTGACGTACTGATGGTTGTTCATTTTAACTCTGAAAATGGACATTTAAAAATGATGCCCATCCCTCGAGACACGCGTGTGAAAATTAAGGGGAAAGCAGAAATGGAAAAGATTAATCACGCTTATAAGTATGGTGGAATTAAGCTAACTGTTGATACTGTGGAACAATTTTTAAACATGCCAATCGATTATTATGTGAAAGTAAATATGGAAGGATTTAAAGCGGTTGTGGACGAGGTAGGTGGTGTGACGGTTAATAACCCATTTCCATTTACATTTGCATCTTATTTATTTCCCCAAGGTGAAACAAATTTAAATGGTGAAAAGGCTTTAGCTTATGTAAGGATGAGACACGAAGATCCTAAAGGCGACCTCGGCCGAAACGAGAGGCAAAAGCAAGTAGTAGAAGCGCTTTTAGACAAAGGAATGAGTATGTCAACAGTAGCGAACCTGCCTAATCTCTTAAACATTACAAAGCAATACGTTGATACAAATGTAACGATTAAAGACGCGTTAGCGGTATATAAGGCAATGGAAAAAGGTAAACCAACGTTTGAAACGGTGCATGTAGAAGGAGAAACACAAATAGTAGACGGAACATGGTATTATATTGTAAAAGACCAAGAGAAACAGCATATAAAAGCCATGCTATATGGAGATAATGCACCGGAAGAGCACTGAAAAAGCGCGCAGTCTGCGCGCTTTTTACTTAATTCATTTCTTGCTCGCCAATTTCTTCTTGACGCTGCAGACAAGAAATCTGCTTTTTTTCTGGATGAATATTAAAGGTATATCCCCATGTCTGAATTTTTTCAAGAATAATTTCATCTTTTTTGAAGCCGAAAATGAGTACGATATCTTGATTTTCATCTAATAGTAAATATTTCTCATCTTTTCTCCACATTGTTAGGTTAGCTGCATAAAAGAAATTCCAACCATTATTCATACGATGACCCGTTGCTTGGTTTTTATAGTTTAAAATCATAATAATTTCCTCCAGTAGACAAACTTTCTAGTAAAATAGTTCATTTCTCATTATAAACAGTTCTTTCTTATAAATCTATAAGACGAATGAAGCATAAAATGATACAATGTTCACGTTAGATTTTCTAGAGATCTACCGTTTTTTTATTAGAAAGGAGATTTGTAATGAGTATATGGTATTTTATCATTGGAGCATTAATCGCCGTTATCGGAATGATGTTTATTTATCAGTCAACCATTTATACAATTGAAGGTAAGCTACAGGAAGACAAAACAGACAATGAAATTTATCAAGATCTTGTTCGTATTCAAACCATGTTTTTTATCAAGCACGCCGTAGTAGAAATTGTTCCGTTGATTTTAATCGTACTAGCATTTATGAACCCAGAACCTGCATCAAGCATGAGTCCATTAATTATTTTGGCGGTCGTTTGGATTGGAGCAATGCTCCGCATTTATCAAACTCATCAACGGGTAGCAAGCAACTTAAAAAAAGAGCAGTTTCGTGGATTCCTAACGAAATTCATGATGATAGAAATAGGTTTGATAAGTGCATTTCCAATTATAGCAGCCGTTGGTTCACTTACGCTTAATGTAGGGTAATGCATAAAAACCTGTATTAGTAAGCCCTCTTTATTCATTCTAAACAGCATATTTAATTTTTACGTTTAACTATAACAGCAATGGGTAAACAGAAAGTATCACTATATTTAGATTACAAATAAGGTAGGGAAATATATGATTACAAAGGGCGAAGTTATTCCATTGTTAACTGATGCAAGTCCATCGTTCCAATATGATGAAGAAGTGAATACAACAACAATAGAAGGTTTGCAGCAAGAGCTCAAGCGCTTTGCATCTCACTTAATTTCATTAGAATTCAATAATCAATTAGCCCATGAACCTGAGATATTTGAAACCATTGAAAGATTATATACAGAAGGTGAAGCAGAAGTAAAAGAAAGCATAACGATTGGACTGTTTGAAACTATGTATGAAATGCTTTCTGAGCAACACATAACATCTGAGGAAATAGGAAAGCTTTTAAAGCCACATTCTTTTAAATGGTGGAAGACGATTGAACAGTTTAACAGGCTTTCTTAACGATAAATAAATCACGCCAGTTCTTTGGCGTGATTTATTTATTGCTCATCTTTTAACTGCTTGTCTAGATAGAACGTTCCAAAAGGAATAATAGATAAGATAAATGCATAGATACCCCATAAAATTGTTTTTCTATGCTCAAATTTCACGTGCACAGCAGCAAGTATGTATAATACGAACAGAGCACCATGGGCAGCTCCAACAATGGATACAGCCTCAGGAATATCAGCCAAATATTTTAATGGCATAGCAATAAACAGTAAAAGTAAATATGAAATGCCTTCTACAATACTTAACAAGCGCAAGCGGCCAATCGATGATTTTAACATCATGGTTTACCCTCCAAATGTATGTTTTTTTCAACTATCGTGAAAAATGTACCATGTAGATGCAATCGTTACAAGCATCAATGGTCGTTTTCACAAAAGGTTCAAAACATAATAAAAAAAAGCACACTATGTGTTGACAAGGTATAACGTTATCTTTTATAAGTATATATAGTAAATGATGAAACTGTACTTTTATTTACGTTCAGTCTCGATGCGTTGATCCTGTTCTACACGTGCAATAAGAGGCAGGAAAGGGTTTGGAAATATGACAAAAGGAATAGAACAAAAGGAAAATATCCTGGATGCAGCGTTTGTGGTATTTGGAGCAAATGGTTACCATGATGCTAAAATGATTGATATTGCTAAAAAAGCAGGTGTGTCAAAAGGGACACTTTACCTTTACTTTCCTTCAAAAGAAAGCTTATATATTGCGGTTAATGATCGCTCTTTTCTCTATTTCATTGCTAATGCAAAGCGAGAAACCGATCGATGCAAAACGTTTAGGCAAAAGCTTTATTCAATAGCAAGGCATCACCTATACTTCTTTTATAACACAAGAAAGTACCCAGATTCGTTTTGGCAAGCTCCTCATCAGATGCCAGGAATGATGGAGCGATTGCATCGCTTTTTTAATGATTATCATTCCTTAGTATCAGACCTGATGAAAGAAGAGGGACTTGAAGATACAGCTTTACATTCAAAAGCGTTTTGTAGCATGCTAAACGGGTATAGAATGGATATCGTATCTAACCAAAATGTGTCAGAAAAAGAAATTGAACGTTATGCAACGTTTACAGTTGACCTTTTTTTAGAAGGTTGTTACTGATTTCTTTTTTTAAAAAACTGACCCGTGGGTACTGAAGTTAAATTGTATGGGAGGTTCTCAATGAATAAGGAACAACAAGCGATGGATTTTACGTACTTTTATGGACAACAAGTTATAAATATCATTCATCAATATGACAATCCGTTATCTTTAGAGTTTTCTAATGGTGGTCTTGTTATTGAATGTCCATGGCGGTTAAAAAAAGCAGATGATGTGATTGCAGGTCAAGCGGATTGGAAGTTGAATACTTCGTTTGAATGGCGTTATCATATCACAAAGAAATTACTAGGGAAGCAGATTAACAATATTGTTTGGTATGAAGACTTAAACATCCTAAGAGTATATCTGACAGAAGACTATCTATTGGATCTATTTCAAGATAGTGCAATGTTTGAAGGATGGGACCTTCACGGAGAGAACGGTTTCTCTTTTATTTCATTGCCGGGGGGTTCAATGGATTACGTCCCGAAAAATGTTTATTAATTTTTAACATAAAGGAGGTGAGGCGCTTAGTGATATAAACTGACCCACTGGTACTCATTTATTACACATATAAATACGACTAATAAAATAGATGGAGGCTCTTTATGAATTTCTTGACAAAGTTTAGCTTGAAGAATGCAGTAGCAGTATTTATTTTGTCTTTTCTTCTTATTTTAGCTGGCTTATTCTCATTTTCAAAATTAAAAATCGATTTATTACCTAATATTGAATTTCCACAGTTGTCGATTGAAGCCGTATATCCTGGTGCTTCTCCTGATGATGTGAACGAACAAGTAACAACAAAGTTAGAAGATCAATTAAAAGGTCTTGAAGGTGTTAAAAGCGTTCAGAGCGTTTCTTATGAGAACGTAGGAATTATTAATCTAGAATTTCCTTTTAATACAGATTTAGACGATATTGAGCAACAAATTGACACGATAACAAAAGACTTAGATTTACCAGAATCAGCAACAGTTGATGTGAACCGCTTTTCTTTTGGCTCTTTTCCAATTATGAATATCTCTTTGTTTGCTGAAGGTGATGCGGAAGTTGAAAAGCTTTTAGATAGCGAAATTATTCCAGAATTAAATAAAATTGAAGGAATCAACTCTGTATCGGTTGGCGGAGTAAAGGAGGATCTGTTACAGATTACGCTTGATAAAGAAAAAGCAGTTGCAGCAGGCCTAACGCTTGAGCAAATTAAGGAACAGATTAATCAAAAGTCTGTATCTTTCCCAGCAGGGACTGTAAACGGTGAAGAACTTCAAATTCCTGTGCGAGTGGAAGAGAAACTAGATACAATTGATGCATTAAAAGAAGTTGAGCTAAAATCTACAGTTAATCCAGAAGCTCCACCAGTTTCACTTGGAGATATTGCAACTGTTGAAGAAGTAAGCGAGCAAGGTGAATATACGCGCTATAACCAACAAGAAGCGCTAACAATGGCAATTACAAAGAAACAAGATGCAAATACGGTGCAAGTTGCCAACGACGCATTAGAAGTATTGAAAAAATACGATGATGATATTAACTACGCTATTGGATTTGATTCAGCAGAAGGAATTGAAAAGTCAGTTGAGACGTTAGTAAAAGAAGGGTTGCTTGGGGCGTTGTTCGCTTCCATTGCGGTGCTAATCTTCCTGCGTAATTTCCGTGCTACAATTATTTCAATTATCTCAATTCCATTGTCGCTTCTTGTATCAGCTATTTTCTTAAATGGGCTGGATATCTCGTTAAATATCATGACATTAGGTGGAATGGCAGTAGCAGTTGGACGCGTTGTCGATGATAGTATCGTAGTTATTGAAAATATTTTTAGACGTGTTCGAAAATCAGAAGAAGGCATTTCTAATGAACTAGTTGAATCTTCAACAAAAGAGATATTAAAGGCCATTACGTCATCGACTATTACAACCGTTGTTGTATTTTTACCAATTGGTTTTGTCGGTGGAATTACAGGTGAATTCTTCTTACCATTTGCGTTAACGGTAGTATTTTCACTTTTAGCTTCACTTCTTGTTGCTGTTACAATTGTACCTATTTTAGCAAAGTTTGCGTTTAAGAAGGTACCAGCAGAAGAGAAAGAAGGTAAAATTCAACGTGGATATGCAAAAGCAATTGCATGGTCATTAAATCATAAAATCAAGATTTTAATCTTATCATTCTTATTACTATTTGGTTCATTTGCTCTTGTTCCATCGCTTGGTTTTACATTCATTCCAAACGAAGAGCAAAAACTATTACAGGCAAATATCCAGCTTCCTTCGTCTACTTCTTTAGAACGTACAAATGAAGTGTCATTAAAAGTAGAGGAGCTATTTGCAGCAGAAGATGAAATTAAAGATGTTACAACAGAAGTAGGTTCACGTGATTTTGCAACAGGCGTAAAGCGTCCAAATCAGATTGGTTATTTCTTAAATCTGAAAGATGGCGCAGATGTAGATACGTATATTGATGAACTGCAGAGTAAGATAGAAGACATTGTAGGAAAAGAGTCTCCAAAAGCAACGCTAAGCGTATCTGAAGCATCAACGGGTGGCCCACCAACTAATAACAACGTAACGGTCGATTTATTTTCATCTGACTTGAATGACTTACAAACAGCGGCGAAAGAAGTAGAAGAATATTTAAATACCTATGATAATTTAAAGTATGTAAAAAATAATTTCTCTGATAAACAAAAGCAGCTTGTGGTTGAAGTTGATCAAGATAAAGCATCTGAGTATGGTGTATCTGGATTCCAACTTGTAGGAACAATTACAGATCAAACAAAACCTGTATCAGTAGGTGACTTAACGCTAGATGGAACAGATCGTGCAGTTCAGCTTTCTTATGATGAAGATATTAGTTCAACAAAAGAAATTGAAGATCTGCAAATCTTTACACAAAGAGGGCCAGTAGCAGTAAAAGATATTGCCAGCGTAAGCGAAATCGATACATTTACGTCCATTCAAAAATTAGATGGAAAAGTATTTGCTCGTGTTGAAGCAGATATTAAAGATGAAAATATTCAAAAAGTGACGCAAGATGTAGTAGCTGGTGTAGAAAAACTTGA
Organism: Bacillus sp. 1780r2a1; assembly: GCA_024134725.1. Classification (NCBI taxonomy): domain Bacteria; kingdom Bacillati; phylum Bacillota; class Bacilli; order Caryophanales; family Bacillaceae; genus Bacillus; species Bacillus sp. 1780r2a1. Next base: position 2,597,847 of record CP099863.1, on the reverse strand, counting down.
TTTACCAAAAGGTGTAAGTCTTGAAGGTGGAGGCGGTAGTGATGAAACCGTAGAAATCTTCCAATCTTTAGGATTAGCTATTTTAACAGCTATTGGCCTTGTGTACTTAACGATGCTGATTACGTTTGGTAAAGCTCGTATTCCATTCATTATTTTATCATCGTTAATCTTTGTTCCGATTGGTTCACTAATTGGGCTAGTTATCGCAAAAGAGCCTTTATCTGTTAGCGTAATGATTGGTTTCCTAATGTTAATTGGAATTGTAACAACAAACGCCATTGTATTAGTAGACCGAATTACCCAAAATAGAGAGCAAAAAAGGATGACAATCCGCGAATCGCTTATTGAAGCTGGTAAAACGCGCTTACGTCCTATCCTAATGACAGCCTTTGCAACTATTGCAGCGCTGATTCCACTTGCTTTAACAACATCAAGTGGAACATTGATCTCTAAAGGTTTGGCAATTACGGTTATCGGTGGTTTAACATCTTCTACCTTATTAACGCTAATTATCATTCCAGTTGTATATGAATTATTCTTTGCTAAGCAGGTTCGTAAAGAAAGGGAACTGGAAAAAGGTGCGAAATAAGAACTATTTTCTATAAGAGGAAAATATGACCATTAGTTGTGTGCTATAATAAAGGTACGTTTTATTTAACCCCTTATATTATATAGATGAAGCCAGGACCCTTTAAGCCGAGGGGATCTCTGGCTTCGTTTTTTTTATTGCTTTTTTTTAGAGATGGTTTACACTTAAAAAGTATCTATAATGAAATAAAGTATCAATATGCGAGGTGAAGGTGGATGGGCACTGATGACCCCAAATTGTATAAAAATATAACTAGAGGCAGCATTAGGTGTTCCATGTCTCTTTTCGCACGTGAAGAAGCGCTCCTTATGATGCCTCACTTTTAAAATGAGGTGAATGAATATGATTAAAACATATCTTTATAATCAGCAAGATGAACAAACGAAAGTCGGTATGCCATTAACAGAGGCAATTGAACAACTAAAAAACCCTCAGAATCTTTTGTGGATTGATTTGTATGATGTTGAAAGTATAGAGTTAAATGAAGTAGCGAAAAAATTTGGTTTTCACCCTTTAGCCATTGAAGACTGTCTACACGATAGTCCTAGAGCTAAAATTGATGATTACGAAGACTACAAGTTTTTTGTATTTCATGCTTTACGATACAATGAAGAAAGCGATAACGAAATTACCACGTTAGAACTTAACGTGTTTGTAGGTCCAAATTATGTGGTGACGATTCATAAGCATAAGTTAAAGTGGTTGGGACAAATGGATGCTATTTGTTCTCGAAGCTCTAAGTATATGAATAAAGGTGCCGACTTTTTGCTTTATGCACTTATTGATGGTATTACGGATGAATATTTTCCAATTCTTGACCGTATCGGTATTCGGATTGAGGAGTTAGAAGATGAAATGTATGACGAAGAAGTAAAAGAAGTAACGGAAGAATTCCTTGCGTTAAAGCGAACAATTATCTTGATTCGTCGTGTTATTTTACCTCAGCGTCGTATTTTCTTGGCGGTAAATGGAAAGTGGAAGTTTGATATTAATGAAGACAACACCCCGTTCTTTATTGATTTAATTGATCATTTAGAGCGAATTGTAGACTCAACTGAGACTTTTCGTGACTTAGTAAACAGTGCCCTTGATACGTATTATTCTATTATTAGTGCTAAGTCATCAGAAAAATTAAACATGTTAACAATAATATCAACCATTATGCTTCCGCTCACTTTTGTAACGGGTTTTTTTGGAATGAATGTTCCAATTCCCTATCAGGACTCACATTATTCTACGCTTGTTATCTTACTGATACTTATTGCGTTAACATGGGGAATGTGGAAGTATTTTAAAAGCAATCGTTTATTATAAACAAAAAAAGCTTCGTGCACACGCACGAAGCTTATTTCATCATTATTGAATCTCTCGCTTAGAGTCTTGCTCTTTTTCGGCATTATTATTTTTTGTTTCAAACTCTTCACGAGTCATTACGTCTTCCACATGCATGTTCACTTCAACTACCTCAAGCCCAGTCATTTCATGCACTGCTTTTTTTACGTTTGTAACCGTTTCATTAAAGATTGTTGGCACATTCTTACCATATTCAACAATCACTTTTAAATCAAGCGCTACTTGTTTTTCTCCTACTTCTGCCTGCACGCCTTTTGTAATATCTTCTGAGTTTCGGAACCGATCTGTTAAACCACTCATAAACCCTCCGCTCATCGATAAGATACCTTTGATTTCGTTAGCAGCAATACCTGCAATCTTCTTTATCACCTGATCTTCAAATGTTAATTTATTTTCATGTTTCATTGTTTGTGTAGTAGATTCTGCCATGTTAGTTCTCTCCTTTGTTAGTTAAGGTCTGCGAGTAAAAAAACGCAGCCAAGCTTCAATATCTAATTGTCCATCTCGCCACTTTCCAATCAAGTACCCAATACCCATAAACCCAATTACAAGAATTGTAGGGCCAAAGCCAATTGTTAATAATAAAATTGCTAAAATAAGTCCAAGTAGTAAGCCAAACAAGCGTCCGCGGTAAGGAAGTAACTTATCAAGTCCACTCATGTTAATGCCTCCTTCATTACACAACGCGTTCTTTCGTTTGTGTTTTTGTATCAGTTAAATGAATGCGGACAGAATGAACAGGAAGTTCTAGCAAAGATTCAACAGCGCGCTTAATCTCTGCCTGCATGTCCTTACCGATTGAAGGTAACCCTTCACGACCAAATAAAGAGCAGCTGACCAATACGCTCACATATTCTTTTCGAGGATTAATTAGCGCTTCTACTTTTGGTGAACGAATTCCTTGAACGCTTTGAATGGCTTTTAACGCAGTTGATTCAATAGTAGCTTTGGAAATCGTTATTTTTCCTTCACTAGTGACAATGATTAACTCTCGGTCAGGAGAGCTAGTAAATAAGCCTGTACATAGCAAGATAAGAAATACTACTGCTAAAAAGGCACTTATAGCTAAAACTGTATAGTAGAACCATTCTTGCTGCTGCCAAGTTTGTAACCAATTAGATAAGTTTGGAACATCATAAACAGTTAGGGCTAATAAACCTGCAGAAATAAGTCCAACTACTCCAATTAGAACTAAAAGAAGTCGATTAAAACTATTCAATTTTCCACCTCATCTCCATGTTCAGCGCTGTAATTGTAAATGAGTTAATAGTCAATGGGAAGCGAGATATGTGTATGGTACCCTAGATATTACTCTTATAAACCATACAGTGTGTTTTTAAAAAAGAGGCTAAGAAAAGGGGAGTGAAAAACAAATTTAAGCAAGAAAAGAGCGGGTCATTCCCGCTCTTTTGGTATTATTAAATAAGTTTTGGTAAGTGTGTAGCAGGGTCGTACTCTACAAGGGGTTCATCTTGTTTAATACGATGTAAATAGTCAGGGTTTGCAATAAGTGGACGCCCGATAGCTGCTACGTCAATCCAGCCAGCTTCTAAAGCACGTTCTGCAGAATCTGGCGTTAAATCACCTACGCCGATAATTGGGCCACTCCAGTAGTTTCGAACGATTTCATACAGGTTCTTACCATCTTTTACATCTTCGTAAAAATTAAGCATGGAAGGGTGAATTATTTTCACGCCGACTTCTTTAAATGCTTCGACATAGGTTTGAATTGCTTTTTCCGCATCATCCCATCTATAGTCAGGTGCATCAACTTTATGCGGAGAGAAACGAATTACAACACGTTCTGCGCCAATTGCATCAATCACGGAAGAAATTACTTCTTTCATGAACGTTAATCGTTGTTTTAAATCTCCACCGTATTCATCCGTGCGCTTATTAGAAAACTCAGAGTTAAACTGATCAATTAAGTAGCCATGTGCACCGTGAATTTCAACTCCGTCAAATCCAGCTTCTATAGCATTTTTAGCAGCTTGAGCATATTGAGAAACAACCTCTTTAATATCTTCTTTTGTCATTTCTTCCGGTGTCTCATAAGGTTTACGGAAGCGAGGAACTTGACCATCAGCAGCGATAGCAGAAGGAGCTTGAGGTTGTTGACCCTTAATTAACTCATGATGGCTTAAACGTCCTACGTGCCAAATTTGCGCAATAATCGTCCCTCCTTCTTCGTGAACAGCATTTGTTACTTCTTTCCACGCTTCAATTTGCTCTCGCGTATAAATTCCTGGAACACCTGGATTTCCTTTCGCGCGGTCACTGATTACAACACCTTCTGAGATAATAAGACCAATGCCGTCTTTAGCGCGACGACGATAGTACTGGGCAATCTCCTTGTTTACAACGCCTGTTTCATCATCTGCAAAGCATCGTGTCATGGGAGCCATTGCAGTTCTTGTTTTCAATTGTAAATTCTCTAACTTTGTTCGTTCAAATAGCTTAGAATAGCGAGTCATTATTCGTTCATCTCCTTCAAAAAAAGTCCTTGTATTCAATCCTTTTAAGTAAGGATAAACTCAGTGTACAAGAAGGATATTTTTGATTCAAATATTTTGACTCACGAAAAAAACGCTGCTTTATAAAGCAGCGTTTTTTGATATTAAGCATGATTTCTACGCATTTTTCTCATAACGAAACTTACAATTAATACTAAAATTATAGAGCCGATAATCGCAGGTACAATGGCGAATCCGCCCATCTCAGGACCCCAGTTTCCAAAAATAAGTCCACCTAACCAAGCTCCGATAAAACCGGCGATAATATTACCAATGATACCTCCAGGAACACCTTTTCCAGTAATAATGCCAGCTAACCAACCAATAAGTCCACCTACAATAAGCATCCAAATAAATGACATAATAACAACCTCCTAATAGTGTATTTTAATCTTATATCTTTTTGATACCCGCGATTAAACCAAGTTATGCATGTTTTGGCGAAAAATAAAAGATAATGTGAAATTAGTTAAAATAAAGAGTAATTTTTTTAAAAAAGGGAATAAGTCTACGTTAAAGATGGATAAATAGGGTGATTTATACTATTTATTCATAAATACAGTAGTTTCAGTTGTTGACCCAGTATTTATATGATAAGGTTGAATAAAACTGAAATTTATAAATGGAAAGATATCACCTTTAGCGAGAAAGTTCTTTAGGCTTTCTCGCTTTCTTATTTTTATTGGTAAAAAGCTACAAATGATGGACTGAGGTGAGAAACATTGGAATCTCAAACTCTGAGGTTAGTTGATGAGCTACTTTCAGGAAATCAAGATAGTGCGTGGAATATAGTAGAGAAAGCAGTAGAAAAAGGCGCAAGTAGCCTAGATATTTATGAAGGTCTGTTGACCCCTGCTATGCGCTATATTGGTACGCTGTGGGAAAAGAATATCGTTACGGTTGCTGATGAACATGTAGCAACTACAACTTGTGATTACTTATTAACACGCTATGGATTTTATAAAGAGGTAACAAGTAAGAAAAACAAAAAGCACGGAAAAGTGATGTTGTTTTGTCTAGAAGAAGAACAGCATTTTATTGGATTAAAGATGGTCTCACTTCTATTTGAAGAACATGGATTTGACACGCGGTTTTTAGGAGCAGATTTGCCAAGAGAAGCAGCGGAGGTTATGGCAACGGACTGGCAGCCCGATATTGTAGCATTATCCGTTACCATTTCATTTCATTTAGACCAACTTCCGCAATATGTAAATTTGTTAGAGAGTTTAGATCCAAAACCCATTACGCTAATTGGCGGAAGGCTCATTGCATCAAATCATGTTGCAAACAGTGTGGTTGACAACGCAAAACAAATACCAAGTTTAAACGAACTAAATGAATGGTTATTACGTTATAAAAAAGGGGTGGACATACATGTCGATGCTTAAAAGTGCTCCTGTTCCATATTTTACTGTGGACCGAAATCTTAAAATTTTAAATCGTTCCAAGCTAGCGATGACGACTTTTGCGTCGGTCGATAACTTCTTAGAAGTTGTTGATACGTTCAGCAAAGAAAAAGCAAAGAAATATTTAAGAACAGAGTATATTGCAAAAGACGACAACGAAAAAAAGGAAAACCGTAAGCGCACAACGCTCTTGGAAGAAAAAGAGTATACCGCCCAGAAGGTAGAGCTAGTGTTACAGACTGAGCAATCACCTTATGCTTTATTTGAATGTTTTATACAGTGGGATGAAGGAGTCGGACACTTAGTTTGCCTTCACCAAGACGAACGTATCAAAGAGCTAACAAAGATGGTCCAAGCTCATCAAAAAAGATTGGCACATACGGACTTTGAGCTCTTACAGCAAAAAGAGCGTTTAGAGGCGTCTCTAAAACGAATTAAGCAGCTATCAGCTTCTTTCATTAAGCTCTCTGAAAAGGTAGCTCTTATTCCGCTGTTTGGCGATTTAGATGAGCAGCTCGTAGCAGAAAATTCCAAAGTGCTCCAAGATGCTACATATGATGGTCATTATTCCATTATGCTCTTTGACTTTTCAGGAATTAATGAACTGAAACCAGAAGGCATCCACGCCTTTTCATCCTTTATGCGTTCGTTTGATATTATGGGAGTTACCTGTTATATCATAGGAATGAAACCATCTCATACAGAAATGTTAAAGGGAAATTCATTTGGTAATCAGATTATCTATATGAATAATTTAAGTGATCTCGTAAACATTAAACATTCTGTTGGATAAAAAAGCTGTGCCACGTGCACAGCTTTTTTTTGTTCTTTAAAATGTTATGCTGATTTTTAATTAGGGGAAATGTGTATAATACAGACAGAGTAGGGAGGTGAAAAAATGGAGCATAAAGAACATAGTGGGTTACATAAGCATGAGCATAGCCTAGCATGTGGACATACGAAAATTATGCATGATGGTCATATTGATTATGTTCATAACGGTCATCTACACCATAAACATAATGATCATTGGGATGAGTGTGTAATTCCAGTAAATGAAACTAACCCTGATGCATGTCAGCCAATTGAGTGTGGATGTAATCATGAAGAAGATTGCGGCCATGAGATGGTTCCCCATGGAGATCATATGGACTATTTAGTAAATGGAAGGCTACATCATGTGCATGACGGTCACTGTGACGATCATGGACCAGTAGAAGTCATCACAAATCATTGAATAGACCGAAGATTTTAAAAATGTAAGCGCATACTATTTACAATTTAGGTATCAATTGCTATTATTGTCTTACAGGATATTTGTTCGAATTATCTTGTAAGACAATCTACTAAGTCGATTTTCAAAGGAGGAAAAGTTATGGTAATGGAAGAATGGTTCGCACTTTTCGCACTTGCAGGAGTATGCATGATCCTTGTTAATCGCATGTTGCATAAAATCTATAAAGAAACAAGTACAGACGATTCCTAACATCTTCTCTTACTATGAAGGTGTTTTTTTATGTTTTGATATAAGAATATGTTTATATAAAAGAAGCTGGAAAAGAAATAATTAACCCAACGGGATATCCGAACTGTCGAAAGTTAACTCTTTTCAATAGTTCAGAT